>JAKLKA010000051.1 GCA_023150915.1 Polyangiaceae bacterium
TCGCGGAACGCGGCCCGCGCGGTGAGCTCCAAGCGAACGCTCGCCGGCGACAGCGGCTCGAGGCGCGCGCGAGGGGCGGGGGTCGGCGGGGTCGGGTCACCTGTCCCGGACCATGTTGATAACTCCGTCTGCGCCGGCACCCGTAGAGACGCTGCTGGCGCGCCCCCGATGGAAGGGGCGCGCCGGATTGCCGTCCGTGGTCTGTGGCAGCGGCAGCGTCATGGGCTCGCCGGCTCGCGAGGCGGCGTGATCGAAGACGCGTCCCTTTTCGCAACCGTCCGGCCCGACTTCCGGGCGGGGATGGTTTCGAGCCCCGCGGTCACTTGATGCTCGGCGGGATCGGCACCTGGCAGTTGTTGGCCGGGGACAGCCACTTGAGGGCGTTCAGCCAGAACAGCTCGACCTGGTACTCGGGGTGGCCCTTCCACTCGCTGTCGAAGGTGAGCCACTCGTCGCCCCACATCAGCACCTTGCCCGCCGACACCTCTTGGGCGCGCAGCACAGTCCAGCTCTGTTCGCTGGCCAGGGCCAGCCCCGCGCCGTTGACCGGGTAGCCGTTGTCCACGCCGATCTGAGTCACGCCGTTGGTCACCGGGTGCTTCACCCAGCCCGTGACCGGAATGGTGTTCGCGCCCGACTTCTGGAGGATCTGCTCGGGGCCGTAGCTCATGCCGAAGGGCGCCAGCAGCTGGTTCACGTTCTGGATCTCGCTGGGGCCCGCATAGCCGATCAGCGTCATGAACCCGCCGCCCGCCTTGATCCAGGTCCCCAGCGCGCCCACCTCGGCGGCCGAGTAGGCGTGGTTGTTGCTCACGTTCTGGCTGACGATGATCTGGAACTCTTTGAGCAGGTCGGCGGTGAGCGCCTTGTCCTTGAGCGGCGTGGTGCCATAGGTGCTGCGCGCGGCCAGCCAGGCGTCGAACACGTTCGGCTGGCCCACCGTGCCGGGCTCGCCCAGGGTGGCGATGCGCAGGCAATCGCAGACGCCGTCCTTGCCCACGTCGACGTCGTCGACGATGCCGTTCTTGTCGTTGTCGATGCCGTCGCACTTGTCTTCGTTTCCGGTGACCACGCCGCCGTCACCGGTGCCGCCGCCGCTTGCCCCGCCGCCCACGTTCAGGCCGCCACCGGAACCCGAGCCCGCGCCGCTTCCGCCACCGCCCGTGCTGCCGACACCGCTCTGACCACCGCCCGCGACGCCGCCGCTGTCTTCGGCGCCGCAGGCCGTGGCGGCGCCCAGCGCGAGCAGAAGCGCGCCCGCGGCGCCCGGAACGAACCGCATCATGGTCGAAGCATAAGCGAATCGGCCCGCCCCAGCCACTCACCGCCGGCGGCCAACTCCAGGCGCCCTCCCGTCGAATGCCCATTTCCGAACGCGGCGGAAAGCTCGTACCCTGAGGGTTCGAGCTTGAAACATCCCCTCTCCTGGGCGCTCACCCTCATCGCTTCACTGGCTGCCTGCGCGGGTGAGCGACGCGTGCACCCGCCGCCGGAAGGCGAGTGGCTCGAGTGGGAGCCCAAGCCGGAAGGGCAGCCGAAGAAGAAGTCGTCCTCGGCCGAGCCTTCGAAGCCCGAGCCGGCTTCCAGCAAGTCCAAGCCCAAGTCCGACACCGAAGATCTCGACGCGCCCAAGGCCAGCGCCAAGCCGGCGGCGTCGGGCCTCAAGTGCGCCGCGAAGAACCTCACGCGCGAGGCGCTGTGCATCGCGATGTCCGACCTGGACGTCAAAGAGTGCCCTGCAAAGCTTCCGAAGACCGCCGCAGCGAAAGAAGCGGGCGCGTTCGAGCTGCCGCCGAACGGCGCTCGCCGCGACCCATCGCTCGAGGAAAGCTCGAAGCAGTGCTGCTACGCCTGGTGCGGAAAGATCCCGGCGGCGCGGCCGCCCACCGCGTGCAAGAGCCCCGAGCCGCTGTTCTGCTTCGAGGCCCCGGCGGCCGGCGTCTCGAACGCGGCTCCACCGCCGTACGCCGACTGCCCCGGCGGCCTGGAGAAGACCGCGGCCAAGGGTCGACGCAAGGCGGTGCCGAACGCCACCTTCAGCGCCAAGCGAACCAAAGAAGAACGCGCCGGCGAGCCCAGGGCGTGCTGCTATGACGCGTGCAAGTGACATGAGCCAGAACGTCGTCTTCGTCGCACCTTTCCCGTCCGAAGCGACGATGCGCTTCGTCCGCGCCGTGGCCGCGCTCGACGACGTGAAGCTCTTGGGCGTGGTCCACACGCCGCCGCCCGAGCACGAGCGGCACTTGTACGCGGATCTGGTCCGGGTGACCGAGCCGATGAGCCTGCGCGACATGCTGGACGGCGTCGAAGTGCTGCGGCAAAGGCACGGTCAGCCCCATCGGATCATCGGCATCCTCGAGATGCTGCAGGTGAACCTGGCCCACGCGCGCGCCCGCTTCGGTGTGGCCGGCACCAGCGTGGCCACCGCCGAGCTGTTCCGTGAGAAGGCACGGATGAAAGACGCGCTCGGCGCGGCGGGGCTGCCGGTGGCGCGCCACGCGCTGGTCCGCTCGGAGGCAGAGGCCCTCGCGTTTGCGTCCGAGGTCGGGTTCCCGCTGATCCTCAAGCCGCCGGCGGGAATGGGGGCCCGGGCGACTTTTCGCGTGTCGGCGCCCAGCGAGCTCACCCGAGTGCTCTCGGGCCTGGGCGTGTCACCCGCTCTACCGGTGCTGGCCGAGCAGATGCTGCGCGGCAGCGAGCACAGCTTCGAGACCATCACCGTGGGTGGCGTACCCCAGGCGTGGTCCATGGCGAACTACCAACCCGGTTGCCTCGAGGTGCTCGAGAACCCGTGGATCCAGTGGGCCTGCGTGCTGCCGCGCGAGGTGGACGCCCCGGCGTGTCAGCGCGCGCGAGAGATGGGCTTTGCCGCCATCGCCGCGCTGGGCCTCGAGGACGGCATGACCCACATGGAGTGGTTCGAGCAAGCCGACGGCCGCCTGGCCATCGGCGAGATCGCGGCCCGCCCGCCCGGAGCACAGCTGCTGCACATGACGGGCGTGGTCCACGACATCGACATCTATCGCGCGTGGGCCCGGGCCGTGGTCCACGGCGTCTTGGACGCACCGTGGCGGCGGAAGTACGCCGCCGGCTGCGCCTACGTGCGGGGCATGGGCAGCGGTCGAGTCGCCGCGGTGACCGGTGTGCGCGAGACCCACGAGGCGGTGGGCCAGTGGCTGGTCGAGGCCAAGCTGCCGACGCTTGGAGCGACGAAGAACGACAGCTACGAGGGCGACGGCTACGTGATGGTGCGGCACGAGAGCACCGCCAAGGTCCAGGCGATGATCAAGACCATCGTCGAGACGCTGAAGATCCACTACGCCCGAGAGGGCTGAGGGGTCACGCGCTCGAGCCAAGCCGCTCGCGCTGCACCCGCTCGACCACGCTGCGCGCTTGGCGCACGCAGTCGGGGATGCCCACGCCGTCGTAAGCGGCGCCGGCCAGGTACAACCCCGGCAGCTCGCGCAGGCGGGCTTCCACCCGCTGCATGCGGGCGGCATGGCCGACGACCGGCTGCGGGTTGGCGTCGATGTAGCGGAAGATGCGGGTGAAGGTCGGCGTTCCCAGCCGACCCATCAGCTGCTCGAGCGCGCGCTGGGCGATCGACGCCAACTGCTCGTCGCTGGCATTCGCGACGTCGACCTTGGCGCGGGCGCCGCCCAGGAAGGCGCGCATCAGCACGTGATCGTCGGGCGCACGGCCATCCCACTTGCTCGACACCCAGGTGCCGGCGATGAGCTCCGCTTCACCCTTCGGCGCCACGAAGCCGACGCCGTCCAAGGGTCTTTCCAAACCGGCACGCGGGAACGCAAAGAACACCGTGGCGGTCGACAGGTAGGGGATGGCGCCGAGCTCGGCGGTGATGCGCGGGTCGGGCAGCATCTGGGCGGTGGCGTGGGCCGGTGACGCGAAGATCACGGCGTCGGCGTCGAGCACCTCACCGCCATCGAGGTGCACGCGGTACGCGCCGCCGTTGGGCTCGACCCGCAAGGCGCTGCGCCCGAGCTTCAGTGCCTCGGCCGGGATGCGCTCGAGCAGCGCGGCGACCAGCTCGCCCATGCCGCCGGTGAGTGACATGAATGGGCTCGGCGCGTCGCCGCCCTTCTTCGGGCCGCTTCCGTTCTGTTTCTGGCGCGCCAGCTGCAGAGCCAAGAGGCCCTTGGCCAGGCTGCCGTGCTTCTTCTCGACCTCGACCAGCTGAGGAAAGGTGGAGCGGATGGATAGCTCGCCGATGTCCCCCGCGTAGATGCCGCCCAAGAGCGGCGCGGCCAGGCTGCGCGCGGCCTCGCGCCCGAAGCGGCGCGCGATGAAGTCCTCGATGCTCTCGTCGCCCTCGCCGTGCCGGCGCGGCAGCACCAGATCGCCGAGCATGCGCAGCTTGCCGGGGAAGCTGACGAGCGGGGTCGACAGCATGGGCCCGATCTGGGTCGGAATGGCCAGCGCCAGGCCGCCGGGCATCGGCTCGAGCCGCCCGCGGTGCACCATGTAGACCTTCTTGGCCTCTGGCCGCGGCACGATCAGGTGGTCGCCCAGCCCGAGCTCGCGGCACAGCTCGGCGCCTTCGCGCTTGGTGCTCAGGAACGAGTCGGGGCCGCCGTCGAGCAAGAAGCCCTCGCGCCGCTCGGTCTCGATGTTGCCGCCCACGCGGTCGCGGCGCTCGACCAGGGTGATGCGCGGTCGCGGCTCGCCGCGCCCCAGCACATACGCCGCGGTCAGGCCCGTGATCCCCGCGCCGACCACCACCACGTGGCGGGTCATCGGCGCGAGCGCTCGTGCACCACGTCGGCGACGAAGCGCACGCTGTCGGGTGACGTCTCGGGCAAGATGCCGTGGCCCAGGTTGAAGACGTGGCCGGGCGCCGGGCCCGCGGCCTCGAGCACCTCGACCACGCGCCGCTCGAGCAGCGGCCGGGGCGCGAACAACAAGAGCGGGTCGAGGTTGCCCTGGACCGCCACGTCGTTGCCCAGGCGCTGGCGGGCGCCGCCCAGCGGCGTGCGCCAGTCCACGCCGATCACGCTGCCGCCCGCCTCTTTCTGCAGCTCGAGCAAGCTGGCGGTGCCGGTGCCGAAGTGGATCACCGGGACACCCGTGGTGGCGACGTCCTGCAAGATGTGGCGCACGTGGGGCAAGATGAACTCGCGGTAGTCGGTGGGCGAGAGCGCGCCGATCCACGAGTCGAAGAGCTGAACGGCCTGCGCGCCCGCGGTGATCTGCGCACGCAGGTAGCGGCGCACCACCTCTGCCAGCTTGGTCATGAGCGCGCCCCAGAGCTCCGGCTCCGAGTACATCATCTGCTTGGTCTTGGCGTAGTGCGCGCTCTTCCCGCCCTCGACCAGGTAGCTGGCCAGGGTGAAGGGCGCGCCGGCGAAGCCGATCAGCGGTGTCTTGCCGTCCAGCTCTTGGCGGATCATGCGGATGGCCGCCAGCACGTGGGCCAGGCTCTCTTCCGGATCGATCACCCGCAGAGCGGCCACGTCGGCGGCGGTGCGCACCGGATGATCGAACACCGGGCCTTCACCCGCGGCGAACTCGAAGGGCGAGCCCATGGGCTCGAGCGGCAGCAAGATGTCCGCGAACAAAATCGCGGCGTCCACCCCCAGCGCGCGCACGGGCTGCAGCGTGACCTCGCACGCCAGCTCTGGCTGCCGGCAGATCTGAAGCAGCGTGTGCTTCTCGCGGATGGCGCGGTACTCGGCCATGTAGCGGCCGGCCTGGCGCATGAACCACACCGGAGTCGCGTCTACCGGCTCGCGCCGACAGGCGCGCAGGAATCGATCCCACATGGCGCCTACCTTACCGCTTCTCGTTCTGCACAGCGGGGGCGATTGCCTGGTGGGGGGCCTCTTCGCCCTTCTGCGCGCGGTCTTTCATCTCGTACTTGGACGGGCACTTGGCCATGATCTGGTTGGCCTCGAAGTGACCCTCGCTGGTCAGCTTGCCCTCGGCGGTGACTTCCACATCCATTCCGGGAACGTCGCGGAAGGTGTCGGGCACCACGCACTGCGCGTAGCGCACGTCGAGCGACTTTTCGTTCTTCGAGACACTGAAGCGGTATTCGCACGGCTCGTCGCGCCGCTTCAGGGTGCCTTTGACCAGGTTGCCGGTGACCCGCACGTTGCGGCCCGCGATCCGCTCTTTCTCGGCGATCAGCTCGTCCACGCCCTTCGAGTAGACCGCCGACTGCTTGAAGCTGGTCAGCACCAGCGCCAAGATGCCGCCGCCCATCACCAGCAGGGTCGCCACCAGGCCCAGGTTCTGCAGCTTGCGTCGGGGGGCCTTGGCGACCGGCGCCGCCGCTACCGGGCGCTCCGAGGCGGGTGCGGCGTCTTCCGAAGCTTGGACGGCGTCTGCCAGCTCCTGGTCGAGCTTGCTCATCGCCCAAAAGCGTAGTCGCGGGCACCCACCAGGTCCACCGGGTGCCGGTCCGATGCCGGTAAAATCAGCCGTTTTTGCTCAGCGTGGGCCGGCGCCGCAGGCCCACGCGGGCCCCGAGCGCGGCGCCGAAGGCAGCCACCCCGCCGAGAACGAGCAGGGTGACCGCGGCCACCGGCCACGGCGCCAGGGCCCCGCTCGAGACCGTCAAGCCCCAGGCGGCCAGCACCGCGAGGCTCGAGCCGGCCACTGCCTCGCGCGCGCGGGCGCGCCCCCCGAACCGACCCACCACGGCGCCGGTCGCGGCCGCGGCCAGCGCCAGGGAAGCCACGGCGGGGACGATCAACGCGGCAGCCGCCGCCGCTCCGGTCATGCCGGTCGACAGCCGGCGGCCCAAGGCCAGGGCCAGCATCCCCCCGGGCACCCACAACGTCAGCGTCAGCGCCGCCGCGATCGCCACCCACTGCGAGGGCGAGCGCGGCTCACCCTCGTCACTGGATTGGATCACCGGAAGGCGGCGCGCCATGGCCAGCGATCCTTAGCGCGGAATCGGAAAAACCACACAACCCGGCAGCGACTACGCCCGAAAGGGGTGTAGCCTCTCGGCCGTCCGATGCTCGCGCGTGCATGCTTCTTCGCTCTGGTGCTGCTCGTGGGGCGCGCGCACGCGGCCGAGGCGGGCCCCACGCCCGAGCCGCCACCGCCGCCTGCACCCGCGCCCGAGCCACCGCCGTACTCCGCGTGGCAGGGCACCGCGCACGCGCCGCCAGCGGGCGCCGCGCCCGCGTCGGCGCCGGCGCCAGCGGTGGGCACGCCGATCTACGCTCGTCGCACCGTCGAGCTGATCCCGTCGCTGGGGGTGGCGCTGGCCAATTGCCGAGCCGGGAGCGAGTCCGACGATCGCTGCGAGGGCGTCGGCGCCGGTGGGATCGGCGGCTTCACCGGGCTCTGGCGCGTCACGCCCCATTTTGCCTGGGGCGGGGGCTTCGAGATCGCTTCGTTCCGCTACCACCCTCCGAAAGAGCTGCAGCTCGACCAAGCGGGGGCGGCGGCCGTGTGGCTGGGTTTGGTCGGGCGGGTCTACTTCAACGACGAGGGCTCGCTCGACCCCTATGTGCAGCTGGCGATGGGCGTGGGCGCGCTCGGAACTTCGGCCAAGGACCAGGCCGGCGTCACCTGGGAAGAGACCGGCGCCGGCCCGGCAGCCCAGATCGGCGGCGGGCTGGATTTTCACCTGTCACGCACCCTCAAGCTGGGGCCGGCGCTGACCTACACCCGGGTGTTCGTCGACAAGATCCGACGCTGCCAGGCCTCGGGGGACGGCAACTGCGTCGACGTGCCGAAAGACGAAGACGGCCACTTGAACTCGCATCTGGCACTGACCGCGCGCTTGACCATCATGCTGGGCGGAGAGCACTGACGTGGACGAGCTCGATCTGGTGCGCCTCGATCGCCAGATCTCGCGCATGGTGGGCGACTGGGTCCGCTGGCAGCGACGCCTGCGCCGCGGCGCGGCTCTGGAGCACGATCCGTTCGTCGCCCATCCGTTCGTCTCGCGCCAGGGCTTCGAGCGCGTGCGCGATCGGCCAGAGCACGACCCGCTGCGCGGGCCCATGCTGCGCTGGCTCTACCGGCTGGTGGACGACAAGGCAAACCTGCCCGGGCTGGTGGCGCTGGCGCGAGCGCGCGCCGTCGAGCAACACCCGCTCGACCGGCCTGCCCGCGTCTCGCTGACGCTCAATCAGATCCTCGCACGCGTGCTCTCGGACCGAGCGCGTTCCGAGCACTGGATGGCCGAGTGGTTGCGGTGCGCGCCGCACGCCGCGGAGCTCGAGCGACGGGTCTGGGAGCGTCGGCGCGAGGTCGTGGAGCACCTGCGCGTCGATCCCGACGCGCTCGAGCTGCCGGCCAGTGGCATGAGTGAGCTGGCGCTGGGGTGGCTGGGCGTGACCGAGGACCGCGCTGCCGAGTTTCGAGTGTCCGAGCTCCACCTGCATCTCTTGTCCACGCTGGGGCTCGAGGCGCATGCGGGCTGGCCGACCCGGGTGAACAGCGAGACCCTGGGGGCGCTGTTCCGCCAGACGCGACTGCTCGACTCGCTGCCGCTCGACCCCGGCCCCCTGCCGGCGGCGATGGCGCCGGCCAGCTTCTTGCGCGCCCTGGCCCGGCTGGGTGCTGCCTTCGCCGATGCCCTGGCGCCGCCCGATCAGCCCTTCGTGGTGGCGCACGACGCCTTCGGCCTGCGCCGCCTGGCCCACGGGGCGCTGTTCGCCTGGCTGGCGCTCACGCCGGCGTTCTTGCGGCGCGAGCTGGGCTTGAGCGCGGGGGCCGCGCGGGACCACCAGCGCGTGCTGGCGCGCGTGTTGTTCCACGAAGGTCGCGGGCGCGCGGTGCGCGTGCTCTTGCGCCGGGCCGCGCTCGACGGCGACCGCCGGTACCGTGATGCATTCGAAGAGCTCACGGCGCGGCTGTTCGGTCGCCCGCTGCCCCCGGAGCTGGCCGGGGCGATGTTCGCGCCCCGGCGCGACGACGCGCAGCGCTTCGTCTCGATGTTGCTCGCGGCACGCCACGCCCGGGAGCTGACCGAAGATCACGACGAAGACTGGTACCGGAACCCGCGCGCGGTCGAACAGCTCCGCGCCGAGGCCGCGCTGCCGCCGCTCACCACCGTGCCGACCTCGGCGCTCGAGGCCGCCGCCACCGAGCTTCGAGGCGCCCTCGAGTCGATGCTGGGCTGATCAGAAGCCGTCGGGTGACGGCGTCAGGCCCGTGGACTCGAGGTGATAGGTGAACCCGAAGAAGATGGCGGTGGCCCCCGGGTCCGAGACCACGCGCCGCACGGCGGCCTCGGCCGAGAAGGCGCGCTCGATGTAGCCGGCGCCCACGCTGACCGCGTGGCTCTTCGCGCCGTCGTCGTAGCGATAGCCTCCGCGCACCGCGAAGCGATCGGCGAGCAAGAGCTCGAGCCCGCCCATGGCGCGCACCGTGGTCCTGTCCCAGGTGGTGAAGTCGCTCACCACGTCGCCCTCGACCGTGACGTCTTTGGTGCCCACGCCAATGCCGCCGCCGACGCTGCTGGGCTGGAACCCGTGACCTGGGTTGTTCAGGTTGTTCCCCACCAGCGAGATGGCGAAATACTCGGTGGGTCGCAGCGTGGCGCCGGCGTCGAAGGCGAAGCCCTTCACGATGTTCTCGTCCTTCAATCCGCCGGAAACCAGGCTGTCCCCCAGCGGCCCGAGGCCGTTCTGCTTCAGCCACAAGTAGCGGCCGCCGATGCCCAGCATGAACTGATCCGAGAACGGCATGGCCAGCGCGAAGCGCAGGTCCGTGGCCTGGCGATCGATGCCGTCGGGGTCTTGCAGCGTCCATACACCACCGAAGCCGCCCGCCAGGCGCGAGCTCGACACGATCGAGTCCACGGCACCGCCGCCGTAGCTCTGCCGGCCCGCCTCGGGCCAGATCTGGGCGAGCGCACCCAGGTGATAGATGCGCGACGACGCCATGTTGGCCGGGTTGATGAACAGCGCGCTGACCGAGTTGCTGTATGCGCGGAGCGCCCCGCCCATGGCGGCGCTGCGTGGGGTCTCGATCTCGCCATAGTTCCAGCCGACGGCCGGGTCGAGCGACGACGCTTCGGCCAACACCGGCGAGCTCGCCAGGCAGCACGTGGCCAGGGCGCACGCGCCCAGAAACGCTCGCCCGATTCGGGAAGAGGCTGCGCCAGCGCGCTCGTGGTTCGACACTCCGCCGACAGCTACCCTTCCGCGTGGACCCGGGGCAAGAAAACGACCCACCCGCCAGAACCAGCGGGTGCGCGCTGTCAAGATTTCTGCGCGTGAGCGCACGCTGAAACAGAACATCGTCAGTCTGGCTGCAGGTGCACTCTTGACTCCGAGAGCGACGATTTTGTTGCTGCGCGCAGCGACGGGTCTGTGGGCGCGATGCCAAAGTCGCATGTCCCTGCAGGGTTACGCATGCGCGTCGAAGACTCGATCCGACAACTCACGCGTGAGCCCGAGGCGCGTCACGACAAAGCGTGGTGTTTTGCGGAGGATCGTCGGCGTCGAAAAATCCACGATTGAACTTTGTGAGCGACCGGTGCTAGCTCGACGCTCCCTTCGACGGTGGTGTCGGTCGAGATGACCCATCTGCCTTCGGGGGAACTCCGGAAGCGAACCATCGCTCTCCGGCCGGCAATGGAAGCTCATGAGCTTGGCCTTCAGGGCGATGGGCTGGAGGGGCGTTCGTCCCTCTTCCTTTCACCCGAGCTTGGGTCGTCGAATCGGCCCGAATGAATCGTGGGGCTGCAGGCTGTCCACACCCTGTGGACAACCTGGGGGGAGTCATCTCCGTGGATTTCGAAGCAGCGATCGAAAGTCATCTGTTCTCAGCGCAGTCAGCAATGCAGAGCCCGACGAACTCATCCCCTCCCTGGCACGAGGCGCTCGAGCGGACGCGTGCGCGCTCGCCGGCCTCGTTCGAGCAATGGTTCTCCAGCGTTCAGATCGACTCGCTGGACGACGGCGTGCTCGCGCTCACCGCGCGTGACGAATTCGTGCGCGACTGGGTCAAGACCCACTTCTTGCCCGACCTGGTGAGCCAGCTCGAGGTCATCACCGGCGCCGAGGTCAAGGTCGAGTGGCGGGTGTCGAACACCCTGGTGAGCCCGGTGTGCGAGCCCAAGGCGCCGCGCGAGCGGCGCGCCACGCCGGCCGATCGCGCCGTGCCGTCCGAGCGGCCCTCGCCCAAGAGCGACCGCAGCCTTTCCGATCGCGCCGCGCTCGCCGCCAGCTTGAACCCCAAGCACACCTTCACCAACTTCGTGGTCGGCCCCTCGAACGAGCTGGCGTACGCCGCCGCGCTCGCCTCGGCCGGCGGCGGCGGCCCGCGCTATAACCCGCTGTTCATCGCCGGCGGCACCGGGCTCGGCAAGACCCACCTGATGCACGCCATCGCGCACAAGGTGCTCGAGAGCAATCCGCGGGCGCGGGTGATCTACACGTCGGCCGAGCACTTCACCAACGAGTTCATCGAGTCACTGCAGCACAAGAAGATGGACGAGTTCCGCGCGCGGTACCGTACCGAGTGCGACCTCTTGTTGCTCGACGACATCCAGTTCTTGGCGGGGCGCGAGCAGACGCAGGAAGAGTTCTTCCACACCTTCAACGCGCTGCGCGACGCCGACAAGCCCATCGTCGTCACCAGCGACAAGTACCCGCAGCAGCTGCAACGCATGCCCGAGCGCCTGGTCTCGCGCTTCACCTCGGGTCTGGTTGCCGACATTCAGGTGCCGCAGCTCGAGACGCGGGTGGCCATCGTGCGGAAGAAGGCCGAGCTCGAGGGCATTCCGCTCGACGACGCGGTCGCGGTGCTCTTGGCGCAGACCGTGAAGAGCAACGTGCGCGAGCTCGAGGGCGCGCTGATCCGCCTGGCCGCCAAGTCGTCGCTGACCGGGCGCCCGATCGACGTGACCTTCGCCGAGGCCGAGCTGGCCCGCGTGGCGCCGCGCCGCCCCGACGTGATGAGCGTCGAGGACATCCAGCGCATCGTGTGCAGCCACTTCCGTCTGACCAACGCCGACCTCTTGAGCAAAGACCGCCACAAGAGCGTGGCGTTCGCCCGTCAGGTCGCGATGTACCTGTGTCGGCAGCGCCTGAAGTGCAGCTTCCCCGAGCTGGGGCGCGCGTTCGGCAACCGGGACCACACCACGGTGATGAGCGCGGTGCGCCGGGTGGAAGAGCTGCGAGCGAAAGACCCGCAGGTCAACGCTCACCTCGAGGCCATCGAGCAGCGCTTGGCGTCGTCGGAAGACTGACAGCTGGCGGCGGCCGAGCCGAGCAACGCTCCGGTGCGCTTCCGGGTCGACACCGCCGGCAGGGGCCGCTGCGCCGCCGGGCGCAGCTCGGGCAGCGTTCCGATCACGCTGGCCACGTGCAGCGCCACGGCGTCTACGACCTCGCCGGCGGCACCCCCCAGGGGCCGGCCGTAGGCGAAGTCGCCCCGCGACCTGCTCGACACGCTCTCGCCCGCGAGGGGCAAGCCGTCGCGCACCAGCTGCCAGCTGCCGCGAATGCTGGCGGCATGGCCCGGGCCCGTGGCGTCGGGCGGGTGCGAGTCCACGCGCAGCCGCACGTGCAAGAGGTAGTCCCCGGGCTCTACGTCGTCGCCCTTGGTCTTCACCGCCACGTCGGGAAAGCTGGGCCACAGCGTCCGCGTGAACGCGCTGCCCAGCGCCGCCTGGATCTCGGCAAAGCACAGCGCGCGCTCGGTGGCGGTCTGCTCGCACTGGCGATCGGGCGTGCCCTCGAGCTCGATCCAGAGCCGGCTCGAGTGCGGCACCATGGCGATCGGCGGTGGCCCGAGCTCGGCAGAGTGGACGCGAGCGTGGTGATGGTGCGAGCAGGCGAGCGCGAGCCCGGCGACGACGACCCCTGCGTGCTTCATGCGCTCACGATAGCCAGCGGCGCGCTGCGTGGCCCAGTTCGCGGCGGGCGCCAAGTGGGCGGGATGACGACGGAATCATCTTCGCGTGGGATCGCGGCCGAGATTTCTTGCCCCGGAAATCTGACAGTCCCGACCCCGCCACTTATATTGCAGCGCATGGCAAACATTCGGCACATCCATCAGTACATGACGGATCGCCGCCGGGTGCTGCTCGAAGACGGCCGTGTCGGCAAGATCGTTCGAATCGACACGGATTTCCCCAAAGGCAGCACCACGGTGTCCGTATGGACCGGTGAAGGCCCCGGTGTCGCCAAAGTCGACATCGACGCCGTCGTCGGTCCGGCGCCGCAGGCGAAGAAGATCGCCTGACGAGCCGCGCGGCGCCCCGGGGTCGGCCCACGCCGACTCGGGGCGCCAGCGGGCGGGCGGCCCGGGGGCGGGCCTCAGAGCGGCCAGCTCACCGGGGGGATCGGATACGCCGGCTTCGCCAAGAGGTACCCCTGCACGTAGTCGACGCCGCAGTCGCGCACGGCCTTCAGCTCGTCCAGGGTCTCGATGCCCTCGGCCACCACCTCGGCCCCCAGCTCTTTCGACAGCTCGGTCACCGACCGCACCAAGATCTGCTGGCGCCGGCTCTTGTCGAGCTCGATCACCAACTCGCGATCGAGCTTGACCACGCGCGGCTCGAGATCGAGCACACGCTTCAGGTTGCTGTGGCCGGCACCCAGGTCGTCCACCACCAGGTGCAGCCCCGAGCGCGCGCAGATCTCTTTCAGCACGCTCTTGCACAGATCGAAATAGGCGAAGGCCGCCGACTCGGTGATCTCGAGGAACACCTCGGCGTCGTGATAGTTCAGCGGGTCGTCGGGGCGCACCAGCCAGCGCGAGCTGAGCTCGTCGGGGTGCACGTTCACGAACAACCGGTGCCCCGCCCCACGGGCAAACGCCACGTCGCGAATCGGACGCCCCAGCCGCCCGGTGGACTTCTCTTCCACCGCCTTCTCGAACAGCTTGGCGGGGTTCTTGTATTCGGGCACCTTGCAGCGCACCAGCGCCTCTTGCGCGAACGCGCGCCCCGTGGCCACCGACACGATGGGCTGAAAGTGCACGTCGAGGTCGTCGGCCGTCAGAAAGCGCGTGCTCTTGGCCTGGCCGGCCAGCGCCGCGGCGACGTCGCCTTCGGTCGAGGTCCACTTCAGGTTCGGGGGCGGTGGCATGGGCGACGTCTTCGCGCGAACGCAAAGCGTAACACGCCAGAGCTCACTTTTGGCGGCTGCCCGAAGAGAAATTGAGGCCGCGGATCCGGACCGCGGGCGCCGCCACCGAGCCGCCGGCCGACCACCAGTTCGGGGCAACGGTGAGCGCGCGGGTCATGCCGTCGGAGCGCTCGAGCGCCTCGAGCAGGCTGTCGGTGAAGCGCATGCTCTCGATCGGCTTGGTCACTTTTCCGCCCTCGATCAGGAACGTGCCGTCCCGCGAGAGCCCCGTCATGACCGCGCGGCGTGGCTCGAGGTAGCCGTTCACGTAGTGCAGCCTTCGCACATACAGCCCGCGCTCGATTCCGCCGATCAGCTCGTCCACGCTTTCGGCGCTCCCACCTTGTACGACCAGGGACGACGGGCTGGGGCCGCCGGCGCCGAACCCGCCGGGAGCCGAGGCGTTGCCGGTAGAGCCGACGCCGGCCCGCGCCGCCGTGGTTCGATCGTGGACCACCCCCTGGGCGACGCCGGCGCGGATGAGCGGGACTTGCCGGCGCGCGACGCCTTCGCGATCGAAGGGCGCAGCGAAGGCGTGAGCGCCCAGCGGATCTTCCATCAGGTCGAACGACTCGGCAGTGATGCGCTGGCCGAGCCGGCCCGAGAGGGGGCTCAGGCCCTGCTCGAGCTCGCGCGCGCCCAGCCCGATCATCGCCAGCCACTCGACCAGCTCTGCCAGCGCCAGCGCGCCGAGCACGGTGTCGTACTGGCCGGCGGGAAGGGAGCCGGCGTTCCTGCTCCGCAAGGCGTCGGTCACCGCCAGCTCGGTCTGCGCCTCCAGATCGAGCGCGCCGAGATCCACGTGCGCGCACATGCCGTGGCCTGCGGCGCCCGAGCCCCCCGCGCTCTCGAGGGCCCACACCTTGAAGGTGGCCAGCGTGCTTTCGTACGAGCGCGTGAGCCCATGCGAGGTGGCGACCGCCTCGATGCGCGAAGTGGTATCCAGCACGCCCGTGGCCAAGAGGCCGGCGGCGCGGATGCGACGGAACACCGGCGACAAGAGCTCGACGCGCTCTTCGGCGCTGGCGCGGGCGGTGCGCTCGGAATACCGAGCCAGCGCCAGCGGGCTGGGCTCGTCGGGCCCGGCGAACCCCGGGAAGCCCTCGTCGCGCGGCACGCTGGGCGCCGTGCGCGCCGCCGTTCGGATCGCGTCGGCGATGGCCTGCTCGCCCAGCACGGTGCAGCTGGCCTCGGCCACGCGCCGGTGGCGCGCCACGCGCACCACCACGCTGGGGTCTTCGAGCTGCATGTGCTGGCCCAGCTCGCCCACCGCGAACCGCGCGAAGCCGCGCTTCGCGAAGGTCGCGTAGACCTCGGCCTCGGGCTCGCCGGCCGCAGCGAGCGCGGCGGTGAGCATGCGCGCGAGCTCGGCCCCCGTCACGTGTGACCGACCTCCACCTTGCGGAAACGCCCGGGTGGCGCGCCGTGAGCCACCGCCATGGACTGGATGGGATCCCCTTTGCCGCACAGCATGAGCCCCCAGATGCGGGCCTCTTCCGGGCCGCAGATCGCGTCGCAGCTCTGCCAGAAGCGTGGGGTCATGCCGGTGTAGCGCGCGTCGCGAAGCAAGCGCACGCGCTTGCCGCGCTTGATCTCCCACGCCAGCTCGCACGAAAACTGGAAGTTGAGGCGCAGGTCGTCGATGCTCCAGCTCTGGTTGACGTCGAACAAGATCCCGTCGGCGGTGTCGGCCACCAGATCTTCCAGCGAGCCTGCCCGCGGTTCGAGCGACACGTTGACCATCCGGATCATCGGCACGCGGTTCCAGCCGTCGGCTCGCACCGTGGCGGTGGACTCGCGCCCCAGCGCTGCCGCCGTCTCGCGCGACGACAGGTAGTCGACGAAGACGCCGCGGTCGACCAGCGGCGCCTTCCGCGCCGGTGAGCCCTCGTCGTCCCAGCCGAAGGTGCCGAGCCCGGTGGGCGCGATCGAGTCGGCGGTGAGCGTGACGATCTCGGAGCCGTAGCGCAGCTTGCCCAGATCTTCGGGCTGCAAGAACGAGCCCCCCGCCAGCGAGATCTCGGCGCCCAGCGCCCGGTCGAGCTCGGTGGGGTGCCCGCACGACTCGTGGATCTGCAGCGCCATCTGGTTGCTGCCGAGCAGCACGTCACGCACGCCTTCCGGGCACTGCTCGGCGCCCAGCAGCTCGATGGCCTCGCTGCGGACGCGCGGAGCCGCCGCCATGAGCCCGGTGCGCGCCACGATCTCGTACCCGCCTTGCTGGCCCTCCGAACCGGGGAAACCGGGGAACGAGCGCCGCTGCATGCGGCCGTCGCTGCCGACCGCGATCGCGCTCAGGCCGACCCCGCCATAGATCAGGCGTTGTGACACGTTGGTGCCCTCGCTGGTCATGAGCAGCTTGTCGACGGCCGTCCAGTGCATCCACGCCTCGGCGCTGTGGATCGGCGCGCCGCCACGTCGAAGCTCGGCCTCGGGCGTCGCCAGATCGGCAAGCTTGGTCTCGAGCGGCACGGTGAACGGATCGATCTCCAGCGGCGTCGAGTACTCACCGACCTCGCCGCCGCGGGGCGGAAAGCGCACGGGCTTCTCCGACAGGCGCGCACTGGCCCGGGCGATGGCCACGGCCTCGTCCACCATCCGATGCACGGCGGCCTCGGCGGCGTCGCCGGTGCAGGCGAACCCCCACGCGCCGCTGGCGATCAGCCGCACCGAAAAGCCGGCGCTCCGCCCGCTCGAGATTCCATCCGGCGCGCCGTCGCGCACCCGCAGCCGCTCGCTCTGCTCGGAGAGCCAGCGCACCTCGACGTGGGTCACCTGGGCGTGCTGCTCTGCACGCCGAAGCGCGGCGCTGCACAGGTCGCGAGCCTTCGCCGGGGCTGCCATGCGCGCGCAGTCTAACCCGCCCGGCTCGGGAATGTGCCACCATCTGGGGCATGAAGGCTCGGGGCGTGTGGGCGGCGCTGCTCGTGGTGGGCTGCAGCTCGAGCCCGGAAGAGCGCCCGGGTGAGGCGCCGCTCGCGGTCAACGGCGAGGTCGACTCGGCCGAGCAATACCCCATGGTGGTCGGACTGGTGACGAAGAAAGGCCAGTACCTGTCCCGCTGCAGTGGCACGCTGGTGGCTCCGAACCTGGTGCTCACTGCGCGCCACTGCATTGCCGACAGCCCCGGCGGTTTCGTGACCTGCGGCCAGGCGCCGCTGGGTGCGGCCTACCCGCCCGAAAACGTGCTGGTCACGCAGAAGCACGTGCAGACCGACGAGCCGGCGGACTACGTGTCGGTGTCGCGCACCGAGCTGGCCCCGGGGGGCGACGACACCTGCGGCTTCGACTTCGCCGCGGTGGTCCTGGT
Source organism: Polyangiaceae bacterium (assembly GCA_023150915.1). GTDB lineage: Bacteria > Myxococcota_A > Polyangia > Polyangiales > Polyangiaceae > JADJKB01. The sequence continues at coordinate 17,383 of JAKLKA010000051.1, forward strand.
CGGCACCGGCTTCGGCTCGGGCGCGCCCACCGCTGCGCCGCGCCTGGACTTCCCGGTGGCGCCGGGCGAGCTGGTCACGGCGGTGGGGTACGGCAACACCGGCAGCGGCAGCATCGGCACGCGACGCTTCAAGCCGGGCGTGGCGGTGAGCTGTGTCGGTTCGGCCTGCGGCTCGATCCCCGCGGCCGAGAGCGAGTGGGTCAGCGCAGATGATGCGTTCTGCCAGAACGACTCGGGCGCTGCCGCGCTGGACGCAGAGGGGCGGCTGGTGGGCACGGTGTCGCGCGGCATCAACCCGTGCACCACGCCGGTGCTCGGTGCGATGCCCGCCTGGAAGGCCTGGCTACAGCAGGTGGGGGCGCAAGCGGCAACCGAGGGCGGCTACGCGCCGCCCGCCTGGGTGACCGGCTCGCCGCCACCGCCCGTGGACGCCGGCACCGATGCGCCGCTGCCCGAGCCGACGGTGTCGGCCCGCGATGACGGTGGTGGGTGCGCAGCGAGCGCACGGCGAACACGCGGGAACCACTGGCTCCTGTCGGCTCTCGGATTTCTATTCCTGGCGTCGAGCCGAGGCAGGCGAAATAGATTGTAAAACACTGTCATCGGGCGGTTTCGTCGCGCGCCGCCGAGTCAGACTTCTTTCATGACCAGACGCCGTGCCCTCGCACTCGTGCTCGGAATCATCGCGCTCGTTTCGCTGGCCCACCCGCCGCTCTCTCGCTGGTGGCGCGCTGGGCGCTTGCTCACCGCGCTGGCATCGCCACCCGCCGAGGCGTCGCCGCTGATCGAGACCGACGTCTCGCTCCCCGGCCGCGACGGCCCGATCCGCGCGCGCCTGTACCAGCGCGCCGACGCGCCTCGCGCACCGGGGCTGGTGGTGGCTCACGGCGTGCACTATCGCGGCATCGACGAGCGCCGCCTGGTGCCCTTCGCACGCGAGCTGGCGCGGGCGGGCCGCGTGGTGCTCACCCCCGAGCTCCGCGACCTCACCGACTATCGCATCACCTCGCAGGGTGAGCGGATCATCGCAGACTCGGTGCGCTGGCTCTCGGCTCGCCGCGACGTGGTGACGGAAGAGCGCGTGGGCTTGCTCGGGTTTAGCTTCGCGGGCGGGCTCTCGCTGGTGGCCGCCAGTCGCTCCGAGCTCCAGGGCAAGCTCTCGTACGTGACCAGCGTCGGTGGCCACCACGATCTGCCTCGGGTGCTCCGCTTCTTGGTCAGCAATCGGATCGAGACGCCCACGGGCCCGAGCGAGCTCACGGCCCACGAATACGGCTTGGTGGTGGTCGCCTACGGGAACATCGAGCACTTCGTCGAGCCCGCGGACCAGGTCACCCTGCGCGATGCGCTGCGCCACTGGCTGCACGAGGACCGACCGGCTGCCGTCGCCCGCGCGTCGCAGCGCACCACCGCGTCCGGCGAGCGCTTGTTCCGCCTGGTCGAGAGCGGGACCCTGAGGGAGCTGGGCCCCGACCTGTTGCGCCTGCTCGACTCGAAGAAGGTCCAGCTGGGGGAGCTGTCTCCGGCCGGTCGGCTCGATCAGATCGATGCGCCGGTCTACCTGCTGCACGGCTCCGGCGACTCGGTGATTCCGCCCAGCGAAGCCGAGTGGGCCGATCGCGAGCTGAACGGCGCGCCCCACCAGGCGTTGGTCTCACCCCTGCTCGAGCACGTCGAGGTGGACCACGAAGGCGGCCTGGCGCAGCGCTTGGCCCTGGTCGACCTGATGGCGAAGATGCTCTAATTGCCGCCCTGCTGATGAACGCCGACGAACCGTCGCCGGTGCGGCTCGAGACCGAGCGCGTGCTGCTCACCTTGCTTCCGCCGTCGGCTGCGCCGAGGCTGGTGGCCTACTTCCACGAGAACCGCGAGCACCTGGCGCCCTGGTCCCCGCCCAAGCCGCCGGGGTCACACAGCGAAGACTATTGGCGCTGGCGGCTCGAAGAGAACCGCGCCGAGTACCTGGCCGATCGCTCCTGTCGCTTGCAGCTGCTCGACGCCCAGAAGCCCGACGGCCCGGTGCTCGGTCACATCAGCTTCACCGAGGTGGTGCGCGGCCCGCTGCAAGCCTGCAACCTGGGCTACAACATCGACCATCGCTTCGAGGGGCGCGGGCTGATGCGCGAGGGGCTCCTCGCCGCCATCGACTTTGCCTTCGGGCGACTCGGGCTGCACCGCCTGAGCGCCAACTACATGCCGATCAACGATCGCTCGGGCAGGCTCTTGCGCAGCCTGGGGTTTTGTGTCGAGGGCTACGCTCGCGACTACTTGTTCATCGCCGGCGCGTGGCGCGATCACGTGCTGACGGCGCTGTACAACCCAGATCCGTCGCCGCCGGGGGCGCGGCCCGAGGCTAACGGCTGAGCTTCCGACGGCGTCGCACCAGCGCGATCGCGCCGGCGAGCAGGCCACCCGACAACCACGCGCCGGGCCCACCGGGTACGCTGCTGCAGCCCCACGCCGACTCGATGGCTTGGTCGTAGCCCGGGTCGTCGGCGGCCGCGCCGCCGGTGCCGCCGCTGCCGCCGCTGCCGCCGAAACCACCGAAGCCGCCGCTGGCGCCGAAGCCGCCCATGCCCCCGGTGCCCCCGGTGGCAGCGGATTTCTGCGTCACCTCCAGCGAGGTGAAGAGCCCCATCTCGTCGCCCTTGTTGACGATCATCAGGTAAGCGTCGGTGGCGCCCGCGGGCACGTCGATGTTCACGTAGTCCCCGACGGAAGTCTCGGTGTCGACCAAGGCGCTGGCGTTCGAGCTGACGCCGGTGCTGTAGTCGAAGACGATCGGGTCGCTCGCGAACCGCACCAGCACCGCCGGAGTGTACGGATCGGCCTCTGGCCCCAGCTGATACTGGCCGCCGAGCGGATAGTTCTGCCAGTCGACGCGCAGCTTCTCGGTGTCGGGCTTCAGGGCCACGTGGACCTGCAAGAGGCCCGGGGCGTAGCTCTCGGTCTGCTCGAAGCCCACGTACGGCTTGCCGGGCGAGTAGAAGCCGTGGGCGATCTTCCAATGCGCGCTCTGCAGCGCCTTGCCCTTGTACTCGAGCACCCGCTGGCACACCGGCAGAACGCCGCGCTTCTCGAATTCTGCCTTCAGCGCCGCCGCCACGGTCTTGCCCAAGGTCGACGCCTCGACGGTGGCGCGCATGAGCTCGGCCAGGTCTTCATAGCCGACCTCACCCGTCGGCGCGCCGATCAGCGCGGTGACCAGCGCCGTGTCGAAGGTGTTGCGATCGCCCTCGGGCAGTGCCTGGCGTACGCTCCACAGCGCGCCCGAGAACAGCGTCGAGTCGACGTGCACCTCGCCCGCCAGGCTCTTCGGGCAGGTGTCGGCGTTGTCCAGATCGCGGATCACGTCGCCGCCATAGCCGTAAGACGTGTTCTTGGCTGCGTACTCGCCCAGCTTGCCGTCACCCGTCAGCGCGCTCGAGAAGTAGTCGGCCAGGCCCTCGTTCATCGCGCCCGGAGCAGGTGTCGCCCCTTGCTCGTCGGCCTGCCAATAGGGCGCAAAGTCGATGGTGCGGTCGGTCAGTGCGTGGCCGAGCTCGTGGTAGACCACGTCGCCGTCGTAGGCGAAGTCGGCGTTGCTGCCCTGGCCGAAGAACAGGCCCCCTTCCACGTTCTCGAACATGCCGGGGTAGGGGGTCTCGGGGCTGAAGAACGCGTTGTCATAGGGCTCGAGCGGCAGCGCGGTGTTCTTCATCGCCGACACGTTGCCGGTCGACCAGCCCTGCGGGAAGCGCAGGTTCGCCACTGCCGTCAGTGGCTTGATGTCCAGCTCGGGCATGCCCAGCGTCTGGTAGAACGCGTAGGCCTTGGCGGTGTGAAAGTAGAGGCTGAGCTCGGCGAAATCGTCCTCGGCGGCGGTGTCGCTGGCGTACTTCTGGGGAAAGTCGCCGTTGCCGTCGGCCGCCGCCTTGGGGAGCAGCTCGCACATGTGGACGCCCCACTTGCCCACCAGCTTCTGCGTGTCCACGCAGGTCACCGCGCGGATCTTCGGGTCTTCCAGCTTGGTGGCGCCGGGCGCCAGCGTGCTCAGCTTCACGCTGACCGGCGTCGGCGTCGACACGGGGTTCTCTTCGTAGACGGTGGCGGCCCGGTCGAAGCGCGTGGCGTCGTACGCCAGCACCAAGCGCCCGCTGTGCGCATCGATCAGGGCCACGGGCGAGCGCGGCGTGCCGGGAACCAGCCCGCGGTAGAGCACCCAGACCAAGCGCGCGGCGCCGAAGCGGTCGAACCAGGCGAGGCGAGCGTCACCGGCGGTGAACCCGGCGCCGCGGGCGCTTCCGTTGGCGCGCTCGGCGGCCAGGCTGGGGGTGAGCGAGGGCACGTCGCTGGTGGCGAAGTGCTCTGCCAGGCGTGCCGCCGCGAACTCGGTCGGGTTGCCCTTGGCGTCGAGCAGCACGCTGGCACCGCGCGACAGCACCGGGATGCCGTGGTGCCGCTGGGCGAACCGCACCATCGTCTGCCCCCCGGGCAACGATTGGGTGCGCGTGTGAGTCAGCTCGAGCTTCGCGCTCGCGGGTGCGCGCGCGCCGAGCACCTGGCGGGCCTGCGCCACGCGGCTCGCAGCCCGCGTCGCCACGGGAGAGTCCGGCAGCACCAGGCGCGGCGCAGCGACCGCGGCGGTGGAGGTGAGCAGCACGGCAAGCAGTGGGTAGAGGTAGGCCGAACGGGGCGTACGCACATCGCCTCCTAAAGGGTCCGCGGTGGGGACGCGATCCTTGGCAGTGGGTCGCGGCCCGCGCAAGCCCCGGGCGTTTTCCGGGCTTTTGCAGCCACCGGGGGGGCGCCCGAAAGTTTTTTGGAACCCGGGGGCCTCTGCCCCTGTCAATCCCGGCAAGAACGCGACGCTGAGCGCCAGAGAGGCGGCCCTCCCACGCTGTTGTGGGACGAAGCCCCGCCGAGTTGGCCAGGCGTCCAAATCACGAGGTGTGAAGTCCATCATGGCCCAGTCCAATTCCGTCAATCCGTTCCTCTCGACCTTGACCAACTTCGACGCGCGCGCCGCGTTCGGGCTCGAGCGGGCACCGGTGGCACAGGACGACGCGCCGATGGGCTATGCGCTGGTGAAGAGTGGTCCGGCGGTGGCCGCCGAAGAGTGCGAGAACGTCGCGGCCCGCGCGGTCGAAGTCACCGTGCTCTGGGGCAACAACATCATCCACGTGGTGCACCTCGACCCGCCGCGGGCCTTTGCCGTGGGTGAGCGCGCGAGCCAGGTCACCCTGCCGAGCGAGAAGCTGGGCACCGACCGCCTCGAGATCGTCAGCATGCTGGGCGGCGAGCCTTGCGTGACCGTTCCGGCGGGTGCCACGGCGCGGGTCCAGAAGCCCAGCGGCAGCGAAACGGTCGCCGCCGGCAACACCATTCCCCTCTCGCTCGGTGCGCGCATCGACCTGACCTTCGGCGACCTCTCGGTCCAGGTCTCGGGCGTTCACCCCGGCAAGCGCAGCAAGCGCGCCTACTTCGCCGACGACGACAGCTCGGCGGCTGGGTTCTTCGCGCTGTCGGCGGGCATCGCCGCGGCCTTCGTGGGGGCGATGGCCTTCTTCGTCCCGGCCATGGGCCTGACCGACGACGAGAGCAACGAGAGCGACCGCCTGGTGATGATCCAGCAGTACTTGTCGGCCAGCGCCGAGCGCAACCGCGAGCTGGACGAGAAGACGGCGGAGAATGCCGACAGCGAGAAGGGCGGCGGCGAGCGCGCCGAGGCAGCCCGCGGCGACTCGGGTGCGCTGGGCAAGCCCACCGCCAAGCTGGTGAACAAGCGCGCCGGCGTGGCCGGCCCGAAGGACAACCTGGACCCGCGCATGGCGCGCGAGCAAGCCCTGGCCGAGGCCCGCAGCATCGGCATGATCGGCCTGCTCAACTCGGTCAACGGCGGCGACCCGAACGCCCCGACCTCGCCCTTCGGGCGCGACTCGTCCCTTGGCACCGACGACAAGAGCGCGCAGGGCAACATGTGGGGTGACGACATCGGCGAGTCGTGGGGCTCGAACGGCCTGGGCCTGACCGGCATCGGCGAGGGCAGCGGCGGCAAGGGCGAAGGCATCGGCATCGGTGGCATCGGGACCTGCGGCGGCACGATCTGCTCTGGTCTGGAAGGTGGCTTCGGCCGCTCGCTGGGTCGGAACGCCCCGGGTCACCAGACGCGCGCTCCGCGCATCGCGATTCAACCCGCGAGCGTCTCGGGTCACCTGCCCGGAGAGGTCGTGCAGCGCATCGTCCGCCAGAACTACGGCCGCTTCCGCATGTGTTACGAGCAGGGTCTGAACAAGAACCCGAACCTGCAAGGTCGCGTGTCGGTTCGCTTCGTGATTGGACGTGACGGCGCCGTGAGCAACGTCGCGAACGGCGGAAGCGATCTGCCCGACAGCGGGGTCGTGAGCTGCGTGATCGGCGCGTACTACGGCCTCTCGTTCCCGGCCCCCGAGAACGGCATCGTCACCGTGAGCTACCCGATCATGTTCACGCCTGGCTGATCGCCACCCGCATCGAACCCCGGTTCGGCCAGGCAGGGCCGCGTCGCAAGACGCGGCCCTTTTTCTTCACAGCCGCTGGCCCGACAGCGTGCACTTGCCCGCATCCGACGTGCACTCGCCCGCCAGGGTGTCCCCCGCAATGGCCAAGCTGCACTTCAGATCGCCTTCGAAGGTGACTTCCTTACCCGATACCTTCCCCTGGCTGGTGCCGCTCACGCCCAGCACCTTGCAGGCGAAGACGGCATCGCAGCCGGTCTGCGCGATGTCGCAGCCTTGAACCAGGCACCCCTTCAGGTCCCACTTTCCCGAGAGGTTCTCGCAAGCGCCCGCATCGTCGTCGGGGGAGACGGTGGTCGAGCTCGAGCTGCACGCAGCGAGCAAGAAGAGCCCGGCCAGAAAGAGGCGCATGCCATCACCTCTAGCGTATCGGCCGCCCGATGGCCATTTGCGTGCTCAGCACCCAAGCCGAACGCAGGCCCACCCAGCCATAGCCCACGGGTGCTCCGGTCTCGGGGCTGGCCACCACCAAGATGGTGCCGCGCCCGAACCCGGTGCGCCCCGTGCCTGCGCGCGAGTCGTCCTGGTGGCGATGGCGCGAGGCATCTGCGATCCGAACCAGATAGACGTACGGAGCGTCGGCGACCGGCTCGGGTGGCGCCAGCAAGAAGGCCACGTGACCGGTGTTCGGCGAGCGGATCTCTTTGGGCTTGAGCCATGCGATCACGTCCCCCGGCGTGGCGTCGGCCACGCGCGACACGCGCTCCCACCCGTGGCGCTCCCTGCCCGCCATCGAGCGCGCGATCTGATGGTAGTAGTCGCGCGCCAGGGGTCGGCCGCGCTTGGCGCGATGGGCCACCGCGGCCTGGGCCACCGGCGACGAGCGCCCCAGGACCCACGCGGCCATTCCCGAACAGTCGAACTCGTAGCGACCCGCGCGCTCGTCCACCAGCGTGGCGTGGGAGTATTTCGAGGCTTGCAGCGTCGAGTCGATGTGGCCCAAGGTCGAGAGTACGGCTTCGGGACCGGCTGGAGCCGCCGAGACCGAGGTGGCCGTGAGCGTGATCGCCGAGAGCACGCTGGGACGCATCCGGGCAATCTGAACCGACGCCGCCTTCCGATCAAGCCGCCGCGCGCAGCCCGGCCGACGGCGCGGCGCGGGGCGCTGGCGCCCGACCCCCGGGGCCCGGTTCGCCCAGCTTTTTTCGGTCTGGGCCCACGCGGCCGATGACGGCCGCCCGGCCCGAAGCATAAGCTCGCGGCGTGCTCGGCATCGCGCGTTGGGGTCTCAGGCTCGGGGCCATGTCTTTCCTGCTCGCTTCGGCGTGCGGCGCGCCGGCGCCGCGCCCGCCCGAGACGGCAGTCACCCCGTCGGCCAAACCGTCCGAGAAGCCGCCGACCAAGCGTCAGCAGCTGATCGGCGCGCTGCGCTCGCTAGAGCGGACCAGTGATCCGATCGCGGCGCTCTCGCCCGCGCTCAAGGGCGAGCTTCGCGAGTTCGTGCAGCAGCTGGGTCAGGCGGAACGCACCGAGCTGGCCAAGCGCGAGAGCCCGCTGGTGCGCGAGCGCCCGCTGCTTCACCTGGCCGTGGGCGGCACCTCGCCAGATGCGCTTTACGAGCTCGGCACAGGGCAGCGGCTGGCGCAAGATCTGATGACCGTCCGCGCGGCGGCCGGGAAGTCCAACTTCGATGATCTGCCCGCGGCCGTGCGGGCGCTCAGCGCGAAATGCGCGAGCACCTGGCTGCGCGATCGCGCGGCCGAAGCGGCGTCCCCCACGGCGCTGACGCCCGAGCTGGCCGATCGCATCGACACCGCGGGGCAGGTGCTCGGGCGCTGGGACGTGGTGCGGCTGGCGCGCGAGATCGCCGTCGAGCTGGTGCCCAACGACGCCGCACGCTGGGCGTCGCTGGCGCGCGTTTCGGCTCGCGAGCTCGACCTCGACGCGACGCGGGCGGCCCTGACCGAGGCCAAGAAGTACCCGGTCGCCAACCGCATTCAGGCGGGCCGCATCGCCCGGGCCGAGAGGGCGCTGGCGGCGGTCACCCAGATCAAGCAGCTGGAGAAGACGGCCAGCGATCTGCCCAGCAAGCTCGAGCTTGCTCGCGCGCTGATCGACACCCGCCGTCTGGACGACGCGAAGAAGGTGCTGGCGCCGCACCAGGCCCAGGCAGCGAAGCATCTGGGCCTGGCCGCCGCGCTGGCCGAGACCGAGCTCGACAACGGCCTGTGCCCCGGGTTGCCGCTGGGCATGGGCAACACCTTCCTGTGCGCGCTGGCGTGGAAGCAGCAACCCCGCACCGTGAGCCTGGCCGCCGAGCTCGAGCGCGCGTGGCAGAGTGGCGGCGGCCGCGACGTCCGCGGCATCGAAGCCTATCTGGCCATCGTGCAGATCGCCCCGTGGCTGTACGGCACCGTGGGCACGGCCGGCACGTCGCAAGAAGAGCTGGGGAAGCGCTTTCTCGAGCGTCTGTCGTCGATGCAGGCCGCGGCGAAGCAAGCCGCGACCAGCGAGGCCCACTTTGCCGGCGCGGTGCTCTTCGCAGACACCATCGCCACCGGCTACGACGCCGTGGTCCACAACCAGACCAAGGTTCCGAAGGCCGCCCGCGCCGACCTGACCCAGCGCGCCATGCGGGGGATCCAGGCCGCGCCGAAGGACGCGCTGGCGCACGCCGCGACCCTGGCCGTGGCAGCGCTGGCGTTCCGCGACGAAGACGTCCAGCCCTTGCTCGATCTCGTGCCCCCAGAGGTCGAGACCACCAACTTCATGGCGCTGCAGGTGCTGCGCCTGTGGACCGGCACGGTGAAGCAGAACGCCGGGCTGGCCCGCTCGGCCGCGAACGAGCTGGCCTTGCTGGTGCCCGAGTACGAAGCCGACTCGCTGGACCGCGCGCGGCTGATGTTGATGCTGGCCGAGAGCGACGCGGCACTTCAGCGCAGCGACAAGGCGTTCGCAGTGCTCGAGCAGGTCGCGAAGTCGCTCAGCGGCCAGGGCGTACCCCTCGAGCTCAGGCTGCGCGCTGCCATCGACTATGCCGGCGTGCGTGCGCTGTCCGGCAAACCCGAAGAGGGCGCGCAGCTGCTCGAGCAGATCGTCGCGGCGGCGCCCATCACCCACCCGGATGCCAAAGCGCTGGGCCTGGTGGCGTCGAGCTATCTGTTCGTGCTGCGAGCGCGTGCTACCGGCGGCAGCGAGCGTGCCGAGTACCGCGACAAGTTCGTGAAGCTCGGCAGCGAGCCCGCCTTCGGCAAGGTCTCGTCGGCCACCGAGCTGTGGCGGGCGCTGTGGCTCAAAGAGCTCGACTATCTGGTCGAGTCCGATCGGTGCGGGGCGCTTCGGCCGTGCGCCGAGCGCGCCAAGCAGAAGCGGGCCGCGCCGCTGCCCGGCCTGGACGAGGCCGCCGGCCCCGAGGTCGCGAAGCTGATCCGGCGCGGAGCCCTGCCCACCGGGACGCTCAACCTGACGTTCGCGTTCGGCGCCTCAGGGCTCGAGGGCCTGGTCCAGGTCAGCCCCGCGCTGCTCGTGATGGACGCCCCACCGTCCGGGTAAACATCGGGAACTAGACTGAAATTTGGAATTGTCTTGCCAATGCCCACTTTATCCTACACTGTGGGTGCATGGATCACAGTCGCCGCCACTCTCGCCTTCCTGTGAGGTTCCCCGTAGCGATCGAGAGCCCCGCCAAGCCCGGCCGGGTGGGGGTGGTCCGAAACGTCAGCCAGCGCGGCGTGCTGCTCGGGACTCCCAGCCGCTACCAGCCCGGCCAGCGGGTCCGGCTGCGCTTCAAGACCCGATCCGGCGGCCCCGAGTTCGACCTGCCCGCCACCGTGGTGCGCATCGATCACGACCCCGACGGGGACTGGCTGGCCAAACTGGTTGCCTTCGAGTTCGACCGCGAGGTGAACGAGCACCGGATCGAAGAGCTGCGCCGCACCTACGAGCTCTTCTCGGCCGCGTGACTCAGTACTCGAAGCCGCTGCCGCCGATGAACTCGCGCAAGATCGAGGTCGGCGGGACGTGGTCCGGATAGATGGTCACGAAGCGGTCGAGCAGCCCCAGCAAGCGGAACGCCGTGGTGTAAGCCAGGTCCGACTGCGGAACCTCGAGCAAGTAGCGCTCGGCGAACACCTTGAGCACGCTGAGCTCGTAGATCAGCGACGAGTCGAACACCGCGTCGGCGTGGTGCTGGTAGGGGAAGATGTGCTTGCGCTCGCCGGCGCGCACGCTGGGCCAGCGCAAAATGTTCATCGCCGCGGTGGCGCCCCGCGTGTGCCGATCGCGAACGATGCGACGCAGCAGGCGCACGTCGCTGGCGTGCACCCGGGTCAGCCGATCGAACGGCAGCTGGGCCAGCGGGCAAGCGAACACGCGATACACGCTGCTCTCGGGCAGGCTCGAGAGCAGCGTGGGGTTGATGCCGTGGATGCCCTCGAGCATCAGGATGTCGTGCTCACCCAGGGCGATCGCCTGCCCGCCGTCGGGGTGGCTGGCCCCGCTCGCGAAGTCGTAGTGCGCCGTGCGCACGGTCTCGCCGGCCAGCAGCCGCGAGATGTGCTGCTGAAGCAGGCCGACCCGCAGCGCCTCGAAGGCTTCGTAGTCGAAGTCGCCCTTTTCGTCCCGGGGCGTTTCGTCCCGGTCCACGTAATAGTCGTCCAGCGACACGCCCACCGGGTTGATACCGTTGACCTGAAGCTGCACCTTGAGCCGCTTGATGAACGTGGTCTTGCCCGACGACGACGGCCCGGCGATGCACACCACCTTCACACCCCGGCCGCGCGAGTAGATGTCGTCGGCGATGCGGCCGATGCGCTTCTCTTGGAAGCCCTCGCTCACGCGGATCAACTGCGACACGTCGCCGCGGATGCAGGCGTGGTTGAACGCCCCGATGCTGGTGATGTCCAGGGTCTCGAGCCAGCGATCTTGATCGCGGGTCATGGTGCTGGCCTGGTGCGACACGTCACGGGCGTGCTGCACGTGCGACGCCGGCACGCTGGGCACGCTGCCGTCGGCGGCCCCGGTCTCTTCCGAGGGCGTGCTGTAGACCATGAGCAGCGCGCCCTCGTCGGCCAGCACGCGGAACTCGGGTGAGAGCTTGCCGGTGCTGGGAAGCATGGCCCCGAACGAGAGCACGTAGACCTCGCCACAGGCGACCAACGGCACGGCCGGCTCGCGCCACAGGTCGAGCAGCTTGGCCACGTCGGCCCAACCGGCGGTGGCGAAATGCGCTCGCGCCTCGTCGACCGTCCACCACTCTTCGCGCAGCGGGGCGTCCTCGGCGATCAGCTCGCACATGCGTCGTTCCAGCTCTGCGGCCAGCGCCCCGAGGCCCTCGGGCGCGCAGCCCTCGAGCATGACCCGCTGGGCGAATCCCACGGAATGCCCCATGCAGAGCCGCAGGCGCGGGTCCACGCGGCGCGCGGCCTCCATCAGCACCAGCGCCTGGCTGTGCCGATAGATGCGCTGCCCCTCCCAGTGGTCCACGGTCAGCGCCTCGACCGTGCAGTCCGAAGACAGCGGGCTCATGAGCGACAGTGCCTTCTTGTCGACCAGGGCGGCGACCACCAGGCGGCCCTGCTCGAAGCGCGGCAGCAACGTCTCGAGCGCAGTCCCCGTCGGTGCACGGCGGGGACTCCCGTCCACCGTCACCCCCAGGCTGGTGCGGCGCGGCAGCGAGCGCTCGTGGAGCAACAGCCCCACGCTGTCGGTCATCTCGACCAGGCGGTTGGCCACGCCACCGACCAGGGCGCGCACCACACGCAGCGCCAGCGCCGGCTGCTCGCGCGCGAAGTCGTCGTAGCGCTCCAGGGTGAGCACGGCGAGCTCCATCGGGGTGGTCGCGGTGATGGTGGCGGCGCGGGGCCGATCGGCGATCAGCGCCAGCTCGCCGAAGTGCTCACCGCGCCCGACCTCTCCCAGCTCGAGCCCCCGCCGCGCGATGCGCGCGCTGCCCTGGAGCACGAAATACATGGCGCGATCGCGCTCGCCCTCGGTCACGATCACCGTGCCGGGCACGGCCGCCAGCTGATCCAGGAACGGGGCGAACAGCTCACGGTCCAAAGACGACAGCTCGCGCAAGATGGGGTTCCCGCTGGCCCCCAGCTCGGTGGACGACGGAGCGACACTGGTTCTGGGTCGAATCGACATGCGAAGGATCTCGATCGTGGCGTGCTAGGTTCGCGCACGTGGCGGCCGAGGAAAAGGGCGTTGTCGCCTGGAAGCGCATCGGGCTCGGGGCGGGGCCCGCGGTTTTTGCGCTCTTGGCGTTTGCCCCCTCGAGCCTGCATCGAATCCCGGGCATGGGGCACCGCCCGGCCTACGCCGCAGCCGTCGCCGGCCTGATGGCGGTGTGGTGGTTCACCGAAGCGCTGCCGATCGCGGTCACGGCGGTGGTCCCGCTGGTGCTCTACCCACTGTTCGGTGTCTTCGGCCGCGGACCCAGGGGCGATGCGCTCCGCACCGTCGAGCCCTATTTCGATGCATACATCTTCTTGTTTCTGGGCGGCATGACCCTGGGCGCGGCGATGGAGCAGTGGGGGCTGCATCGCCGGGTGGCGCTCATGATCATGCGCGCCATCGGCACCGAGCCCCGGCGCTTGCTGTTCGGAATGCTGGTGTCGACCGCGGCGGTCTCGATGTGGATCTCGAACACGGCCACGGCAGTGATGATGATGCCCATAGGCATGGCGCTCTTGGCCCAGCTGGAACAGGGTCAAGGCGGTCGCCGGCTGGGGGATTTCGGCGCCAGCCTGATGCTGTCGATCGCTTATGCCTCCAACGTGGGGGGCATCGGCACCAAGATCGGAACTGGTACCAACTCGATCTTCGTCGGGTTCCTGTCCGAGAAGCTCGGATACGACATGAGCTTCTTGCGCTACATGGCCGTCGGGCTTCCGTTCGTCGTGCTGTCCATTCCCGTCGTGTGGTGGGTGCTGTGGCAGAACGCGAAGGGCGACGCGCCGACGGGCGGGCAGGGGCGGGCCGTGCTGGATCGCGAGCTTGCCGCGCTCGGCGCCTGGTCCACGCGCGAACGGCTGGTCGCGCTGGTGTTCGTGGGCGCTGCGGTGCTGTGGATCTTCGGCGACGTGCTGCGGCCGCTGCTCGCGCCGGCGGCGGCGGGCCTTTCGCCCGGCTTCAAGCTGCTCGGCAAGCACTACGAGGCGGGGGTGGCGCTGCTCGCGGCGGCGGTGCTGCTCTCGACCGGCACCGTGAGCCGCGCGCAGCTGGCACGCGTGCCCTGGAGCACGCTGCTGTTGCTCGGCGGCAGCTTCGCCCTGGCGGCCGGCATCGAGGGCGGCGGGCTGTCGGGGTTCATGACCCAGAAGCTCGAACCCGTGGCGCGCCTCCCCCTGATCGCCCAGCTGGGCCTGGTCTCGGTGGCCACGGTCGGGCTCTCGGCCGTGGCCTCGAACACCGCCACGGTGAACGTGCTCTTGAACGTGCTGCCGCGCTCGCTACCCGTGCTCTCCGCCTGCGCCATCGCGGCTTCGTGCGACTTTGCGCTGCCCGCGGGCACGCCGCCGAACGCCATCGTGTTTGGCAGCGGATACGTGCGCTTGCCTCAGATGATGCGGATCGGGGCGGTGCTCGACGCCCTGGCCGCCGCGCTGATCACGGTCTACGCGTACTTCTACCTTCGCAGCGTGCTGTGAGCGTGGCATTTTGAGCCGGGCGAGCGTGACCAGCCAGCGCAACGACAGAATCGGTCGCTACCGGGCGGCGTTCGAGGCGGCTTTCGACGGCATCTTGATGGCCGACGGCGACGGCTCGGCGCTGGAGGTGAACGCCGCCGGGCGCGAGGTGCTGGGCTTCTCGCGGGACGAGCTGGCGCGGCGGAACCTGCTCGACTTGCTCGAGCCGGGCTCGACCCTCGACTTCGAGTCGGCGCGGGCCGGGCGCTGGCTGATCTGCAAGGACGGCCGTGCCCTGCACGTCGAGCTCGAGCGCGTGGCGGATGGCTCGCTGCACTGCGTGATCTTCCGCCATCCGTTGCCGACCATGGCGGAAGAGACCCCCGCCACCCGGGAGCGACTGTTCCGTGCGCTGGTCGAGCACAGCCATGACGGCGTGGTCTTCCTCGACGCCGAATCGCGCATCACCTATGGCAGCCCGGCGGCCACTCGGATCAGCGGGTTCGCGCCTGGCGAGCTGAATCGGCGCAGCGTGCTCGAGCTGCTTCACCCCGAAGACCTGCCCCGCGCCGCCGAGCAGCTGGCCGAGCTCGCGCGCCGCCCGCGCGAAGTGGTCAGCGGGCGCTGGCGGATTCGCACCCGGGCGGGCGACTTTCGCTGGGTCGATACCACGTCGAGCAACTTGCTCGCCGAGCCGACCGTGCAGGCGATGGTGGTGCACCTTCGCGACGCGACCGAGCTGGTGACCCACGAGGCAGAGCTGCGCCGCTTCGAGCGGGTGCTCGCGGCCACGCCCGATCTCGTCTCGCTGGTCGACGAGCGGTACGTCTACCAGCTGGTCAACCGGAGTTACCTGGATGCGCACGGGCTCTCGCCCGAGCGCATCGTCGGGCGTTCCGTCGCCGATCTGCTGGGCGCGGAAGTGTTCGAGCGCGTGGTCCGCCCGCACCTCGATCAGGCCTTGGCGGGAACGCCGGTCAGCTACGAGCAGTGGTTCGACTTTGCCGCGGCCGGCCGTCGATTCATCAGCGTCACGTACTCGCCCTATCGTGACGCCAACCGCCGGATCGTGGGGGTGATCGTCTCGGCGCGCGACCAGACCGAGCTGCGCACTGCGGCCGACGAGCTGGAAGAGAAGGAAGAGCAGCTGCGCCAGGCCCAGAAGATGGAGTTCGTCGGCCGGCTGGCAGGCGGCATTGCCCACGACTTCAACAACCTGTTGACGGTCATCCTGAGCTATTCGTCGCTGATCGAAGGTTCGGAGAGTATCGATCCCGACGCGCGCGAGATGGTGCTCGAGATCCGCAAGGCGGGGGAGCGCGCCGCCGCCATGACCCGCCAGCTCTTGGCGTTCAGCCGCAAGCAAGTGCTCACCCCGCGCGTGCTCGACCTCAACGCCACCGTTCAGGGCATGAGCACCATGCTCGGTCGGCTGTTGCCCGAGAACATCGAGCTCGTCCTCGCGCTGGCGCCCGATCTGCGCCCCATCAAGGCCGACGGCCACCAGCTGGAGCAGGTGGTGCTCAACCTGGTGGTCAACGCCCGCGACGCCATGCTCCGCGGCGGGCGCATCACCATCGAAACGCGGAACCACGACGCAGAAGGCGGCGAGCAGGTGATGCTGGCGGTGTCCGACACGGGTCACGGCATCGACGCCGAAACCCGGGACAAGATCTTCGCGCCGTTCTTCACCACCAAGGCCCCGGGCAAGGGCACCGGGCTCGGCCTGGCCATGGCCTACGGATTCGTCACCCAGAGCGGCGGTTCGATCTCGGTCGAGAGCCAGCCCGGAGCTGGCACGACGTTCACCGTGCTCTTGCCCGTGGCCCAGGGGGAGGCACCGTCCGAAGCACCGCGCCGACCCACCGTGCCGGTGCGGCGACCCAGTCGCGCCACCATCTTGCTGGCCGAGGACGAAACCGCCGTGCGCGGCCTGCTCGAGCGCGTGCTCGGTCGCGAGGGCTACACGGTGCTCGCCGCCGAGAACGGGCGAGCCGCGCTGGAGCGGGCCCGCGCCTACGCCGGTGAGATCGATCTCTTGCTGACCGACGTGGTGATGCCCGTCATGGGGGGGCACCAGCTGGCAAAAGAGCTGCTGGCGGCCCGACCTGGCCTGCGCGTGCTCTACATGTCGGGGTACGCCGAGAACGTCATCGCACACCAAGGCGTGCTGGACCCGGGCGTCGTTCTGATCGAGAAGCCCTTGAGCCCGGCCGTGGTGCTGCGGCGCGTGGCGGAAATGCTCACGTCGACGTAGACTGAGCTGAAAGGCGCATCATGACCGTCGTTTCGCGCATCGTGCACGAAGACGGGGGACCCAGGCCGGCCGGCGACCAGCGCCCGTGGTGGCAGTCGCTGGCGCCCGATTTCCACGCCTCGCGCGAGCGCTTCGCGATGACCCGCGGCGAGCGCGCGAAGGTGGCGGTCACTGCCGCCAGCGACGTGGTGCTTCGCACGCTGGGCGCCTCGCTGGTGGCCACGCTGGCGATGCCGCTCGGCTATCACCCCCGGGCGCTGGCCCGCGCGCTCTCGGACCGAGAACTGTACCGCCAGCTTGCCACGAGCGGCGACCCCGATCGCTTCTTCGAGCGCCCGCCGCGCTCGGTGAGGGTTCAGCGCCGTCGCGCCGCGCTGCCGCTGTTCCGGCCCCGCGACGGCCGCTGCGAAGACGTGCGGTTCGAGAGCCCCTTCGTGGCGGTCAACCCGCGCGAGCGCCAGGCGTTCCGTGCGCACCGCGGCAACCGCTTCGCGCACGCGCGGCACTGGCGACACGGCGACCAAGCCCGCCCGACGGTGATTGCCGTCCACGGCTTCTCTGCCGACCTGTACCACTTGAACGAGTGGTTCTTCTCCATCCCCTGGCTGTACCGCGAAGGCTACGACGTGCTCCTGGTGACGCTGCCGTTTCACGGCAAGCGCCAGACCCGGCTGTCGCCCTTCTCGGGCCACGGCTACTTTGCAGGCGGCGTCAGTCGGGTCAACGAGGCCATCGCGCAGTCGATCTTCGACCTTCGCATCTTCATGGACCACCTGCAGCACGACCTGGGTGTGCCGCAGATGGGGGTGACCGGGGTCAGCCTGGGCGGCTTCACCGCGGCCGTGCTGGCCAGCGTCGAGCCGCGGCTTGCGTTCGCCATCCCCAACGTGCCGGTGACCAGCATCGCGGATCTGGTGCTCGAGTGGCAGCCCATCGCAGGCTTCGTCAAGGCGGCGCTGGCGGGCACCGGCAAGTCGGTACACGACGCGCGCGAGTTGCTCGCGGTCAGCTGCCCGCTCAGCTATCCGCCACGCTTGCCCCGCGAGCGCCTGATGATCATCGGCGGCGTGGGCGACCGGCTGGCCCCACCCACGCACTCGCGCCTGCTCTGGGATCACTGGGGCCGCTGTCGCATCCACTGGTTCCCGGGCAGCCACCTGATCCACCTGGACCGCGGCGACTACTTCCGCCAGATGCGCCGGTTCTTCCGCGACATCGAGTTCTCGGTCGGGTGAGGCTCACTCTTTCTTGCGGGTGTAGCGCACCACCATCTTCGAGTCCGCCGCCCGCACCACCATCGAGTCGTCGGCCTTGCTGATCACCTGGCGTTCCAAGGTCGTGCCCACGCGCTCGGCCTCGCAGGTGCTCTGGTCGATGTCGAAGTAGACCACGCGCTCCGAGACCCGCAGCTTGCCCCACAGGTCACAGATCGGGCGGTGCTGATGCACCGGCAGGTGGATGTGAAAGCGACCGTCGTCACTCACCGTCAGCTGGGTGCTGAGCTTGTCGTTGACCACGCCGTCCCAGGTTCCGACGAAGTAGAGGTAGGGGTCACCGCGATCCCCCGCGTCGAGAGGTTCGCCCCGCGGCGGGGGAGTGACGTCGGACTTCTCGGAGTCGCCGTGGGTCGGGATCACGATTTCGC
The DNA here is from genome assembly GCA_023150915.1 of Polyangiaceae bacterium. Classification (GTDB taxonomy): domain Bacteria; phylum Myxococcota_A; class Polyangia; order Polyangiales; family Polyangiaceae; genus JADJKB01. The sequence continues at coordinate 35,392 of JAKLKA010000051.1, forward strand.
CTCGTGGCTGCGGCTCGGCGCGGCCGCCCGCGCAGCCGACCGCGACCCACAGCACCGGCAGCCACAGCCTCACCCGCCCATCCTGACTCTGCCCGGCCCGCGGAAAAAGCTCGGGGCCCCCCTTGACCAGTGTGATACACGGTGATACAAGTATCACGTCGTGACACAGAAAGACCCCGACAGCGAACCCGCAGCGGAAAACCCCGAAGAACCGGGGGAAGATGCCGAGCCGAAGAAGGAGCGTGTGCTCCACACCCGCGTCCCGGCGGTGCTCGAGGGCGAGCTCAAGGCGGCAGCCCGCGCGCTGCGCATCCCGGTCTCGAACCTGGTGCGCACCATCCTGGAGGACGCGGTCAAGATCGCCGACCGGGCCTCGGAGCGGGTCGAAGACAAGCTGAGCCGCGCCGCCAAGACCGTGCACGACGAGCGCGACCGGCTGCGGTCGAAGGTCGAGCGGAAGTCGAGCCTCGACGACGTGGTCGCCTATCAGCCCGTGGTCATGGCCCGGGCAAGCGAGTGCGCCAAGTGCGGTGCGGCGCTCGCCGAAGGCGCTCAGGCCGGGCTGGCCGTGGGGGAAGTTCCGAGCGCGCCGCGCTTCGTTTGCGCGGCGTGCATGCCGTAGCCGATTTCGAAAAACCCAAGGACGCCCACGCGCGAGCACGGTGCTCGCCCGGCGGGCGTGTGCCGAGCGCGCCCCAGCGGCGCGCCACGAGAGGAGTCCATCATGAACACGCAGGCCGAAACCCATCCCCGTTCCGACACCACCGAGATCGCAGCCGCATTCTTGCGCGTGGGTGCCGCGTGGGCGCGCCACGGGCTGAGCATTGCTCGCTCGTCGGTGCAGACCAGCGCACGCACGCTCGAGGTGACCGCCGATGCGCTCGGCAGGATCGCCAATCGCTTCCAGGACCTGGCCGAAGAGCCGCCGAAGCCCGGCGACGACCTGGTGGAAACGACCGGCAAGGCGGATTGAACGGCGCTCGCTCGGCGAGCTCGGCTATGCTGCCCCCACCATGGGGACTCGGCACGGGCTCGTGATTGCGTTGGGTGTCTGGGCGCTGGGGTGCGGTGGCGGTGGCGCCGGAGCGGCCGGAAGCGGCCCCGGCGCCAAGGGCGCCTCCGAGGTCGAAGGGGGCGAGGGTCCGAGCGCCGCGCCCCCGGCCAAGGCCCCCGCCGCCGGCACCAAGGCCCTCGAGAAGCGCAGCGCAGCGCTCACCTTCGATCTGGTCTTGAAGAAGGGCGACGCCGCCGGTGGCATGCAGGCCGGCAGCTGGTCGCTGGAAGAAGAGCGCGCGCTCGAGGTGCTGGCCAGCGACGGCGCGGCCGTGAACAAGCTGAAGGTCGTGTTCGGAAAGCGCGAGGCCAAGCCGCTGCTCGGCGTCGAGCTCACGGTCGCGACCGCCGGCCACACCTACGTGCTCGAGTCGAAGGGCGGCAACGTCGACATCACCCGCGCCGACGGCAAAGAGGTCACGGGTGCCGAACGCGACGCGCTGATGACCGAGTACGACTGGGTGGGCGGCCCCAGCCCGCTGGCCAAGTGGCTGGGTGACAGCGGGCCCGCCGAGGGCAAGAAGCTCGAGGGCGGCTCTGCCGAGACCCGCGCGCTGGTCGGCGTGCTCGCCGGGGTCGACTACCAGAGCTCGAAGGTCAGCGTGGTGTCGAAGGGCAAGTCCGGAAGCACCCTCACGCTGGACGTGACCGCCACGTTGACCCTGGTGGGTGGGCAGACCCGCTTCGAGCTCTCACTGAACGGGCCGGCGAAGGTCGATCTGGCCAAGGGCTGGGTCAGCGAGCTTTCGCTCGAGGGCACCGCGAAGGCCAGCGGCAAGCTGGATCACAAGAAGGGTGTGCTCGACGTGACCGGCAAGGGCAAGGCCGAGGTCAAGCGCCGCTCGGAGTGAGCTTCAGAATCGGACCACGGCGCCGGCCCAGGTGAACCCGGCGCCGAAGGCCGCGAGCAGCACCGTCTTGCCGGGCGTGAGCCGCCCGTCCTGGATGGCCACGTCGAGCGCCATGGGGATCGTGGCTGCGGTGGTGTTGCCGTACTTCTCGATGTTGTGCACGACCTTCTCTTCGTCGATCTCGAGGCGCCAACCCACCAGCTGATTGATGCGCATGTTCGCCTGGTGCGGCACGAACAGGTCCACGTCTTGGATGCCGAGGCCTGCCTTGCCCAGCACCTCATGGGCCACCTCGGGCATCTTCTCGGTGGCCCAGCGGAACACCTGCTTGCCCTTCATCTTCGGATAGTGGCGCCCTTCGTCGATCATCTCTTTGGTGATGCGCGGAATGTGCTTGGACGCCGGCGCCTCGAGCCACAGATCTTGGGCCGCCGAGCCGTCGGCGTGCAGCGCCACCGAGAGCACGCCGCTCTGGCCGTCTTTCGCGCGGCCGATCACCGCGGCGCCGGCACCATCGCCGAACAACACCGCCACGTCGCGCCCGCGATCGCTGAAGTCCAGGCCCGTCGAGTGCACCTCGGAGCCGACCAGCAGCACGTTCTGATACATGCCGGTGCGGATCCAGGCGTCCGCGATGCTCAGGCCGTAGATGAAGCCCGAGCACTGGTTGCGGATGTCGAGCGCGGGAACGCCGGGCAGGCCCAGCTTGTTGCCGAGCAAGCAGCCCGAGCCGGGGAAGGTGTAGTCGGGCGAGAGCGTGGCGAAGATGATGGCGTCGATCGCCTCTTTCTTCACGCCCGCGGCCGCCAGCGCGCGCTCCGACGCGGGCACCGCCAGATCGGCGGCGCCAATGCCGTCTTCCTCGATGTAGCGCCGCTCTTTGATGCCCGAGCGCTGGAAGATCCACTCGTCGCTGGTGGTCATCAGCTTCGCCAGGTCGTGGTTGGTGACGACCTTGCTCGGGACGTGGCTCCCGACGCCCAAGATTGCGGATCGAGCTTCCATCGGCAGCGGCGGGCCGTAACATGGGCCCATGGCGATTCGCAAGATTGCTCAGATGGGACACCCGGTGCTGCGCCGGCGCGCAGAAGAGGTTCCACCAGCCGAGATCGGCTCTGCGTTCATCCAGACCTTGATCGACGACATGATCGAGACCATGCGTGACGCGCACGGTGCAGGAATCGCGGCACCGCAGGTCCACGAGCCGGTGCGCATCTCGGTGATCGAAGTCCACCAGAGCGCACGCTATCCCGACATGCCCGAGATCCCCCTGTCGGTACTGGTTAATCCAATCGTCGAGCCGCTGGTGGCGGTCGAGCCGCTGGCCGATCGCGATGCCATCGCGATGTACGAGGGGTGCCTGTCGGTCGATGGCCTTCGCGGCCGGGTCCGGCGGCCGCGCCGGGTGCGGGTGCGCGCGCTCGATCGTGAGGGCCGCTCGGTCGAGCTCACCTGGGAGGGTCTGCGGGCGGCGGTGGTTCAGCACGAGACCGATCACCTCGACGGCATCCTGTTCATCGACCGCGCCGATCCGAAAACGCTGTGCTTCTTGCCGGAATACGAGCGCTACGTTCCGCGCGAGGCGCGGATGAGCGACGGTGGGGAGTGAGCCGGCTTGCCTCGTGCCGCGCGTTGCCTGCTACGATGACTGCCCCCCAGCGCCCCGACCATGCGACCCAATCCCGGTGACGTCATCGGCGGCAAGTTCCGCATCGTTCGCATGATCGGCGACGGCGGCATGGGCGCCGTGTACGAGGCCCGCCACGAGGTGCTGGGCACCAGCGTGGCGCTCAAGTTCCTGCACACCGAGCTCGCGCGCCGCCAGGGGCTGGCCACCCGCTTCCTGCAAGAGGCTCGCGTCTCGGCCAGCATCCAGAGCCCCCACGTCACCAAGGTCACCGACGTCGAGCAGTCGGCCGACGGCACGCCCTATCTGGTGATGGAGCTGCTCACCGGCGAGTCGCTGCAGCAGCTGCTCGATCGCCAGCACAAGCTGTCGAAGGACCAGGCTCTGGATTTTGCGCTGCAGATCTTGTCGGGGCTCGAGGCAGCGCACGCGCTGGGCGTGGTGCACCGCGACCTGAAGCCCGACAACGTCTTCATCACGCCCAGCACCGGCGGGCCGGTGTGCAAGCTGCTCGACTTCGGCATCGCCAAGCTGCGCCAGACCAACGACTACAATCAGGGGTTGACCCGTCCGGGTGCGCTGATGGGCACGCCCGAGTACATGTCGCCCGAGCAGCTCTACTCGGCCGATCGCGTGGACCACCGCGCCGACCTGTACTCGATCGGCGTGATTCTGTTCGAGATGCTCGCCGGCGAGCGGCCTGCCATCGGTGAAGACGCAGCCGCCATCGTGGGCAACGTGATGGCCGGCCAGGTGAAGCGCCTCGAAGAGCTGGATGCATCGCTGCCCCGCGATCTGGTGGCGGTGGTGCACCGCGGCATCCACCCCGACAAGGGTCAGCGTTTTCAGAGCGCCGTCGAGATGCGCACCGCACTGGCGCCCTTCGCGGGGCAGCTGTCGCACGCCGGCAAGCTCGCTGCCACGCCGGTGCCTGCGGGGGTCTCGGGTTTCCCGCCACCGGTAGAGACCGCGCCCCAGAAGCCACCCATCACCGCCGACGAGCCGGCGCTCGAACCGGCCAAGCCCGGCGTCGCGCCCACGCTGCCCCCCGACGACGAGACTGCGCCGGCCCCGCCTCGCCCCGCGACCGTCCGCGACCTGCCCGCGCAGCAGGCCCCGCTGGGCGGAACGCAAGAAGCCAGCAAAGATCTGATCGCGAACATCGCTGCGCAGAACGCCGCCGCGCAGGCGGTTCCGGCCGTGCCAGCGCGGCCCTTCACCGCGAACGCCGCACCGGCCGCGGCGCCCTTCGTCGCGCCTCAACCCTATCCGCGCGCCGCGCAGCGGAAGGGTGGCGGCGGCGGCAGCGGTTGGGTGCTGGGGCTCTTGGGCGCGGTGCTGGTGATCGGGATCGTCGTCGCCGGCATCATCTGGGTCCGCCAGAACAAGGAGTCGTCGGGGGGCGATCAACCCCTGGGCGGCCTCGGCAGCGGCACACCGACCACCAAGGTGACGGGTCAAGGTCCGGCCAACGACCCGCAGCCGCAGGTTCCGCAGAACCCGCCCCCGCAGACCGATCCGGGCCCGGGGCCCAAGCCCACCGCCACGGGCACTGGCAAGCCAAAGCCCAAAGACGCGGGCGCCGACGCTTCGGAGGACGCCGGCGGAGGCACGATGCCGCCGTGGCCGATCCCGATGCCCAGCGGGCTGCCGCCGCTCCCGTCGACCCTGCCGTTTCCGATCCCTGGCTGGCCCCCGCCCGCAAACAGTCAGTGAGGCGGCTCGTTTCGCGCTATACGCCCCGCCCGTGACCCGCAAAGAGCCTTCGGTCGACTACGTGCGCGAGTTTGCTGCCAGCATGTCACGCGCGTATCGCGGGACCCACGGCGAGTCCGAGATCCGCGAGCATGCGGGCGCCGCGCTGCGCCGCGCGGGCGCCGTCGCGCACGTCGAGCTGCTCGAGCACACCCACGGCGCTGCCGGCGTGGTGTGCGTGGTGGCCGACGATCGCCCCGGCCTGCTCGCCACCATCAGCGCGGCGTTCGTGCTCTCGGGGCTCGACGTGATCGACGCCGCGGCACACACCCGCAAGACGTCGGGCGGCCGCAAAGAGGCGGTCGATCTCTTCTGGGTGCGCTATTCCGAGCGCGAGAAGCGGTCGGAGCGCGTCGCCCCCCAGGCGGCCACGGCAGTCGCCCAGGTGCTGGTCGATCTGCTCGAGGGCCGGGTCGATCGCGAGGTCGCGTCGCGTCGCGCCGTGCGGCCCGCCGCCAAGGCCAGCGAGACCAAGGTGCGCTTCGTCGAGAACCCCGACGGTGATCTGGCGACGCTCGAGGTCGAGACCGACGACCGCTCGGGGCTGCTCTTGGCCCTCAGCCAGGCGCTGTTCGAGCAGAAAGTGCAGATCGTCGAATCGGCGGTGAAGACCGAAGGGGCCCGGGTGCTCGATCGGTTCCAGATCGTCGAGCTCGACGGCAAGCCGATCCAGCCGGGCCGCCGCCTCGAGATCCAGGTGGCGGTGCTGTCCGCGATCCAGGTGGGCTGAGCGCGGTCAGCCCCTGAGGTCGTCGCCCTCGGCCGAACGGTTCTCGAAGCCCGGGTCGAAGCCGATTCGGCAGAGTGCGCCGGCCAGCGTGACGTTGGTGGTCGACCGATAGCGCGAGGCCGTGTGCCGCGCGCCCAAGGTTCCGAGCACCGTGAGGCCCGCGTCGGCCAGCACCGCCCCGATTCGCTCGCCCGGACGTGAGTCGTCGCGATCTGGCCCGGTGATCACGCTGGGCCGCGCGAAGGTGAACGGCAGCCCGCTCTCGCGGATCTCGCGCTCGAGCCTGCCCCGGACTCGCAGGTACGCGCTCTTGGACCTCGGCGACGCGCCCACGCTGGACAGGTAAACGAAGCGCGGGCGCGCCCCAGAGGCCACGGCCGCCCGGAGCAGCAGCGCCGTCAGGCCGTAGTCGACGCTTTCGTAGTCGTCGCCGGTCTCGCGTCCGCGCGCCCGCGTGGTCCCCAGCAGGGCATGGACCACCGCCGGCGCGTGGGCCCGCAGCGTTGCGGTCATTCGGACCTCGTCCCAGGGCGTGGCGTCGACCGTTGCGCCCATCGCTTCGAAGCGCGCACGCCACTCGCCCAGCCGCGGCGAGTCGGGGCGAACGTGAGCCACCACGCGCCGGCCGGACTCGGCCAGCAGGCGCACCAGCTCGCGGCCGGTGAAGCCGGTGGCGCCTGCGACGAACGCGTCGGCGCTCATCGCGCCTGCGCCGCCTCTCGATACACGTCCAGGGTGGCGCGTGCCGCGCGCTCCCACGAGAAGTCTCGGGTGCGGCGCGTGCCGGCTTCGATCAGCCGCGCCCTGAGGGGGGCGTCCGAGTCCAGGGCGCGGATCTTTGCCACCAGATCGTCGTGGTCCCGCGGGTCGGCGTGCAGCGCCGCGTCTCCGGTCACCTCGCGCACCGCCTCGGCGGTGGACCCGAGCACGGGCAGCCCGAACCCCATGGCTTCGAGCGCTGGCAACCCGAAACCTTCGTAGAGCGACGCGAACAACAGCATGTGGGCGTGCGCGTAGAGCGTGAACAAGATCTCGTCGGTCACGTGCTCGATGGTCACGAGGAGCCGCCTCACCTCGGGCTGGGCCAAGAGCTCGGTCATCTCGGCATCGACCCGACTGAAGCGCCGCACCAGCACCAGCTTGTGGTCGGTGCGCGAGCCCATGGCGGCGACGAATGCGCGGATCATGCGCGGGTGGTTCTTGTAGGGCGAGCCCTGGCCCACGATCAGCGAGAAGCGCGTGCCCGGCGGCAGCCAAGCGTCCAGCGCCGAGCGCGGCCCGCCGCGCGAGCGATCATGGCGGGTTGGGTCGAACCCGTGGTGGACGACCCGGACCTTCTCTCGCGCGTCGGGGTAGACCCGACCGATGACGCGGGCGGTGGCCTCGGAGATGGCGATCACCCGCCGCGCGCCGCGGATCGCGTGCCCGAAATTGGCGCGGTACCACAGGCCGTTCGCCCAGCGCACCGGCAAGAACGCCGACGCCAGCTCGGGCGCCTCGATCCACATCAGGTCGTGCACCGTCACCACCCAAGGGCAACCCAGACCCAGCGGGACGATGTCCGCCGGCGAGTGGTA
>JAKLKA010000052.1 GCA_023150915.1 Polyangiaceae bacterium
CCGGCGGCGATCCGCAGGTCGTTGCTCAGCTCGGCGTCGGAAAGAGCCGCGCGCTCCGTCGCTGGCTCGGGCGCGCGCTCGCCCTGATGGCGCTCGCGGCGGTGGTCGCGGGGGTCTTCGTCTGGCGCTCGCGGGTGAGCAAGACCACGACCGAGAGCTACGTGAGCTCCGCGGTGGAGCAGGGTGACTTGCGCGAAACGGTCACGGCCACGGGCACGCTCTCGCCGCTCGACTCGGTGCAGGTCGGCGCAGAGGTGACCGGTCGCGTGCTGAAGGTCAACGTGGACGTGAACGACCGGGTGACGGCGGGGCAGGTCTTGGTGGAGATCGACCAAGAGCAGCTCACGGCGCGGGTCGAAGAGTCTCAGGCCCAACTGCGAAGCGCCGAGGCTTCGGTCAAGAGCGCCCGAGCCAGCGTGAAGGAAGCCGAGCTCAAGGCCCAGCGCCTGCGCGAGCTCGGAAAGCGTGGCCTCGCGTCCGCCCAAGAGCTCGAGTCGGCCGAGGCGACGCTGGAGCGGGCCAAGGCCCAGGTCGGGAGCGCGGCGGCGCAGGTCACCGTGGCGCGGGCGGGGCTCAAGTCCACCAAGACCAGCCAGAGCAAGGCGTCGATCAAGTCCCCGATCGACGGGATCGTGCTCGCCCGAAGCGTCGAGCCCGGGCAGACGGTCACCGCCGGCTTCCAGACACCGGTGCTGTTCACTCTGGCCCGCGACATCACCCAGATGCGCCTGCTGGTCGACGTGGACGAGGCCGACGTCGGCAAGGTCAAGGACGGGCAGCCGGCCAGCTTCGTGGTCGATGCCTACCCGCGGCGGCAGTTTCTGTCCAAGGTGGTGCGCCTGAACAACCTGCCGAAGTCCGGCACCACCGTCATCACCTATGAAGGCCTGCTGACGGTCGACAACTCGGAGCGCCTGCTGCGCCCCGGGATGACGGCGACGGCGACCGTGGTGACTCGCGAGGTGCAGGGGGTGTTGACCGTGCCCAACGCGGCGCTGCGTTTCCGACCCACCACCACCGCCGGTGCGTCGCAGCGGGGCGGGGGGATCCCCATGCCCGGCTTCGGTCGCCCGCCGGGGATGGGGGGCGGGCCGCGCCCGGCCGGCTCGGCTGCTCCGGGCGCGGGCACGCAGAAGCGGAGCGCGGCGGTGTACGTGTTGCGCGACGGCAAGCCCGCGCGGGTCGCGGTCGAGGTGGGGGTCACCGACGGCAAGCGCACGGAGGTCCGCTCGAACGAGCTCGGGGCCGGCAGCGAGGTCATCACCGACGTGGCGGAGACCAAGAAGTGAGCGCCGCGCCCGGCCCGGTGGTGGAATTTGCGCAGGTGTTCAAGATCTATGGCGCGGGCGACACCGAGGTGCGGGCCCTGGACGGCGTCGACATGCGGATCGACGCCGGAGAGTTCGTGGCCATCATGGGCTCTTCGGGCTCGGGCAAGTCGACGGCGATGAACATCATCGGATGCCTGGATGCGCCCACCCGCGGCGAGTATCGCTTCCGAGGCGTCGACGTGGGCGCGCTCGATCAGGACCAACGCGCGCTCTTGCGCCGGCACTACGTGGGCTTCGTCTTCCAGGGGTACAACCTGCTCGCGCGTACCACCGCCCTGGAGAACGTGGAGCTTCCGCTGGTCTACCGGCGGGTGCCCACCCGCGAGCGTCACGAGCAGGCAATGGCCGCGCTGGTGGCGGTCGGGCTGGCGGATCGCGCGGGCCACACCCCCGCCGAGCTTTCCGGCGGGCAGCAGCAGCGGGTCGCCATCGCGCGGGCGCTGGTCTCGAGTCCCTCGCTGCTTCTGGCCGATGAGCCGACCGGAAACCTGGATTCGGCTCGGAAGCACGAAATAGTGGAGCTCCTGGTGCGACTCAACCGGCAGCTCGGCATCACCATCGCCATGGTCACGCACGAGCCGGACATGGGGCAGTACGTCTCGCGGGTCGTGATGTTCAAGGACGGGCGCATCGTGGATCAGGGGCTCCCGGCCGATGTGTCGTTCGCCGGCCCGATCTCCAATCGGCCGCTGTCGCAGCGGGGGGGCGCGTGATCCACCTCACCCTGGTGATGGCGCTGCGCCAGATCCGACGCAACACCCTGCGGTCGTTCTTGACCATGCTGGGGATAGTGATCGGCGTGGGCGCAGTGATCGCCCTGGTGACCATCGGCGAGGGGGCCACGGCCAAGGTCACCGCCGACATCGGCAAGCTGGGCGACAACCTGCTGATCGTGCAGCCCGGCGGATTTCGCCGGTCGAGCGGCTTTCAAAGCGCGAACGCTTTCACCAAAGAGGACGTCGACGCCATCCGTCGGGATGTGCCCGGCGCCGAAAAGACCGCGCCGACGGCGGGCAAGCAGGCGCTGGCGGTGTGGGGCAATCGCAACTGGCGCACCAGCGTGACCGGCACCACGGCCGAGTACCTGGAGATCCGCACCTACACCGTGGCCGAAGGGCGAACCTTCACCGAGGCGGAGAGCTCTGCCGGGCAGCCGGTCTGCGTGCTGGGCGCCACGGTGAGGAAAGAGCTGTTCGGCTCCGACCGCGCCCTGGGCGAATCGATCCGCGTGGACAAGCTCTCGTGCGAGGTGATCGGTGTGCTCACCGCCAAGGGGCAGTCGGGGATGGGCCAAGATCAGGACGACGTGGTGCTGGTGCCGCTGAGGGCGGCACAGCGCCGCCTGGCGGGCAACAACGACGTGAGCGGGATCTATGTCACCGTGGCGTCTGGGCGCAGCACGACCCGGGTCAAGACGCAGATCGAGGAGCTGCTGAGGGAGAGGCGCAACATCGCTGCCGGCGCGGAAGACGACTTCAACGTGCGCGACATGGCCGAGATCGCCCAGACCGTGTCCAGCGCCACCGGCGCCCTGACCGCGCTGCTTGGCGCGATCGCCGCGGTGAGCCTCTTGGTCGGAGGTATCGGCATCATGAACATCATGCTGGTCAACGTCACCGAGAGGACCCGCGAAATTGGCATCCGGTTGGCGATCGGCGCCATGGCGCGCGAGGTGCTGCTCCAGTTCCTGGTCGAGGCCGTGGTGCTCAGCACCATCGGCGGCGTGATCGGCATCGGCGCCGGATTGCTCGGGTCGTGGGCGGCCACCCGGGCACTGAACGTCCCCTTCGTGGTCGTTCCGAACATCTTGGTCGTCGCCTTCGTGTTCTCCGCCGTGATCGGCGTGCTGTTCGGCTATCTCCCCGCGCGCAAGGCCGCGCGGCTCAACCCCATCGAGGCCCTGCGCCATGAATGAAGCGACGAAGTGCCTGTCCACCCTGCTCGTGATCACCGCCCTCTCGTCCGCGAGCGCACGTGCTTCTGCCCAGAGTGCAGCCCGCCGCCTGGATGTCGGGACTGCGGTTTCCGAGGCCCTGGCGCACAACCCTGCGAGGCAGGCGGCCGAGATCGACGTCGAGCGTGCGCGCCAGAACGTGCTCGCCGAACAGGGGCGCTACTCGTACGTTCTTCAGGCCGACGCCGGCATCACCCATCAGAAGAGCGCCCGCCTGGGCGCGGGTGACACTCTGAGCGCTTCGACCACGCGCACGTACACCGTGGGCTCGGCGCTACGGCGCACCTTCGCTACCGGCACCAGCGCCGAGTTGCGCCTGCAGGGCGAGCGCTTCGAGAGCTCGGGCTCGACTCTGGGGGGAAGCACCGCCACCGGGTACGGCGTGAGCGGAAGGGCGTCGCTCAGCCAACCGCTATTGCGCGGGGCGGGCACGCGGGTCGGCGAGGCCGAGCTCCGGGCGGCGCGCGTGCAAAAAGAGCTGGCCGACAAGTCCAGCCTGCGCAACCAGAGCGCGCTCGTGCGCGACGTGGTCTTGGCCTACTGGGAGCTGTGGTACGCCGAGGAATCGGTTCGCATTCAGCGCTCGGCCCTCGCCCTGGCGAAACAGCAAGAGAGCGACGCGAAGGTTCGGGTCGTCCAGGGCGCGGCGGCGCCGACCGACGTGCTCACCTTCGCGACCCGCGTGGCCGAGCTCGAGGAGGCACTGGTCGCGGCAGAGCTCGGCCAGACCCAGCGCGCGCTGGAGCTGGCGCGGCTGATGGGCAGCCCGGACCCCGATCGCCAGCTGGGCGCGCTCTCGAGCCGGCCGCCTTCGGCGGGGCCGAGCGCCACCCGCGCCGACGTGGAGGCCGCGCTGCGCAGCGGGTCGTTGGAGCTGGCCGAGCTCGAGACGCAGGTGAAGCTGGCGCGCACGCGGGCCGACGTCGCCGGTGAGTCGACCCGGGCTCGGCTCGACCTCGAGGGCTATCTCGAGTCCCAGGGCCTGAGCGAACGCGTGCCCACCGCGGCGCGGCGCGCTGGCGAGCTCGGCTATCTCACCGCTCACGTGGGCGTGATCTACGAGCTGCCGCTGGACGACTCGCGGCAGAATGCCGAGAAGCGCGCCGCGCTCTTGGCGGTGCGCGCCGCGGAGCACAACCTGAAGTCGGTGCGCGATCGGATCACCGCCGAGGCCGCGCTCTCGGTCACCAACGAGCGCGCTGCCTCTCGTCGCGTGGTGCTGGCCGAGAAGACCCAGGCGGTGGCCGAGAAAGCCCACGCCGCAGAGAAGGCGCGCTTCGAGCTGGGGCAGTCTCTGCCCATCGCGGTGCAGCAGGCCGAAGACGAGCTGCGGCGGGCGCGCCTGCGCGTGGCCCGCGCGCAGGTCGACCTGGTGCAAGAGCAGACCGTGGTGCTCCACCTGGCGGGGAAGCTCTTGTCCCAGTATCGGGGATGATTGTCGGCCGCGCCCTGCCCGACTAGAACTCGCGCATGCAGAAGCTCGCCAAGGGGATCCACTCGTTTCAGAGCGGATACTTCGCGACCCACCGTCAGCTGTTCGAGCAGCTGGCGACGGCGGGCCAGAAGCCCGAGACGATGTTCATCACCTGCTCGGACTCGCGCGTGGTGCCGAACTTGATCACCGACGCCGCGCCGGGTGAGCTGTTCTTGATCCGCAACGTGGGCAACGTGGTGCCGCCCCCGACCTTGCCCGGCGGCACGGCCGCGGCAATGGAGTACGCCGTCGAGGTGCTCGGTGTACAGAACGTGATCGTCTGCGGTCACACCCAGTGCGGGGCCATTCAGGCCATCTTGCACCCCGAGACGGTCGCGCACCTGCCCTATGTGAGCCGCTGGGTCGACGGCGCCACCACCCTCAAGAGCATCTTGGCCGACCGCTATGCGGATCTGAGCGGCGAAGAGCTGGCCACCGCAGCCGTCCAAGAGAACGTGCTCTTGCAGGTCGAGCACCTGCGGCAGTTCGAGTTCATCGAGAGTCGCCTGGTGGCGGGCACGCTGCACATCAGCGCCTGGGTCTTCAAGATCGGCACCGGCCAAGTCTTCGACTACGACCCGAATCTGTGCGAGTTCGTCGAGCTGTCGGCCGCCCAGCGTTGACCCCTTTTTGCCCGGGGGGGGCCGCCGGTGGTACTCGCCCGGGATGGCCGACCAGGGCCCGTCTGCCGCCGAGACCGAGCGCAAGAAGATCACCGGGCGCGCCGGCATCGTGGCCGCCGGCACGCTGTTCAGCCGCGTGCTGGGGCTGGTCCGCGACCAGGTGCTCGCCGCGATCTTCAGTCGAGCGGCGACCGACGCATTCTTCGTGGCGTTCACCATCCCCAACGTGCTTCGCCAGCTGTTGGCCGAGGGCGCGGTGCAGAACGCGGTCTTGCCGGTGCTGGCCAAGACCCGTGAGCAAGAGGGCGACGCTGCGGCCCGCCGCCTGTTCCGTGCGCTGCGCGGGCTGTCGCTCGCCATCTTGCTGGCGGTGAGCGTGGCCGGCGTGCTGCTGGCGCCGCAGCTGGTCGACCTGTTTGCTGGCGGCTTCCGCGCGCACCCGGGCCAGTACGAGCGCACCGTGACGCTCACGCGCTGGGTGTTCCCCTACATCTTCTTCATGGGCACCGCCGCCCTGGGCGTGGCGGCGCTCAACGTGCACCAGCGGTTCGTCGCCACCAGCTTCGCTCCGGCGCTGCTCAACGTGGCGTTCGTGGTGTGCGCGCTCGCGTTGCCCGACGTGGTGGGGGCGCGGGGGCACGACCGCACGCTGGCGCTGGCCGCCGGCGTGCTCTTGGGCGGCGCGCTGCAGGTCGTGGCGCAATGGCCCAGCCTGAAGGCCATCGGCTATCTGGTGGCGCCCAGCTTCGAGCTCGCGCTCTCGGGCGTGCGCGAGACGCTGCGTCGCATGGGGCCGGTGCTGATCGGTCTCGGGGTCTACTACGTCGACGTGGTCCTGGCCCGCCGCTTCCTGTCCGAGCTGGGCGTCGGTGCGCAGAGCTACTTCGGTTGGGCGCTGCGGCTCTGCGACTTTCCGCAGGGGATCTTCGTGATGGCGCTGTCGAGCGCCACCTTGCCCAGCCTGGCGCTCTTGGTCGCTCGCGGCGAGCACGACGAGGTGAAGAAGACCTTCTCGTACGGCATGCGGCTGGCGCTGTTCGTGGCGCTGGCCGCCAGCGTGCTCTTGGTGGCGCTGGCCGAGCCGGTGGTGGCGCTGATCTTCCAGCGTGGGCAGTTCGACGCCGAGTCGACCCGCGAGACCGCCAAGGCGCTGGCCGCCCAGGGGCTCGGGATCTGGATGGTCGCGGCCGTGCGCCAGCTGGTCTCGGTCTATTACGCGCTGGGTGACACGCGCACCCCGGTGATCGTCGCGGCGCTGGATCTGGCAGTGTTCGTGGCGCTCGCGTTGATCTTGCGGGGCCCGCTCGGGCACGTCGGGATCAGCCTGGCGGTCAGCGGGGCCAGCGCCGCGCAGATGGTCATGCTCTGGGTCGGGCTCAGGCTGAAGCTGGGCGACACGCGCTTCTTCGAGATCGCCAAGAGCGCGCTCAGGACGCTGCTCGCCACGCTCCCGGCGGCCGCGGCGGGGATCGGCGTGGCGAAGCTGCTCACGGCGCCGGTTGGCTCGGGGGCGGCCCGCGCCCTGGCGCCGGGGCTGGCGGCGGTCGGCGTCTATGGCGGGGTGTTCCTGGTGGCCGCCTGGCTGGTGAAGAGCGAAGAGCTGCGCGGGCTGGTCGACGCTGTGGCGCGCCGGCGTCGACGAAGCCCCTGAGCGTGGATTGTTCGTGGCGCCGCCGTCGAAGAACGTGAGAAGCTGCGCCCCATCATGAGTCGTGACGTCGCTTCGCCGCTCTCTGCGATCAAGAACGCCGAGTTCGTCGCGGCAGCGGCGGCGCTTGGTGAGCTGCCCCCGCCGTTGGCGGTCGAGGTGGCGTTCGCCGGGCGCTCGAACGTGGGCAAGAGCAGCCTGATGAACTGCCTGCTGTCGCGCAAGAGCCTGGTGCGCGTGAGCAGCACGCCGGGCTGCACCCGCACCATCAGCTTCTTCGCAGCCGAGCTGGGCGACGGCGCGCGGCTCACGCTGGTCGATCTGCCGGGCTATGGCTTCGCCCGGCGGAGCAAGGCCGAGCGCAGCGCCTGGGCGTCGCTGATCGAGGGCTACTTGATCGGCCGGGTCACGCTGCGGGCCGTGGTTGCCATCATCGACGTGCGGCGCGGGCTCGAGGCGGACGATCGCGATCTGCTCGAGCTCTTGGCAACCCCACCTGGGGTCAGCCGCCCACCGCTCACCACCCTGGTGGTGGCCACGAAGCTCGACAAGCTGCCGCTCAGCAAGCAGAAGATCGAGCTCGAGCGCGTGAAGAAGGCGGCAGGGCTGCCGGTCCTGGGGTTTTCGGCTGAGACCGGCTTCGGCCGCGACCCGCTGTGGAAGCGGCTGCGCGCGGCGGCCGGGATCTGATCACGGCGCGACGGTGAACGCTTCGGCCTCTTCCAGCTCGCGCCCGCAGTCGCCGTAGAGCGCGAACTTGTGCGGGCTGCCGGGGATCTCGAAGCGCCACGCCGGGCCGGCCTTGGCGCGGTAGTACTCGATGCGGGCCATGCGGTTGCGCGGTGCGCCGGCCTTGATGGCGTGCGCCCACACCTCGGCGAAGCCGCAGCGCGGGGGCTCGGGCAAGGGGTCGAGCACCTGGGTCGGGCAGGGGTAGTCGGTCACGTCCGGATCGGCGACCAGCCCCTCTTTCTTCAGGTGCACCGTCTGCTTGCCGCAATAGTGGCGGCGCGGCAGCGTGCCGGGCTCGCGCGCCGGCTGCGGGCCGTCCCCCTCCAGGCTCTGGAAGGTGTAGCGCGCGCGGCCCGAGACGTCGTTCAGATCGATGGTGCCGTCGCTCTTCACGCCCTCGGCCCAGATGTTCCGCAGGATCTTGCGCCGGGTCACGGCGCGTGCCCCGGGCAGCGACCCCACCGCGTCGACCGCGTTGGGGAACCCGACGATGCCGCCAGTGGTGGGCGGGGCGGGCGGATCGGCGACCTCGGGCTTCGACGCGCGCTTGGCCCACAGCGACAGGGCCAGGCTCGCGACGAACGCCACCACGATGATCATCAGCCCCACGACCCGGTCGCGGCCGCGGTGGGCTTCGATTTCGGCAAGGAGCGCGCGCTGGGGCTCGGTCATCGGACGGGGGCGACCCTATATCACGAAGTGGCTTTCGCGATGGCTTGCCCTTCCGGCCCACGCGCGCTATCTACCGCGGCTCCCGGGGCCCTGGCCCGGGTCGAACCGGCCTTCGCGGGCCGGCTCGGGCGCATAACTCAGCGGTAGAGTGCGACCTTCACACGGTCGAAGTCGCAGGTTCGATCCCTGCTGCGCCCACCCGGTCTTCCCCCAGCGCGCCGCGCCCTGGCCGCGCCCCGGGTCACCCCCCGAACAACTCCGAGTGCACCTCGTCCAAGATTTCTTGGGACTCGGCCCGGGGGATCTCGAACACGCTCGAGAGCGCCTCGATGGCTGCGGCCTCGGCGTGGGCCACGTGATCGTCCACGAACGCCACGCCCGCCGCCAGACGGAACGCGAAGGCGCGCGCGTCCGGCGTGGTGACGCGCCTTGCGCACGCGTCGAGCCGCGCACGCCAGCCGTCGCGCGCCAGCTTCTCGTTGAAGCGGTCGAGCAGCGCTTGCAGATCGATGCCCTTCACGTGGTGCATGTCGACCACCGCCTGAAAGCTCGCTGCCAGCTGCTCGAGCTCGTCTTTTTGCACCACGCCGTCCACGGCGGCCATCAGGAACATGGTCTCGAGCGTGGCCTCGAACTCGGCGGCGCGCGCCTGGGTGGTGTCGTCGAGCTGCTCGCCGGGCCTGAGGCTCTTCGCCAGCGCGTGGGCGGCCTCACCGGCGGTGACGCCGGTGGCGATCTTTCGGAGACGAGCTTCGAGGGCCATGGCCGGGACTCTAGCATTCAATCGAAGCCCAGATGCGCCCGGAACCCGCGCTCGACCAGATCGAGCGCCACGTCCAGATCCGACTGCTCCAGGGCGCCCGGCTCGCCGGCGGCCGCCCGGATCATCCGCAGGCGCGGCGCGCTGGCGATGCGAAAGGCGGCGCCGCCGCAGCTCCGGCACACCAGACCGCCGCGGGCGACGTCGACCTGGCCGGAATTCCCCGCGGGGCAGGGCTTTCCGCACGAGACGCAGCGCTCCAGATCCAGGCCCCAGCCGAACGCCGCGAGCAACGCGAGACCGGTCTGCGCCAGCTCGGTGCGCGCGCTGCCCGCGGCGTCGAGTGCGTCGAGGCGTGCCAAGAGCGCGTCGAGCGCGCGCCACACTTCGGGCTCGGGGGTCCGCGGCGGCGCGGCTCGCCGCACCCAGCCCAGGGCGCGGCCGGCGGCCTCCATCTGCTCGAGGCTGGTCAAGAGCCGGGTTCGCGGCGTCTCGATCTTCGACTCGCGGAGCGCCATCAACTCGGACGTTGCCCGCTCGTCGAGACGCATCGAGAGGGTGTGCAGCGGTTCGAGCACGCCGCCGAAGCGGCGCTGGCTCTTCCGCGCACCCCGGGCGAGCGCGCTGACCTTGCCGAGCGACTCGGTGAACAGCGTGAGCACCAGATCGCTGTCGCCGTAGTCGACGCGCCGAACCACCAGGGCACGGGTGGTGTGGGTGCGCGTCGCGATGCGAGAGCGCGCCGTCGCCACGGTCAGGCGCGCGCCGACGGCGCGGCCACGCCGCTCAGCTCTTGCGGCATGTCGTCGCCGCGGGGCTTGAGCACGATGCTGAGCGCCAGCGTGAACAAGATCAGCAAGAGGACGAAGGCCAGCGCGACACCGTAGCGCCGGCCGCGGGCCGGCCGCACCGCCGGGTTGCTGGTCGAGAGCGGCAGCGGGGTCACCCACGCCACGCGGCGGCTCGCGGTGTAGCGCGCGAGCACGTCTTCCGGCTCGAGACCCACCGCCCGAGAATACGACTTGAGAAAGCCGCGCACGAAGACCTCACCGGGCAGCTCGTCGAACCGATCGGACTCGATGCGCTCGACGCTCGACATCGGCACGCGCGTCGCGCGGCTGATTTCCTCGGCGCTCATCCGCTTCTCCAAGCGGTGCCGACGCAGGAGCTGTCCCACGGTCTCCATGGCGAGGCAGAGAGCCTACTTGAGATTGGCCAGGATGGAGCTGCATTCTTTGCCCGCGGGCGAGGTGGGCATCAGCTCTTTGCATTTGCGCAGGTCGGGCGCAGCGTCGGCCCCGCGCCCCAGCTTCACCAGGACTCGGCCCCGGCCCAGATAGGCGTCTTGCAGGCCCTTGCAGGCGGGCGACTCGGTCTCGAGCGCGCGGCCGTAGGCTTCGACAGCCTCGGTGAGCTGCTTCTTCTTCTCGTGCGCCACCCCCAGGCGGAAGTTGCCCACGCAGAACAGGGGTTGGGCCGCCACGCTGCGCGACAGCGCGTCGATCGCGGCGTCGAGCTTCCCCTTCTCCAGATACGCCCAGCCGAGATTTCCCCAAGCATTCTCGGGGGTCTGGTACAGCATGTCTTCCGAAAGGGGGCGCAGAACGGCGATCGCCTCGTCGTACTTCTTCGAGTGGATGAGCACCACGCCCAGCGTGTTCTTGGCCTCCCGGAAGTCCTCTTTCGCCTGGATCGAGGCGCGGGCGTACTTCTCGGCGTCCGGCAGGCGGCACTCGTCCTTCGGCGTGCTGCACAGAGCCAGGTAGATCAGGGCCACCAGGTGCGACGCCTCGTGGTTGTCGGCGTGCAGATCCACCGCCTTGAGGGCGTGCTCCAGCGCCTTGCGCGGGTTCTTCTGCCGCAAGAAGGTGTCCCGGGCGATGTCGTATTCGGCCTCGCTCATCCGCTCGGGGTCGCCGCCCCCGGGCGAGTTGGCCCCGCCGCCGAGGCAGCCCCCCACACCCAGCGCCACGCTGATGGCCGCGAGCCGTCGAATCCACATCCCGGCCGGCGATACCGCACGCCTCCGGGCGAGTCAACGCTAGGTGCCTGAGATCGCAGTGGTCTTGGAAGCTGCTTCTTCGTCGCCCAGGATCTGGTCGCGGACGCCCAGCAGGCCGTACAGCTCTTGCAGCGCGCTGGGATCGGGCAGGGCCACGGTTTCGTCGACAATCTGCACGTAGCCGCGGTCTCTGAGCTGCTGAACGATGCGCTTCACCGTGTCGACGTCGAGCCCGACGCGGGCCGAGAGCTCGAGCGGCGAGACCGCCAGCTCGACCGGCCCCTGGCCCTGACCCTCGGCGATGGCGTGCCGCGCGAGCTTGATCAGCGAGACCACCACCTTGGAGTGCGAATCGCGCAGCATCAGCACCTCGATCTGGTCCTCGGCGTCGCGCAACCTGCGGATCAGCTGCTGCAACACCCGGCTGCCGACCGCGGCGTTGCTCGAAAGCACCTGCTGGAAGGTCGAGTGGTCCAGGGCCAGCGCCATCCCGTCGGACAGGGCCACGGCCGTCGAGTTGTGGAGCCCGCCCCGGACCAACGCCGATTCTCCGAACAGATCCCCGGGCCTGAGCACGCGCAGCCCGCGCTCCATGGCGCCCACCTGCTTGATCAGGCGCACCCGCCCGTTCTGCAGCAGATAGGCCTCGACCGCCGGTGAGCCGTCCCGGAACAGGACGTCGCCCGCCGCAAACTGCCTGCCGAACCGGGCGAGCAAGCGCTCTTGCTGATCTTCGGGGCTCGGCACGCCGGCAGTCTGCCAGCAGGTTCGAGCGATCTTCAACCCGCTCGGCGGACGATGGGCGAGGGGGGCAGGTTCTGTGGGGTCGCGCCCGAGTCCCGAACGTAGAGCGGCTCGCGCACCGAGTCGGCCGGGTCGCGCCCCGCGACCAAGACGGCGATGCCCGCGGCGTCGGGCAGGTCGCTGGTTTCGGAGCGAAAAACCGAGGGCGCACCGAGGGCGGGGCCGATCTCACCCAGGAAGACCGCCCCCGGATAGCGCTCAGCCAGAGAGGCGAGACCCGACGCGCGAGGCAATGCCTCGGCGATGCCCTCGGGCCTGCCGGCCCCGGCGAACGCCTGCGCGAAGATCTCGTCGCGCCGGGCATCGAGCAGCGCGACCCGCGGCCAACCCACCTCGGCGGGGCACGCCGCGGCCATGGCCTCGAGCGAGCCGGCGCCGATCCAGGGACGATCGAGCCCGAGCGCGATGCCTTGGGCGAAGGCGATACCCACCCGCAGGCCCGTGAAGCTGCCGGGCCCCATGCCCACCCCCAGGCGATCCAGCTGGTGCTTCGACCACCCGGCTTCGGCCAGCACCTGGTCCAGCAGGGCGCGCAGGCGCTCGGCGTGGGCGTTCAGCTCGGAGTGGGTGGCCCGCGCCACCAGGCGCGTGCCCTCGGCCAGGACCACCGACCCGCGACGCGACGACGTCTCGATGCAGAGCAGGCGCACGCCGCGACCGATAGCAGCTGGGCGACGTCGTGACCAGACTGCTGCGGGGGGCGCGCGCTCGCGCTATGACGGGCGCGCCATGCAGAGCGCCTTCGACCGATTCGCCAAGAGCTTCCTCGGCCTCGAGCGCCGGGACCGGGTGTTCGAACAGAGCACGCCCGAGCGTCGCATCTACCTGGACACCACGGCCACGGCGTTGATGCCCGAGGTGGTGTGGCGAGGGCTCGAGCGGTACTTCGCGGCGGCCTGCGCCAACAGCCACACCGAGGCCCACCGCGCCGGGCGCGACACCACGCGCGCCATCGAGGACAGTCGCGACGCCATCGGGCGGCTGGTCGGCTATCGGCGCGACTCGGACGTGGTGCTGTTCACCGCCAACGGCGCCACCGGTGCGATCAACTTCCTGGCGCGGGCGCTCTTTCCGTCCGAGCTGCGCGCGGTGAACAAGCGCTTTCCCGGCGGCGCGCCGGCCGAGCTGGTGCAAGCGCTGGCGGCGACCCTGGGCGAGACCGGTCGCGCGGTGCTGGGCGAGATGATCGAGCGCCCGCTGGTGGTGGTCACCATGATGGAGCACCACTCGAATCTGATCCCTTGGATGGAAGCGGTGGGTCACCACAACCTCCGGGCGGTGCGCGTCGATCCGCGGACCGGCGGGCTGAACCTGGCCGATCTGGACCGCATTCTGGAGACGGAGGGCCGCCGCGTGCGCCTGGTGGCGGTCACCGGGGTGTCCAACGTGACCGGGATCGTCAATCCGGTGCACGCCATCGCGCGCCGCGCTCACGCGGTGGGTGCGCAGATCTTGGTCGACGGCGCGCAGTGGGTGCCCCACGGCCGGGTCGAGATGCACGCCGCCGACCCCGCCGAATCCATCGACTACCTGGTGCTCAGCGGACACAAGCTGTACGCGCCCGGCAGTCGAGGGGCGTTGATCGGAAGCCTTTCGACCTTGAGCGGCCGGCGCTGCGTCACCGACGTGGGGGGGGGCATGGTCGAGTACGTCACGATGGACGACTTCGAGATCAAGGACGACGTGGCCGCGCGCGAAGAGGCCGGCACGCCCAACATCCCCGGCTCCATCGCCATGGGCCTGGTGGGCGAGACGCTGCTTCGCATCGGGATGGACGTGGTCGCGGAGCGCGAGCACCAGTTGACCGAGCGGCTGGTGCGGCGCCTCGAGCGCGTGCCCGGGCTCACCCTCTACGGCAGCACCGACCTGTCGGCGGTCCCTCGCGCTGGCGTGGTCAGCTTCAACCTGGCCGGGCTGCACTACGGGCTCGTGGCGGCGTACCTCAACGACTTCCACGACATCGCGGTTCGCCACGGCTGCTTCTGCGCGCACCCCTACGTCAAGGCGCTGATCGGCGTCGACGAGCAGACCGAAGCCAGCTACCGCCGCGAGATGCTGTGCGGTGATCGCCGTAACGTGCCTGGCATGGTGCGGGCGTCGCTCGGGGTCTACTCGACGGACGACGACGTCGAGGCGCTGGGCGAGGCGCTCGAGCGGCTCGCGAAGCGTGCCGACGAGATGGCCGGGCGGTACGTCGGCGGTCTGGACGGGCGCTTCTTGCTGGCCGGAGCCAGCGAGCTGCCGACCACCTATTCCGTGGGCGAAGAGGTCGAGGCCTGGCTGGGCGGGCCGGGGCCCGGGGCAGCGCGCGGGGCCGAGCGCGTCGAAGTGCACTGAACGCCCCGCTGGCTAGCGGCACGCGCGGGGCTGGCGTAGAAATCTCGGCGATGGCGGCCCCCGGCACAGAACCTCCCCGAGCGGAGACCGAGTACCTCGGCCACCTGCCGGTGGGCGTGTACCGAACCACGCCGGACGGCGCCTTCCTCTACGCCAACGCCGAGCTCGCTCGCCTGCTGGGGTTCGGGTCGGTGGCCGAGCTCATGGCGGTGAGCACGCGCGACCTGTACGCCGACCCCGCCGATCGTTCCCGCTGGCAGGCGCTGATCGCGACCGAGGGCCGGGTCACCGACTTCGAAGTCCAGAAGCGCCGCAAGGACGGCACCCCCTTGTGGCTGCGGGACAACGCGCGGGCGGTGCTCGACGCCTCGGGCGCCGTGGCCTTCTACGAGGGCGCGGTGATCGACGTCACCCGCCAACACCAGGCCGAAGCCGAGCTCCGGGCGAGCGAAGGCCGATACCGCGCCCTGGTCGACGCCATCCCCGACGCCATCTTCTTGTTCGGGTCGGACCGGCTGTGCCAAGACGCGCGCCTGGGCGCGCTGTCGCGCATGTTTCCGCCCGTGGCGCGCTGCTTGGGTGCCCCGCCCGAGGCCATCTTCGACGAAGCCCTGGCGAAGCTGTGCCGGTCGGCCGCCGATACGGCACGCGACGGCGGCCCGGTCGCCATCGAGCATGCTGCGAAGGGTCCGCATGGCGACGCCTTCTTCGACGTCTGCGTGACCGCCACCGACGGCGGCGGCGCGCTGGTGCTGCTGCGCGACGCCACCTCGACCCGCCGCTTCCGCGAGTGGATGGTGCGCAGCGAGCGCCTGGCGTCGGTGGGCAGCCTGGCCACCGGCGTGGCGCACGAGATCAACAACCCGCTGACCGCAGTGGTCGCCAACACCGATTTCGCGCGCGAGCTGGTGGCCCAGTGTCGGGTCGACGCCGAAGATCGCATCGCCCGCCACGATCCGGCATTCGACGCGCGAGCGAGTCAGGCGCTGCGCCAGGCCGAAGAGGCGCTGGACGAGGTCTCGCAGGGCGCCAGCCGCATCGCCGACGCGGTGCGGGCTCTCAAATCGGTGGCCGAGCCGTCGGACGACGTCCCCAGCTCGGTGGTGCTCGAGGCGGTGCTCGAGACCGCGATGCGCGTCGTGAAGAACCACATCCGGCACCGCGCCGAGCTGGTCCGTCAGATCGAGCGGCTGCCCCCGGTGTGGGGGAACGCCACCCGACTCGAGGACGTGTTCGTGGGCCTGCTGGTCAACGCGGCAGAAGCCATCGAGCCGGGGCGTGCCGACGAAAACGAGATCCGCATCGCCGCCCGCGAGGGAGCCGACGGGCGCGTGGTGGTCGAGCTCAGCGACACCGGTGCGGGCATCGCCACCACCGAGGTGGATCGCATCTTCGACCCGTTCTACACCACCAAGGCGTCCGGCCGCAGCACGGGCATGGGCCTGTCGGTGTGCCGCGCGATCCTGTCGTCGCTGGGCGGTGAGATCCAGGTCACCAGCACTCCCGGCAAGGGCACCACCTTCACCGTGCAGCTGCTGTCGGCCAAGACCGCGCCGGCGCCGCGCCCGACCTTGCCAGTGCGCCCCCGCGGTCGCGTTCGGGGTAGGGTCGCCGTGATCGACGACGACTCCATCGTGGGGAGCGCCTTCGAGCGCATGCTGAGCGGCGAGCACGACGTGTTCGTTGCCCAGGCGGCGCAGACGGTGCTCGACGCCCTCGACCGCGGCGAACGGTACGACGTGATCTTGTGCGACGTGATGATGCCGGTGCTCACCGGCGTGGCGTTCCACCAGATCGTGACCGAGCGTCACCCGGACCAAGCGCCCGCCATCATGTTCATCTCGGGCGGCGTCTTCACCGACGACATGCGGCGCTATCTGGCCCAGATCCCCAACGTGACCCTGGAGAAACCGGTGCTTCCAGGGACCTTGCTCCGGGCCGTGGGCGAGCAGGTCGAGCGGGCACGAGCGTGACGCTCGCGATAAGCGCTTGCAATCTGTGAAAAAACGTCTACCTTCCGCGAACCCTCGCGACCAAGCGAGGGGGTTCGGGGCGTAGCGCAGCCTGGATAGCGCACCAGACTGGGGGTCTGGGGGTCCCGGGTTCAAATCCCGGCGCCCCGACCATTTTCAGCTCTACCGCGCGGCGAAGCTCGTCGCGCGGATCAAGTAACGCTCCAGCGCGCGCAGGTGCGCCAGCTGAGCCGGCGCGGCCGGTACGAAGCGCCGGGCTCGGAACAGGATCTGGCCCGCCGCCAAGAGCTCGGGCGGCGGGCTCTCGCACAGCGCTCGGCGGAGCGCGGCGATCGCGCTGGCCTCCAGTGTGGACGAGGCCGCAAGCACGTCCGAAGGGATGGGTCCCGCCCGCTTCACGATCGTGACGGCGCTGCCGCCCCAGCCCGCACGCTGGGTGGCGCCCGTCGGATCCAGGTGCAGGTAGGTCGCGCCCACCGCGTTCCGGTCCGCCAGCACCGCGCTCACTACCGAGTCGTGGCTGTGGGCGAAGGTCTGGCTCTGGAAGTCGCGCGCGACGTCGAAGCCCTCGGCATCGAGCGCCGCGCGCATCATCAGGTAGCCCGAGGCGCTGCCCTCGTCGACCCAGAACGCCTGGGCGCCGCGCAGGCCGGACAGCGTGCAGCGCGGCGAGTCGGCGCGGACGAACAGCGCCGACCAGTACCACGCGCTGTCGCCGCGCTCGGGCAGCGCAACTGGGCTCACGTCGGCGCGGAGCGCCGCCAGCGCGACCAGCGGCGACAGCCAGGCCAAGTCGACCTCGCCGGCCTTGAGACGGTGCAGCAACCGATCGTAACGCGGCGCTGCGTACGCCACGATGTCCAGCCCCGTGGCCCGGGACAGCTCGCGGCAGAACGCGTCGAGATCGGCCCGCGTCGGCCCTTCGTTCTCGCTCGACCGGCGCTTGCTGCGCCGCCCCAGCTCGGAGAGCGCCACTCCGAATCGGATGCGACCGGACACTTGGGGCAGCATACACCGGGATTGGCGCTCGGCGGCTCTGCGCCTAGGCTCTCGCCATGACGGCCTGGGACTATCTGGTGATCGGCGGTGGTAGCGGCGGCATCGCTTCGGCGCGCCGCGCTGCGCGGCATGGTGCACGGGTGGCGCTGGTCGAGGCCGGGCGCCTGGGCGGCACCTGCGTGAACCTGGGTTGCGTGCCGAAGAAGATCATGTGGAACGCGGCCAGCATCGCCGAGGCACTGGGCGACGCCGAAGGCTATGGCTTCGACGTGGACCCCGCGGGCTTCGACTGGGCCAAGATGAAGGCTGGGCGGGACGCCTATGTCGAGCGGCTGAACGGGATCTACGCGCGGAACCTGGAGGGCTCGGGCGTGACCGCGATCCGCGGCCGCGCGACCCTGCTGGGCCCGGGGGAGATCGAGGTGGGGGGGCAGCGGCACACGGCGGCGCACGTGCTGATCGCCACCGGCGGGCGCCCCCGGGTGCCGGCCGTGACCGGCGCCGAGCTCGGCATCACCTCCGACGGGTTCTTCGGGCTCGAGCGCCAGCCGAAGCGGGTCGCGATCGTCGGCGCGGGCTACATTGCGGTGGAGATCGCGGGAGTGCTGAGCTCGCTGGGCTCCGAGGTCACGCTGCTCTTGCGCCACCAGGAGCTGTTGCGGCGCTTCGACGTCACGCTGCGCGAAACGCTGATGACCGAGATCGCGGCGCATGGCATCAACGTGATGAGCTGCATCCATCTGGAGCGGGTCGAGCGCGCGGCCGACGGGGGCCTCGAGCTGTGCGGCTCGATGGGCGAGAAGTTGTCGGGCGTGGACGCGCTGATCTGGGCCGTGGGCCGCGACCCGAACACCGAAGGGCTGGGCCTGGGGGCCGCCGGCGTGCAGACCGACGAGGCCGGTCACGTGCAGGTCGACGAGTGGCAGAACACCAGCGCCGCTGGCGTCTACGCCGTGGGCGACGTGACCGGCAGGTGGCCGCTCACGCCGGTGGCGATCGCCGCCGGCCGCCGGCTCGCCGATCGCCTGTTCGGAAAGCAGCCCGATGCGCGGCTCGACTACGACTTCATCCCCAGCGTGGTGTTCAGCCACCCGCCCATTGGCACGGTGGGGCTGACCGAGGACGAAGCCCGAGATCGTTGGGGCGACGCCGTCAAGATCCATTCGGCGCGCTTCACCAACATGTACCACGCGCTCACCGCGCGCCGGACGGCGAGCGTGGTCAAGCTGGTGACCGTTGGGCCCGAGCAGAAGGTGGTCGGCGTGCACGTGATCGGCATCGGCGCCGACGAGATGATCCAAGGGTTCGCCGTGGCGGTGCGGATGGGCGCGACCAAGGCCGACTTCGACCGCACGGTGGCCATCCACCCGACGGCCGCCGAAGAGCTGGTCACGTTGAGCTAGCCCCGGGCCGAAAGCCGCGATATTGGTGACGGCCCCGTCCGCATGCGCCTCGCCGTCGTCGTCGTCCCCTCCGTGGCCAAGGCCAAAGCGACGGCGCGTCGGATCTCTGGCCTCGCCGACCGCGTGGCCGACCGCCTGTCGGAACCCGACGCGGCCTACCGGGTCGAGGTGCTGGAAGCGCGAGGCAGGTTGGGGGAGCGCATCGAGAGCCTGCTGCGCGATGCGGGGGCGCGGGGGCCCACCCTGGTGTTCATCTCGTCGGACATCGAGCTGGGGGACGACGGGCCGGCGCTCGCGCTGGCCGGTGACAGCCGGCTCTTGCTCTCGGATCTGCGCACCACGCTGACCGCCCACGCCGACCAGATCTTGCTGGTGATCGACGGTCAGCACGTGCCCGACGAAGACGACCCGACGCTCTCGGCCTCGCTCTTGGACGCCGCGCGGGCAGCGATCGAGCCGAAAGAGAGCGGCATCGCGCTCTTGGTGGGTGCGCGCCCCGAGGCCGAAGACGAGCCCGGCACCTCGCTGTTCGTGCAGGCGTTGCTTGCCGCGCTCGATCGCGGGCGGGCGCAACTCTCGAAGAGCGGCAGCGTGGGCGCCGACGCCATCTATCAGGCAATGCGCGCCGACGACGAGCGCTTCCACGCCATCGCGGCGGCTGGCTTCTTCCAGGGTCGCAGCGACTTCCCGGTGCTGGTGCAGCAATCGGTGGTGGTGGCGGGGGCCGAGTCGGGGCCGCCCTCACGGCGCAGCGCGGCGCCCAGCTCGACCAGCGTGCGCCCGTCGATCCCACCCGGTGCCCGCACGCCGGCGGTCGAAGAGGCCTGGAAGCTGGGCAGCACGGCCGCCAGCGAGGGGCGTCACGCCGACGCGGTGGAGCACTACAAGAAGGCGCTGCTGCTGCTCGGCCAGAAGCCCGAGCGCGCCGAGCTCTACCACCGCATGGGTAGGGCCAAGGCTGCGCTCGGCAAGGACGCCGAGGCACTGCACAACTACGACAAGGCCCTGGGCATCGAGCCGCTGCATCACGAGGCCTTCGAGCGCGCCCGTGAGTTGCTCGAGAAAGAGAAGAGCTTCGCGCGGCTCGAGGCGCTGCACAGGCGCAGGCTGGAAGCGCGGGCCGACGTCGAGGCGAAGATCAAGGAGCTGTCGGCGATCGCGGGCCTGTGGGCCGAGCAGGCCGGCGAGCCCTCGAAGGCCATCCCCGCGCTCGAGCAGTGGGTCCGCCTGAGGGAAGACGTCGAGGCGCTGGAGCGGCTGGTGGCGGCGCGCGCAGCGGCCGGTCGCCACGCTGGCGCGAACGAGGCGCGCAAGCGGCTGGCCGAGCGTTGCGACGCCGACCCGGCGAAGCGGGCGCAGGTGCTGGCCGCGGCGGCCCAGACGGCGCAGAAGCACTTGCCAGGGGGCGGCGACGCCCTCGAGCTGGCTCGCGCGGCCCTGGACGCCGATCCGGGTGCGCTGGCGGCGCTCGAGGTGGCGGCGCTTGCCCTGGGCACGCGCCGGCGCTGGCGCGAGCTGGGCGAGATCTACGAGAGCATCTTGCCGCGCATCGCGGACGACACCGTGGGTTGGGATCTGGGCAAGAAGCTCGGCATGCTCTACCGCGACGAGCTCGACGATCTGGAAGGGGCGCTGCGGGCGTTTGCCAGGGCCGCGCTCAGGAACCCCACGGACGTGGAGCTGCACTTCTGGCTGGCCGAGCTGTACGAGGCCAAGCAGGACTACGCCGCGGCGGCCACCGAGATGCGGCGCGCCGCCGGCGCCGCCCCCGAGCGGGCCGACGTGCACCGGCGTGCGCTGTGGTGCTTCGAGAAGCTGGGCGAGGCGGACGCCGCGTGGAGCGCCGCGTGCGTGCTCGATCAGCTGGGCGAGGCGGACATCAACGAGTCTCTGGTCGCCGACGCGCATCGCCCCGAGGGGCTGCTCAACGCCCGCGGCGCCTTCGCTGCCGAGCAGTGGGCCGATCTCAGGCCCGAGCGGGACCCGGCCCTGGAGCGGGTGCTGGCGCTGGCGGCGCCGGCGGCCATCGAGCTCCGACTGCGCCAGCTGACGGACGCCGGGCAGCTGCCGAAGCTGAGCGACGCCACGCTGCAGAACCCCGCCGGCACCACCACGCTGATGCGCAGCCTGACCTGGACCGCTCGCGTGTTCGGCGCGTCGGCCCCGGCGGTGCACGTCTTGCCCAAGGTCGAAGGCGATCTCACGCCGCTGCCGCTGGGCGAGCCCACCGCCGCGGCCGCCATCTCGGTGGCCAGCGGGCTCGAGCTGCCCGACCTCGCCTTCTTGTGGGCACGCGTGCTCGGCTACTTGCACCCCGATCATCGCCTGGTGGTGTTCTTTCCCACGGCGCCCGACGTGGCGAAGCTGCTGCTCTCGGTGCTGGCGCTCGCCCAGGGTGAGCTGGGCGACGACGACGCATCGGGCATGGCGCGAGAGCTCGACGGCGCGCTGGGCGACGAGGCGCGTGAACAGCTGGTCGACGCCGTGGCTGCCCTGGGCAAGAAGCGGCTCAAACACCGGGTCGCGACCCATGTGAAGGGCGTTCACGCGGCGGCCAGTCGCGCCGGGCTCGTGGCGTGTGGGGACATCGCCCGGGCCATCGCGCTGGCCGGTCGGTTCCCGCTCGGCTCTGGCGCGAGCGAGGCCGAGGTGATCGCCGACCTGCGCGCCTTCGCCATCAGTGCCGAGCACTGTCGGATCCGCGAGCACCTGGGCGTGGCGGTCCGGGGCTGAACGCGGGGCCTAGCGCGCCGAAGCGCTGGGCGCCGGCGCGGCGCCGCCCGCCACGCTGCACGCCCAGTCGCCGACCAGGTAGAGCGCCCGGTGGCAGCTCACGCTGACCTGCCCGCGGCCGTCCACCGAGAAGTCGAAGCTCTGCCCGATGGGGTTCTTCGCCTCGCGCGTCATGCGCGGCTGCGAGTCCTTGGGCGAAGCTGCCAGCTTCTGGGCCATCTGCCGGACCTCGGTGTTGTCCGCGAACACGTTGTACAGGCCCAGCGCCGACAGTGCCAAGAGCACCACCGGCAGCAGAGCGCGGAGCGGGCTTCGGCTCTCGGCCATGGTCACCCCGACATCTCGAGCTCGAAGAACGGCACTTCGCGCTCTTTGCTCCACCACAGACCGCAGCCGATGTTCAAGAAGTGCTTGTTCAGAATGCCGCGATAGTACGAGCCGTTCCGCACGTGGATGTCGGCGTCGGTGCGAGTCTGGTCGCAGCGCTCGCGCAGGTCGAGGCGGGTGGTCACCTCGAGGTAGACCAGGCCCTTGCTCATCGCCGCGATGTTGGCCACGGCCGGCGCCACGTCTGGGTCGGGCAGGTACTGGAGGACGCCCTGGCACACGATCAGATCGTGCTTCTTGCGATCGCGCCAGCGGGCGATGTCCCGGTGTGAGAAGCCATACTTCTTGCACATGGCCTGGCTGACCTCGGTGCCCGTGTAGGCCACACCCTTGGCGTTCTTCTCGATCCAGCGCTTCCAGTGGCCGACGCCCGCACCGATGTCGAGCACGCTCTTGACCTCGATCTGGTTGTAGCGGGCGAAGGAAAACACGAACTCGGACAGAGCAGCATGCTCGTCCGCCGAGGTCACACGGGTTTTCGGGTCTTCGTAGAAGCGGTGGTAGTAGGCTTCATCGAAGCGCCGGAAGCGGTCCATGCGCGGCAGTCTACCGCGAGGCCTCGGCGGCGGGATAGCCCAAGAACCAGCCTTTCTCGGCTGCCCGGGCTCGGGGCCGGTCGGCCGTCACGGCGTCTGCGCGAGCGCTTCGCGGTAGCGGCGCACGGGCGTCAGGTCGTAGGGTGCGAGATCCACCGGCAGCTCGCCGAGCACGCGGTATCCGAGCGGTGTGGGTCGGATCTCGAGCGCCCGAAAGGCGACACCGGCGCGCCCCGCGCGGCGCGCGGCGGCTGCGAAGCGTGGATCGTGAACGTCGGAAGGGCGCACGCGCCGGGCGTCGGTTCGTTGAACGGTGAAGAGCACACTGGCCGCCCGTCCGCTCTTCACCACCCGCGTGAGCTCTTCCAGGTGGCGCAGCGCGCGCTCGGACTCGGCGTCGGGGAAGTAGGCCACGCGGTCCGGGTAGACCAGGTGGCAGTTTTTCACCTCGATGAAATGCTCGCGCGACGTGCTCGCCAGCCGGAAGTCGACCCGCGAGGCCTTGCCGTAGGGGTACTCGGCCGACAGCTCGGTGAAGCGCCGGAACCCGCGCAGCGCGCGCGCCTCGAGCACCGCGCGCACCAGGCGATTGGCCATGATGGTGTTCACCCCCACCCAGCCCGAGTCGAGCTCGAGCAGCTCCCACGTGTAGGCCAGCTTGCGGCCGGGTCGCGCGGGCGAGAGCAGCACGCGCCGCCCCGGCACGAGCAGGCCTTCCATGCGGCCGGTGTTCACGCAGTGCGCGACCACGCGCTCGCCGCTCGCCAGCAGCACGTCGGCGAAGAACCGCTTGCGGCGACCGATCAGCTGGCCCGCGACCAGCGGCGCCGCGTGCGGCACGAACACCCGATCGCTCACTTCGCGAGCCCCGATCGAGCTCGGAGCGCCTGTGCGATCGCCAGCGCCTGGCCCAGCCGCACGGCGCTGCGGCCGCGGACCTGGGCGGGCACAGGCGCGAGGTTCGCGCGCGCCACCACCGCCTCGAGCGTGCCCGGAGCGCGCTCGAAGGCATTGGCCCAGAGTGCCTTCAAGCACAGGCCGGCGGGTTCCAGGTCGGCGGCGGCGAGCAGATCCAGCGTGCTCTGGTTCCAGGCGAGCACGATGTCCCGCTTCTTGCGGAAGCTGCGCCAGGCGCTGGCCAGCTCGGCGGCGGACGCTCCGTGGGCGAGGTCCTGGTCCGACAGCCGCATGTGAAGCTGGCCCGAGGGCGGCGGCCCGGCGACGATCTGATCGAAGACCTCGCCGGTGGCGGCGCGCATCGCCACCACCTGCACCAGCGCGCGGTGCCCGACACCCGGCGCCGACTCGGCGTACGCGAGCAAAAGATCGGGCCAGCGCTCTGCGATCACCCGCGCCACCCCGCGGGCGCCGACCCCTCGCCGGCGCTTGCTGCGTCGCGGTCCGGGGCGCTGCTCGATGAAGCGCAGCTGATCGTCGATCATCGCGTCGAAGGCGCCGAGCAGTTCGTCGAGGCCGCGGGTCTCGGGCTCGAGCACTCGCAGCGCGGCGACCACCGCTTCCACGGTCGAGACGCACTCGACCCGCGGCTCGCGCCGGATGCGATAGCGGCTGGGGTCGACGGCGCCGAGCGTGACCTTCGGCACGCCCGCGAGAAACCCCAGATCACGCTCCAGGGTGTGGGCGTGGTGCCAGGTGCCGTCGAGCACGATCAACTGCTCGGGGCGCTCGACCGGGGACAGCGATTCGATCGGCCGCGCATCGGCCCCGGGGTAGAGCAACGCGGTCCCGGGCGCGATCTCGGGGAGCGCACCCCTTGGGCCCGAGAGAAAGGTCACGTCCAGCCGCATGCGCGCCAGCGCCAGCGTCAGAAGCCGCACCGTGCCGATGGGGTGACGTCGCTCGCGAGGGTGCTGCAGGACCCAGATGCGGGTCCGGTTGTCGACCCGCGGCACGCGCGCGCAGAGGCACGTCACCGCCGGCTTCATGCAGCGATAGCAGAAGGGCCGCCCGGTCACTTCGGCTTGCTCAGCTTCTTGTCGGGCTTGCCCTTGCCCTTGCCCGGATCGCCCTTCGGATCGGGGTTGGCGGGCGGCGGCGGCGCGGCGCTGGCCGACGAGGTGGCGGTGGGCGCAGCGGGAGGGGGGCTGGTCGACGGCGCGAGGGCCGCGGCCTTCGGCGCGGCACCGCTCGGGGCCGCCGCGGCAGACGGCCCCGGCGTGGCGCTCTTGGCCGGCGAGCTGGCGGGCTTGCTCGGGGGCACGGGCGTGCCGGCGGGGCCGGGCTCGCTCGGATCGGCCGGCGCTGGGGTCGGCTCCGTCGCCGTCGGAGCCGCGCCTGCGGGCGGCGCCGCGTTCGCGATCTCGGGGCTGGCGGATGCCGCGGCGCCCGGCGACTCCCACGGTCGCATCAGCAGCGCGCCCGCAGCGACCAGGCCGAGCGCCACCAGCCCGAACGCAGCGAACACCAGGAACGCCACGGCGCCGCGATGCTTCTTGGGGGTCGGCAGCGGCGCGGCAACTGCCGGCGGCGCGCCCGCCATCGAGTACGGGGGCAGCGATGCGGGGACGGGCTCGGCGGCGAACTGCCCGGGCGCCGCCAGCGAGTACGCGGGCAGCGACGCGGGAACGGGCTCGGCGGCGAACTGCCCGGGCGTCGCCAGCGAGTACGCGGGCAGCGACGCGGGAACGGGTTCGGCGGCAAACTGCCCGGGCGCCGCCAGCGAAGCCGGCGCCTGCGACGGCCCCGGCGCCACGACCGTGATCGGCGCGGGCGACACCACCGTCGGAGCCTCGCGCAGCGACGCCGGCCCTTCGATCCGGGTGGCTTCTTCGGCGCGGGCCGTGGCCGCCATGGCGAAGTGGGGCAGGGTGCCCTCGAGCACGGCTCGCACGTCGCGCTGCATGGTTGCGGCGTCGGGGTAGCGGGCGTCTTGCGAAAACGCCAGCGCCCGGTCGACGATCGCGCAGACCGCCGGCGGCGTGGCCGGCGCCACCTCGGCCAGGCGTGGCGCCGGCTTGGTCGCCATGGCGACCAAGAGCTCGGCCTCGCTCGGCTCTTCGTGGATGCGACGCCCGGCGAGCGCGCGGAACATCAGTGCACCCAGCGCGAACAGATCCGTGCGGCCATCCACCTTGCCGCGGCGACCCAGCGCCTGCTCGGGCGCCATGTAAGGGATGGTGCCGAGCGCAAGCCCGGTGCGCGTCTTGAACTCGCTTGGCACGTCGTCGATCACGCGCGCAATGCCGAAATCCAGGATCTTGATGCCACCCTGTGCCGGCACGAAGACGTTGTCGGGCTTGATGTCGCGATGCACCACCCCGGCCGCGTGCGCCGCGCCCAGCGCGCTCAGGATCTGGTCCGAATAGCCGAGCAGGTCTCGCACCGTGAATTGATCCGCGCGCTGCAGGCGCGCCCCCAGCGACTCGCCCTCGAGCAACTCGAGCACCAAGAACACGTCGGGCCCATCCGCGTGCTCGAGCACCCGCACGATCCCCGGATGGCCGATGCGGTTGGCCACGTACGCCTCGCGCAAGAAGCGCTCTTTCAGCTCGCGCCGCCTCGCCATCTCGGCGTGCAAGATCTTCAGCGCGACGCGCTGGCCGCTCGCGTCGGTCGCCTCGTAGACCGAGGCCATCCCGCCGCTGCCCAGGAAGCGGATCAGCCGCCAGCGGTCGCCGACCGTCTGGCCGCTTCGGTCTTCGGCAATTTCGGGGGGCAGCGCCATTTCCGAGCCGCTAGCTTAGCGCCGAACCCGCCGGCTTTTCTCGCAAGAGTAGCGGGGGCAGCGCGGCGAAGTGAAATCACAGTAGGATTATCGGCATGACCCCCAGCGAGAAGAACATCGTGAAGTCCTTGGTGGCGGTGGCGTGGGCCGATGGCAAGCTCGAACAGCCCGAGTCGCACGTGATCGAAGGCCTGCTCGCGGGCTTCGACGCCAGCGACGCCGAGGAGAAGGAATTGCTCGAGTACGCCAAGACCAAGCGCACGCTCGAGAAGGACATCCCGCTGCACGCCCTGGGGACCGAAGAGCGCGAGCTGCTCTTGGCCAACGCGGCGCTCTTGACCCACGCCGACGGCGAGCAGAGCGACAGCGAGAAGGCGCTGCTCGACAAGCTGATCGAGCTCTTGAGCTTCAGCAAGGAAGACGCCGAATCGATCCTGGCGTCGGTCAAAGACGGCGCGTTGCGGCTTGGAAGCAACGTGCTCGAAGACGTGAAGTGAGCTCATGCTCGACAAGAACGAGCGGCAGTTCTTCGCGCAAGAGCACGCCGAGAGCGTGCTTCAGACGGTGACCGGGACGCTTCACGCCCAGGGCGTGCCGCTGGCGCAGACCGGCCCGAACCAGTGGGCGGGCCGTGGTCAGGTCCCGAGCCACGGCATCGTGCCCAAGGTGTTGGTCTCGATGATGCCGGTGCAGGGCGGGTTCTTCCTCGAGGTGCGCGCGGTGGCCGATATCGAGTCGAACGCCATCGTGCTGTTGATCGTGCTCTGGCTGGTGTTCTTCCCGGTCGCGATCATCTTGGCGGTGATGGCCTATCAAGACTGGGAGCGCCGTCAGCTCTACTTGTTCCAGTCGGTGTGGGCGCCGCTCGCGAACCGCATCGCGGCGCCGCCGGGGCCTCAGTTCGGCCCACCCGGGTTCGGCTACGGAGGCCCGCGGTGAGCGTGTTCCGAGACGGGCTCTTGGCCGGGCAGGTGGCGCTGGTCACCGGGGGCGGCAGCGGCATCGGCGCGGGCATTGCCGCGCGCTTTGCCCAGCAAGGCGCCCAGGTGGCGCTGCTCGGTCGCAAGCTGGACAAGCTGGAGCGCGTCGCGGCAGAGATTGCCGAGCGCGGCGGGCAGGCGCTCTCGGTGGCGGCCGACGTGCGCGACTTCGCGGCGGTCGAGGCGGCGGTCGAGCGGGTGCTCTCGACCTTCGGGCGGCTCGACATCTTGATCAACTCGGCCGCAGGCAATTTCTTGTCGCCGGCAGCGGCGCTGTCGGCGAACGGGTTTCGCACGGTGATCGACATCGATCTGGTCGGCACGTTCAACGCGTCGCGGGCCTGCTTTGCTGCGCTGTCCAAGAACGGCGGCAGCATCGTGAGCATCACCGCGACCCAGGCCTGGGTGCCGACCCCGCTGCAGTGTCACGCTGGCGCCGCCAAGGCCGGCATCGCCAAGCTCACGCAAGATCTGGCCCTGGAGTGGGGTTCGAGCGGGGTGCGGGTCAACGCCGTGGCACCCGGGCCCATCGCCGACACCGAGGGCATGCGTCGTCTGGCACCGAGCGAAGGCGACGCGCGCGCGCGGCTCGAGGGCAAGATGCCGGTCGGGCGCTGGGGCAAAGTGGCCGAGATCGCCGACGCGGTCTTGTTCTTGGTCTCGCCCGCGGCCGGTTTCATCACCGGCACGACGCTGGTGGTGGACGGCGGCCAGTCGCTGGTGGGCGCCCGCGATCTGTTCGCGTAGGTCAGCTCTTGCCAGCGCGCGCCGAGAGCGGCGCGGGCTCGATGCCCAGCCCCGAAACTCCGCCCGAGACGATGAAGGCCATCACGTCGGTGCTGTTCGCGGACAGCGTCTCGACCTGGTCTTTCGGCACCACCAGCACGTTGCCCGCGAAGTTGTACGACTGCGGGAAGTAGACGGCCAGGCAGTCCTTCATCTCGATCTGTGCCAGCGACTCGCGGGTGACGAAGCCCAGGGCGCGGGTCTTGCTGCCGGGCACGATGGCCACGGCCACCGGGCGGTCGAACTTCTTCTTGTCGCCCACGAACGCCCCGACCAGGTCGCGGATCGAGGTGTAGAGCAGCTTGACCAGCGGCACCCGAGCCAGCCACTTCTCGGTCTCGCGTACCACGGCCTTCCCGATCACGTTCGAGGTCAGGAAGCCGACCAGGGTGATCAAGACCAGCGTGAGCACGAAGCCCACGCCGGGCACCCCCACCGGCAAGATGCGATCGATGGTGGTGAAGACGAGCCACGCGATGTAGAGAGTGATGCTCACCGGAGCGAGCACCAGGCATCCACGCCAGAAATAGCCGAGCAACGTCTTCGTCATGGCCCACGGGATAGCTCATTTTGCCAGCAGTGTGGGGGGCTCTGGCAGCGCGTGAAACCCACGCCGGCATCCACAGCGGGTGGGGAGCGGGTGGTCACACGGCGCTTCGTGCTGGCCACGGTGGCCAACCTGGTCTTCTTCATCGGCGTCACCGCGTTCTTCTCGTTGCCGGTCCATCTCGAGGCCGTGGGCGCCAGCCGCGCGGACGTGGGTCGGGTGATGGGCGCGTTCGGCTTGGCCTGCCTGGTGGCCATCCCCCTGACTGGATCTCTGGCCGATCGCTTCGGGCGACAGCGCTTCATGTTCGCGGGCGCCCTCGGGTGGGTCGGGCTCTCGCTGCTGTTCACCGCCGTCGATCGCGTCGGGCCCCTGGTCTACGGTCTGCGCTTGGGCCAGGGGGTCGCCTTCTCGCTGGCGTTCGTCGCCACCAACGCGACCATCGTGGATCTGGCCCCAGCCGGCTCGCTCGGGCGAGCCATTGCCTGGTTCGGCGCCACCACGCTGATCTCGCACGCGGTCGGACCCTCCCTGGGCGAGTGGGTCGCGACCACGTGGGGTTTCCGCTCGCTGTTCCTGCTCTCGGCGGCGGTGGCCCTGGCGTCGCTGCCTCTGTACTTCGCGGTGCACGACGTGCCGCGCCCGCAGAGCTCGCCCGCGATGGCGCGCACGGCGGCGCGCGCGCTGTTCTTTCGTCGGGGAGGGTTGGGGCCGCTCGCCTGCGCGCTGGGTACGGCCGTGACCTTCGGCACGGCATTGAACTTCATGCCGGTCTTCGTGCGGGCGCGCGGCCTGCCCAGCCACGCGCCGTTCTTCGTGACCTATGTGGCGGCGGCGATCATGGTGCGGATCTTCGCCGGCGGGCTGGGCGACCGCGTCGGGCACCGGCGCGTCGGCCTGGTGGGCGCTGTGGGCTTTGCGCTCGCGGCCCTGGGCTTCGCGTTCGTGGGGGCACGCTGGCAGCTGATCGGGGTCTCGCTCGGGTTCGGGCTGGCCCATGGCCTGGCCTACCCGGCGATGAACGCGGCCTTCGTCGGCAGCGCGCCAGCCCAGGCCCGCGGCCGGGCGATGGCGCTGTTCAACCTGGCGTTCAATCTGGGGGTCACGCTCAGCGCGTTCGTCGCGGGCGAGCTCGCCGAACGCTTCGACTACCGTGTGATGTGGGCGGTGTCGGCGGCGCTGTCGCTGGTGGGCGCGCTGGTGTTCTTCGTCGACCGACCCGCGCTCAGCGCGGCAGATCGAGCCGGATGACCCGCCGGGCGTTCTCTCCGTAGATCTTGCGCTTCACCGCGTCGGGCAGGTCGATGCCGCTGATGCGCCAGCTGCCTTGGATTGGCGTGGGGTGCTCGAAGTCGCGGTCGGCGGTCTCGAAGTAGCGCCGCGTTGCGGTGAAGAAGCGCTGCTCTTCCTTGGCGCCGGCGGGCTGTTTGCCCTCCGAGCCCAGGAACAGCGGCTCGGGCTCGGCGCTCACGCCGAGGTCGCTGCCGTACAAGATGCGGTCCTGGAACTCGACGAAGAAGGCGCGCATTTTCTCGGGCGGGTGACGCCCCATCTCGGGGATGCGTGCCGCGGTGTCGACATACAGGTTGTCGTACTTGCGGAGCCAGCCCGCCACGCGGTCCGGGTCTTCGGCGCAGTTGCCGAAGTGCACCGAGATGAACCGGGTCTTGGGGTGGCGCGCCACCCGTCGCTCGAGCTGCGCCAAGATTTGATCGAAGGTCGGCACCTCTTGGCCGAACTGCGACCAGCCGGGGTGCGCTTCCAGCTCGTCTTTGCGTTCGTTTCGCTCGTCGGTGGGCAGCCAGAAAGCGCGCGGGTCGCCGCTGTGGATCGCCACCGGCATGTCGAGCTCGCCAGCCGCTTCGAACACGGGGTCGAGCCCCGGATCGTCCACCGCGAGCAGGCGGCCGTCGGGGCCCGGCAGGCCCAGGCCCAGAACCTTGGCGATCTTGAGCCCGCGAGCGCCTGCAGCGTGGGCGCGTCGGAGCGCGGCTGCCATCCGCGCGCCATAGTCGGGGAAGCGCGCATCGGAATAACTCAGCGTGGTGAAGACCGTGACGCGACCGCCGGCGGCACGCGCCGCGGCCAGCTGCTCGCCCAGGCCGCGCGCCGGGCTTCCACCCGACAGGTTCACGACGTGGTCGAACTGCCAGCGCTGCATCAGCCGCCCCAGGCGGTCCACGCCGTCAGGGCCGAGGTGCACGTGGACGTCCACCACGAAGGGGCGCTCGGTCGGGGTGGCGCTGGGCGCGGGATCCAGCTTCGACGGGGGAGGCCGCCGCACGGCGAACCAGCAGCCGACCAGTGCCGTCAGCGCCACCAAGGCGGCGACTCGCCAGGGACGCTTGCGCTCGGCCACGCCGGCCATGGTACGTCAGCCCGGGCCGACGGCACCCAACATGTTCGCCAGGTTGTGCAGCCGCGAGAGCACGAAGCGATCCCCCGGGCCCAGGCGCAGACCCTCGACCAGGGTCACGTAACGGCGAAGCAGCGCCGGATCCAGACGCGAGGCTCGGCGAGCGACGCCGAACAGCTCGTCCACCGACTCGAGCGGCAAGAGCATGCGCTTGGCCAGGAACAGCCGCAGCGGGTACTCGACCCACTGACTCTTGCCGGTGGCGCGGGCCAGCTTGAGCGCCGCCTGGCTGGCGGCCACCGCGACCTCGCTCGGCACGTCGCCGTTCTTCTGCGCCTCTTCCAGCACCTCGGCCAGCAGCGTGCCGAGCAAGCGCTCGGCCTCGTCCGGCTTGCCGAGGGCGATGGCTTTGTCGACCACGCCGAGCATCAGCTGAAAGGCGTGCGTCCGGCGGGTGGTGACGTCGGCAGGGTGGCCGTCGTCTGCGTCTTGGGTGGGAACGCGCTGCGTGGCGCGCACCGCCTCGTTGCGATCGGCCAGCGCCAGGCTGAAAAACTCGTCGGCGATCGAGATCCGCACCCCGGCGGTCACCAGCAGCCGCCCCTGGACCACCGCGCCGTCGACGCGCACACCGTTGACGCTGCCCAGATCCTCGACGAACACCGCGCTGTCGGTGACGATGATCTTGGCGTGCCGTCGCGAGACGCGGTGGTTGTCGACCACGATGTCCACGTCGGCGCCGCGGCCGATCACGCTCTCGCCCGCCGGCAGCGGGATGCGCTCGGCGCCCCGCTCGAGCACCCAGCGCCCCTTCGGCTGGGTGCCGCTCTCGTGACGGCTGAGCGCGAAGACTGGCTCGGTGCGTGCTGGGTCCCTCGCCACGGCAGGCTCAGGTTAGAGCAAAAACCCACGACTGCAAGACGCGGAAACGCCCCGAGGGCAGCCGGGGATCGGCGCCCGCGGGGCGTTCACGGGGTGAAAAAAATGACTACTTCAGGACCTCGGTCAGCTTCTGGAGCTTCATGGCCAGGCCCATGTCGCCCTCGATCTTCAGCTTGCCCGAGAAGAACAGCTGCTGGCCGTTGGCGCGGCCTTCGAGCATGTCGACGTAGTCGTTCGCCGCCATCTTGATGGTGCAGGCCGCGTCGCCCTCGCCCTCGGTCACGCCGGGGTTGTCCTTGAGGTTCATCACCCAGGTGCCGCCGCCGTCGCCCGCGAGCACGAACTTGTAGACGGCGCCGATGGCGGCGGCCTTGTCCTTGTGCTCGGCAATCTTGGTCGCGGCCTCGGTCATTTTTTCTTGGGCAGTTGCCATGCTGTCTCTCCTGTGTTGTTTCGGTTGCCAGCTGGAGCCAAGCGGCTCCGAGGTGCCGGACATGCCGGCAGCGTGCATCTCAGCGAGCGGGCGGCGGCCGGCTCTTCTTTCCCAGCGAGTCGACGAAGCGTTCGTGCCGACTGCTCCAGATCCAGAGCAGCAGCGAGCGGGCGCGCTCGGCATCGCCGGCGCGGACGGCCTCGACGACGTGCTCGTAGCCTTCGGTGATCGAGCCCGGCGACACCCACAGCGTCTCCAAGTAGGGCGTGTACTTCTTGAGCAGGCCGCGCACGCTGTTCAACAGCAGCCGCGGGACGACGTTCTGCGCGGCGCCGGCCAGGGCCCAGTTGAAATCGAAGTCGAGCCAGAGCAGGCGTGACAGGTTCTTCTCGCCGCGCATCTCGGCCAAGACGTGGTCGAGGGCACACAGATCGTCGTCGCTGCGGCGCTTGGCCGCCAGCTCGGCGATGTCGGCGCTCAAGATGCGGGCGACCTCGAGCAGGTTCTTCAGCACCTCGGCGTTGACCACGCCCTCGGGGGTGACGACCAGGTATTCGATGACGTCGACGCTGGCGTGCTGGGAGTAGTCGAGCACCTCGGTGCCCGAGCCGGGCCGGCGCTCGATCAGCCGCAGCTGCTCGAGCTGGTTCATGGCCTCGCGAACGGTGAAGCGATTGACCGCCAGATCTTCGGCCAGCGCGAGCTCTGGCGGCAGCTTGTCGCCGGGGGCGTATCCGCCCGACAGGATCCGGCGCTTGAGCAGCTCGGCCACCTGGGTCCCGAGCCGCGGGCTCGGTGCGTCGGGCTTCTTCTTTCGCGCGCTCGCGACCACCGGGCGAGGTCTTAGCCCGGCGAATGTTCAACATTCAACATCAAATGTTGAACAAAGGCGTAAACGTCAGAGATCAAACAAAAAAGAACGAGGCCCCGACAGGGCCTCGCTCCAGAGCTTGCCGGGAACGGCGGCTCACTGAGTCGGCGCGGCGCCGGCATCGGCGGCGGCGGGCTTCGGCGCGCTCAGCACCTTGCCTGGGGTGGCCGGCGGGGTGGTGGTGGCCGTGGTGGTGGCCGTGGTCGTGGCGGTGGTGGTCGCCGTGGCCGCGGGCGTGGTCGCCGCCGGCGCGCCGGTGGCAGCGGGCTGGGTCGTTGCCGCCGGCGTCGAATCGGCCGGGCGGTTCTGGACCACGCAGCCGATGAACACGACGGCCAGGGTACCGAGGATCACAACACTCGAAAAAGCCTTGGACTTCATGAAGAACCTACCTTGTGGAGCGCCGCGAGCTTACACCGAAACCCCGCGACGTCGCGAGGTTCGACGGAAGCGCGAGGGTTTGTACTCAATCGGCGCCCAGCTCGGACAGCACGAACGCGAACAAATCGGCATATTCGTCGGCGATCTTGCTGATCGGCTTGCCCGCGCCGTGCCCGGCTCGGAGCTCCGAGCGCAGCAAGATCGGCCGGCGGGAGGCCTGCGCGTGCTGCAGCGCGGCGGCCATCTTCCGGGCGTGCATCGGATCGACCCGGGTGTCGCTCTCGGCGGTCATCAGCAAGACCGCCGGGTAGGCCGTTCGAGCACGGACGTGGTGGTAGGGCGAATAGGCGTGCAGCCACTCGAACTGCTTGGGGTCGTCGGCCGAGCCGTACTCGGGGACCCAGAGCTTGGCGATCTGGAAGTGGTGGTAGCGCAGCATGTCGGTCAGGGGCACGCCGCTCACCGCCGCGGCGAACAAGTCGGGCCGCTGCACCAGCGTGGCGGCCACCAAGAGGCCACCGTTCGAGCGGCCGTGGATCGCCAGCCGCTCGGGTCGCGTGACCTTGGTGCGGATCAGATCTTCGGCGACGGCGATGAAGTCGTCGAACACGTTCTGCTTCTTCTCGAGCTGACCGGCGCGGTGCCAGTCTTCGCCGAACTCGCCGCCGCCGCGTAGGTTCGCCTGAACCGAGACCCCGCCGCGCTCGAGGAACGCGTAGGTCGAGCGCGAGAAGCGCGGCAGAAGGCTCACGTTGAAGCCGCCGTAGCCGTAAAGCAGCGTCGGGTTCTCGCCGCTGGCGAGCGCCGCGCCCTTCTTGTGAACCATCAGATAGGGGATCAGCGTGCCGTCCTTGCTCTTGGCCTTGCGGGCGGTGACGGCAAACTCGTGCGTGGGGATGTTCGTCTTCACCTCTTTCCACACGCTGATCTTCCCCGACGCCAGGTCGAGGCGGCGAATGCTGGGGGGCGTCACGAACGACTCGAAGTCGAAGAACGCCTGGGTGTCGTCGTGCAGGCCGGCAAACCCGTTGCTGTTGCCCAGCGTGGGCAACTCGACCGCGCCTTTGCTCTTGCCGCTCGAGTCGAAGCGCTCGAGCCGGCTCACCACCTCGTGGGTGTAGGCGACCAAGATCTCGCCACCGATCACGTTGAAGTCGTTCAGGACGTCTTCGCGGTGTTCGGCCACGACCTGCTTCCAGTGAGCGCGCTCGGGCTTCTTCGGGTCGACGGCGTAGATCGCATAGCGCGGCGCGCCCTCGTTGGTGCGCACCCAGAGCACGTCGTCCAGGGGCAGCGGGTCGTAGACGTTGTCCAGGTTTGCCGTGAGCTCTTTCCAGGCCAGCTGCGGGTCGCGGGTATCGGCGATGAACAGCGCGCTCTTGCTCCAACCCTGGTGCACACGCATCACCAGCCAGCGGCCGTTCGGCGAGATGGCGCAGCTGGGGAAGTCGGTGAACACCTTGGCCTTGAAGACCCGAGGGTCGGCGTCGGGCGAGCGCCCGAGCTGGTGCTCGAAGATCGCCCGGTGATACTTCTCTTCACCCGGCGGCACGCTGCCCTTCGCCGGGAAGCGCGAGTAGTAGAAGCGCTTGCCGCCGGGGAGCCAGCACACCGACGAGTAACGCGCACGCGTGATCTGATCGGGAAGGTCCTTGCCGGTGGCGACGTCGCGGACGCGAAGCGTGCTCTCTTCGCTGCCACCCTCGCTCACGCCGTAGGCCAGAAGCGCGCCGTCGTTCGACGGCTGGTACCAGTCGAGCGACGTGGTGCCGTCGGCGCTCATGGAATTGGGGTCGATCAAGCTCTTGTCGCGGCCGCTCAGACCATCGCGCACCCAGAGCACCGGTTGGTTTTGGTGGCCATCACGCCGGGTGTGGAAGTAGCGCAGCGGGCCCTTGGCGGTGCGCTTCACGCTGGGCAGCGACTCTTCGCCGATGGTGAGCAGCTCTTCCAGCCGGGTGCGCAGGGCGGCCCGCGCCGGGATGCGCTCGAGATAGGCGCCGAGCTGGCGATTCTGACCCTCGACCCAGGCCGTGACCTCGGGGTCGTCGGACTTCTCGAGCCAACGGTAGGGGTCGGCGATGGTGCGACCGTGCACGGTCTCTTGCAGATCCTGTCGTCGGGTCATGGGTTTGGCTCTCTCGGCGCTGCTCTCGAAGAGGATGGAGCTCAGGCCGGCAGCCCCTTCGGGCCGGGGCGCGGCTTCGGAGCCGAGCGGTGGTGGGCCGCAGCTGACCGAGAGGAGCAGGCTGGTGACGGCCACGCGCGCGAGCTGCCGGAGCATTGGGGCAGAGTCTAGCCCGGCTGGTCGGGATTTGGACGCACCGCGGCCGGTGGGGCAGATTATCGGCGCGTGCGCCCGCTGATCGCCTTTGCCCTGGGGCTTGCCGCGTGCTCGGCGCCCGCAGAGGTGCGCGGGCCGGCTCCCCCGCCGCCCCCGCCGGTGGGGCGGGTCGCTCCGAGCGCGACCGAGCCCGCACCGGTCCGCGTGCCGCCGCCGGCCACGGACGTCGCTGTCCGCTTTCTCAAAGGCCAGACCCACGTCCACACCAATCGCTCGTACGACGCCCGCACCCCGCCCGAACAGGTGGTGAAGTTCTACCGCGAGCGCAGCTACGACTTCCTGGTGGTGACCGATCACAATCGCGTCACCGCGCCGCCTTCACCCGACGGAATGCTGGTCTTCGCCGGGGTCGAGCTCACGCAGAACTCGACCGTGTGCGAGCCCAAGGCCTCGCCCGGGTACCGCTGCCTGTTTCACCTGAGCGGGCTGTTCGTCGACCCGGCGCGCGACGTGCACCGCGGCGAGAAGTTCCCGTTGCCGTTCCGCCCTGGCCGGCTCGAGGCCTACCGCGCCCAGCTGGCGCTGGCGCGGGAGCTGGCGGGCACCGCGGTGCTCAACCACCCCCTGTTCCACTTCGCCGCCGACGGTCGCCTGGTGAAGGCGCTGGCCGACGACGGCGTGCGCCACGTCGAGCTGTGGAACGCCAGCCTCGACCAGCAGCATCCGGCGAGCCGCGAGAGCGCCGAGCGTCGCGCCGAAGCGCTGTGGGACGAAGTGCTCACCCTGGGGGCGCGCGTGTTCGGCGTCGCGACCGACGACGCACATCACTTTGCCGACGCCGCCGAGCGCGCCAGGGTCGGCAAGTTCGCCTACGTGGGCGATCGCGCCTGGATCATGCTGCGCGCCGACAAGACCCCGGCGGCAATCCGTGCGGCCTTCGAAGCCGGCGACTTCTACTCGTCGACCGGCGTGACGCTGAGCGCGATCGAGCACCGGGCCGGCGCGCTGGCGCTCACCGCCGTCGCCGACCCGGGGCAGAGCTACACCATCCGGTTCGTCGGCAAGGGCGGACGCGAGCTCGCGCGGGTGGTGGGAACCAGCGCGCGCCACGCGCTCGAGCCGGGCGGCGGCTATCTCCGCGCCGTGGTGGAGGACTCGCGCGGGCACAAGGCGTGGACTCAGCCCCTCTGGGAGTGACCGGCCCGCGGAGCCGAGCGCGGTGGACGGGGCCGCGCGGGGCGCGTAACTTCGGGTCGCGGATGCTGGACTGGTACCGGCGCTACCGGAAGTGGGCCCACGCGAGCGCGGACCAGCGAGCCAACGTGGTGCTCGCGGCGGGCGCGGGGGCGCTGGGTGCCGGGCTGCTGTCCGCGTCGCGGATCTTCGGCTGGCGCTGGCAGCCGATGCTCGCCTGGCTGTGTGTCGTCGGCGGGCCCATCGCTGCGTTAGATGCCCTGGGTGCGGCGCGCTATCGCGGCCAGCCCGCCGAAGGCTGGGCGCGGTTCGGGGTGATCTTGGTGCTCTCCGCCATCGGGGCCTGGGTCGGCTTCGCCGCGCGCTGAGCCGCGCGGGGGTGCACGGCGGCGAGCTCAGCCGCTGCTCGTCGCCGGGGGCGGCGGCACGACGCCCAGCCCCACGCGCTCGAGCTCTTGATCGAAGCGCGCGTCGAACGCCGT
This sequence comes from Polyangiaceae bacterium, assembly GCA_023150915.1. Classification (GTDB taxonomy): domain Bacteria; phylum Myxococcota_A; class Polyangia; order Polyangiales; family Polyangiaceae; genus JADJKB01. The sequence continues at coordinate 37,250 of JAKLKA010000052.1, forward strand.
GATCTCTTCTGCGATGCCGGGATCGGCGAGCGCGTGCTCCACGTGCTCGGCGCCCTCGCTCACGGCCTGCCGCTCGCCCTCGGGGAGCTCGCCGCCCGCCCCGGGTCTTTCGAACATGGCGGCCACGGCCCGACCCGCGGCCGAGAGCCCCCGCTTCGAGCGGCTGACCACCGCCGACAGCGCGCGCTTCGACAGCGGCAGCTCGCCGCCGGCGAGCGCCCGCTCGAAGGCGCCGCGGATCAGCTTGGCCTGACCCGAGAGCTCGCCGCCGCCCTCGGGCAGCAGCCCACGCGCCAGGCAGCGCTCCACGCTTCGGCCGAAGAGCAGCGCCGTGATCAGGTCACGGGCGATGCCGCGCACGGCGCCCAGCCAGGCCAAGAGCTTGCGGATCGGAAAGAGGATCAGCTTCGCCAAGAGCCGGGGCAGGGCAGTCAGGCAGCCGCTCAGGCAGCCGACCTCTTCGGTGTAGAGCGGCGCGACCAGCTTCGACGAGAACGTGCGCCCATGCCGATCGAGCGCCTGGCTCACGATCAGCCGCGAGACCGCGTTGCGGAAGATCTCGTCGGCGAACGGCAGGGGGACGAAGCGGCACGCCGAGTAGAGCAGCGCCATGAGCACGAGCGCGCGCTCGAAGGTCGGGGCGCGCTCGGTGGCGAGCGCAGTGGTGTCGGTCACTCAGCCCTCCGGCGGGACGACGCTCTTCTCGCGGCGCTGCTCGATCGGCACGAACTCGCGCTCGGCGTAGCCGGTGAAGATCTGACGCGGCCGGGCGATCTTCTGCTCCTTGTCGAGCAGCATCTCTTCCCACTGGGCGAGCCAGCCCGAGGTGCGCGGAATGGCGAACAGCACGGGGAACATGTCCACCGGGATTCCGAGCGCTTCGTAGATGAGTCCGGAGTAGAAGTCGACGTTGGGGTAGAGCTTGCGCTTGACGAAGTACTCGTCGCTGAGCGCGATCTTCTCGAGCTCAAGCGCGACGGAGAGCAGTGGGTTCTTCTTGCCCACCACGTCGAACACCTGATCGGCCAGGTGCTTGATCACGCGCGCGCGCGGGTCGTAGTTCTTGTACACGCGGTGGCCGAAGCCCATCAGCCGCCCGCCGACGCCGCCCTTCACCTCTTTCACGAACGCCGGCACGTGGCTCACGTTGCCGATTTCTCGCAGCATGCGCAGCACCGCCTCGTTGGCGCCGCCGTGCAGCGGGCCATACAGGGCCGCCGCCGCGCCGGCCACGGCCACATAGGGGTCGGCCTGCGAGCTGCCGATGCTTCGCATCACGTTGGCCGAGCAGTTCTGCTCGTGGTCGGCGTGCAAGATGAACAGCACGTCCAGCGCCCGGGCGATCTCCGGGTGGACGTGATAGCGCGGCTCGGCGATGCGCTTCATCATGGCCAGGAAGTTCTCGGCGTACGACAGCTCGTTGTCGGGATAGACGAACGGCATGCCCACGCTGTGCCGGTAGCTCCACGCGGCGATGGTTGGCATCTTGGCGATCAGCCGCGTGATCTGCATCCGGCGGATCTCGGCGTCCGAGACGTGCTTGGCCTCTGGGTAGAAGGTGCTCAGCGCCCCCACGGTCGCCACCAGCATGCCCATCGGGTGCGCGTCGTAGCGGAAGCCATCGATGAAGGTGCGCACGTTCTCGTGCACGAAGGTGTGGGTGGTGATCTCGCGGGTGAACTCGGAGAGCTCGTGCTTGGTCGGCAGCTCGCCGTTGAGCAGCAGGTAAGCCACCTCGAGGTAGCTGGCGCGCTCGGCCAGCTGGTCCACCGGGTAGCCGCGGTAGCGCAAGATGCCCCGGTCGCCGTCGATGAACGTCACCGCCGAGCGGCACGACGCGGTATTCATGAACGCCGGGTCGTAGGTCATGAGCCCGAAGTCCTCGTCGTCCACGCGGATCTGGCGCAGATCCATCGCGCGGATGGTCCCGTCGACGATGGGCAGCTCGTAGGACTTGCCGGTGCGGTTGTCGGTGACGGTCAGCGTCTCTTTGGGCATGGCGTCGTTTTTCGTCGGCCCGCGCGCCGGGGGCAAGCCCGGCTCCCGGCTCCGCCGTTTTCTGGGCCGGACGCGGCCCTTTTGGCAAACCGGGGGGATGGCTGCCGGTGTCTCCCTCTGCGCCCCCCTGCGCGAACCCTCGTCCGGGCGAGGGCAGGCCGGGGCTTTGGCCGCAATTTGCGCGTTTTCGCTGCTCGCCGCCGTGGGCTGCGACGGGTTCTTCGGCAAGAACGATCCCGGCGCGGCCAAGGTGAAACCCGAAAACGGGGGCACCCAGGTCGAAGAAGAAGACTGGTCGAACGTGCCGGTCCCGCCGGAAGACGGGCCCAAGCTCGCCCCCGTTGCGATGGTGGTGCCGGTGCTGCCCAAGCCCGACAAGCAGGCCGCGCCCATCGGCTACCTGCGGGTGGGCGCCCGGGTCAGCCGTTCGGCAGATCCGGTCTCGCGCCGGGACTGCCCCGACGGCTGGTACGCGGTCCGCCCGGTCGGCTTCGTGTGCGCCGGACCGGAAGCGACCACCAAGCTCGATCACCCCATCGCGCGAGCCATCACCACCGAGCCGCATCGCGACTGGGCAATGCCATATCGCTATGCATTCACGCGGGCGATCGCGCCGAACTACATGCGCATTCCCACCAAGGACGAACAGTTCCAGTACGAGATGCGCCTCGAGCGCCACCTGCGCAACTGGAAGAAGCTGAGCGACCAATGGGACATTCTCACCGTCGGCGCCAACGACGTGCCGCTGGACGAGGCCGGGTTGGCGGTGGGGGCCATCCCCGAGCATGCCAAGCCGCTGGGCATCAGCGAACGCTTCGGCGGCTCGGGCGACGACGCCATCCCGTGGTGGCTGGTGGGTGAGCGACGCATCCCGAACATCTCGAGCTTCCGCGCGCCGCCGTACGCGGTGATCGCCAACCGCGTGAAGCGTCATGCCGGTGTCGCCCTGATAGGAACTTTCGTCACCGGTCCCGAGGCGCAGAACCGCCGTTTTGCCATCACCACCGACGCGCGCATGGTGCCCGCCGACAAGCTGAAGGCCGACAGCGGTTCACCGTTCCACGGTCAGTCGCTGAAAGACGTAGGCTTGCCGGTGGCCTTCGCGCGCAAGGCGGGCGCCACCTGGTGGGACCTGAAGGAAGGGAAGCTCGAGAAGGGCGAGCGCCTGGGGTGGCGCGAGTTCATTCCGCTCACCGGCACGGTGAAGATGCTGCACGGCTTCCGTATGGTCGAGGCCAAGAACGGGCGCTGGCTCAAGAGCGACGATCTGAAGACCGCCGCCAAGCCCAGCCAGCTGCCGTCGTGGGCGAAGAAGGGCACCAAGTGGATCGACCTGAGCATCGTGAGCCAGACCCTCACGCTCTGGGAGGGCGATCGCCCGGTGTACGTCACGCTGGTGTCGACGGGGAAAGACGGGCTCGGCGAGCCCGGCAAGACCCTGAGCACGCCCCGCGGCACGTTCCGCATCTACCAGAAGCACATCACCACCACCATGGACTCCGAGGTCGCCGACCACGAGTTCGAGCTGCGTGACGTGCCCTGGGTACAGTACTTCAAGGGTGGCTACGCGCTGCACGGCGCCTATTGGCACGACGACTTTGGCAAGGTTCGCTCGCACGGGTGCGTGAACCTGGCGCCGATCGACGCGCGCTTCGTCTTCATGTGGACCAGCCCCGAGGTCTCGGCTCACTGGCACGCGACCTACGCCGGGGACGCGACCGAGCAGGGAACGATCGTGAGCATCCACCCCTGAGTCGCGGCCGCGCGCGTGGGTCAGCGCTGGCGAGCGATCAGCACCAGCACGCCCAGCACCAGACCTGCCGCCACGAGCAAGAGAGCCGCCGCCATCCCGCTCAGCGCGAGAGCCCTGGGATCTTGGGCATCCCGTCGGCGCCGTACAAGCCTGCCGGCTGCTTGAGGAAGAACGACGCCGCGGCGCCGCCGCCCACCACCACGACCAAGAGCAAGAGCACGAGGACGCAGCCCACCCGTGACTTCTTCTGCGGCGCGGGCGCCTGGGGCATGGGCGCCGGCGAGGCGTAACCGCCGCTGCCGGGCATCGACAGCGGGCCTTGCGACGAAACGGGGCTCGACGGATGCGGTTGGATCCCGGTGGGTTCCCACAGCGAATCGAGGGGGCGATCACGCCCGGCGGGGGGCGCAGCCATGTCGACGCCCGCGAACAGATCGGCGGGCTGCCCGCCCAGCGCGACGTCTTCCGGGGTGCCCGACATCAAGGTGTCGAGCGAGAACGAGTCCCCCGGGGCAGCCGCCACCATCCGGGGTTGCTCCAGCGTGGTGTCTTCTTCGCCCAGCAAGTCCGCAGCCGACATCGGCCTCGACTCTGCGAGGAAGCCGTCTTCCATCGCGAGCGTGCGCTCTTCCATGTAGCTGAGCAGGTCATCGACGTCGGCGGTGCCGGCGGCCGGCGCCGCGGCCATCTCTTCGTGCACCGTGGTCGGCACGTCGTCGAACTGCGCGGCCATGATTTCCGGCTTCGACTTCTGGGCGTCGCGCTGCTGGCCAGAGAGGGAGGCGAGGAGGCCCTGGGCGCTCTGCCGATCGAGCGACACGGTCACGTCTTCGAAGCCGACCTCTTCGTCGCGCCCGGGCTCGTGCCACACCCCGGACGGGATCTTGCCGCGGCTCGAGGGCGGGCCGAGCACACCCAGGCTGGCGACGATCGTGGCCTCGTCCTCGTGGGGCTCGTCCATCGGCATGTCGTCGTCATCGACGACCTTCGGCTCGAGGCCCCGGGCCGAGAGCGCTGCGGCGATCATCGGGATTTCCCAGGGGCGCTTCCAGTCCTCCATCCCGTCGGCCCAGATGAAGGTCTCTTGATCGATGCTTCCCCGCGCGTAGAGCTGCACCACCTCTGCGGTGCGCATCTCTTCGTGCTGGTCGTCGGTCAGTGCGACGGTCCACTCGGGCTCCGAATCCGCGGACTCTTCCGCCGCGGGCTTCGACGGCAGCGCGGGTCGGCCGCCGGTGCCCAGCTTGTCGACGGACGGCGGCGCGGGGGCGGCACCCTTGGGGGCCTCGAGCCCGCCAAGCATGGTTCGCTTGGCAGCGCTCGCGGGACGCGGCGCGCTGATCGGGCTCGACGGCCGTGGCACGCTCGACGCGGGCGGCCCGGCCGAGGCCGGCTCGCGCCACGCCACGGTCTTGCCGCCGCTGTCGGTCAGCGCGCTCCAGTCGTTGTCGTCGTGGGGGACGGACGCTGGTTTGGAGGCAGGGCCTGCGCCGCCGGGCTTGGCGGTCAGGACGGCTGGCCGGGGCCCCACCGCGCCGGCCTTGGGCGCGGCGGCGGCGGGCTTGGGCGCGGCGGCGGCCGGCTTGGCTGCCGCGACCGCCGGCTTGGGCGCCGCGACCGCCG
>JAKLKA010000053.1 GCA_023150915.1 Polyangiaceae bacterium
CACGCGGGCGGCGACCGAGTGGTGGTCACGGGCACGCCCGGCCAGGACCGGCGCGACGGGCGAGGCGGGCAGAAGTGATTCCCTTCCCTTGCCCCTCGCTTCTTCCGCCGGCTGCATTCGCCGGCCGCCCGCTCATCGCCCGAGACATCCCTGCAGTCGCGCTGGTCTTCCCCCCGCGGCGACCCGACGCACCTTGCCCGAAGGCCGGGCGAGGCGAAGGCAGCTCGCTCCGACTCCATTTCGAATTTGTGCTTCGCCTTCCAGCCCACACGCGCCACGCCTCAACTGGTCGAAGACGCGTCCCTTTTCGCAACCGTCCGGCCCGACTTCCGGGCGGGGATGCGCGTCAGCTGACGCTTCGGGCGGGATCGAGCGTGTGGAAGAACAGACCCGTGGGCACCTTCGGATGAAAGAAGGTCGACTTCTGCGGCATCACTTCGCCGGCTTCGGCCACGGCCCGCACCACGCTGACCGGGGTGGGCTTCATCAGGAACAAGAGCTGGCTCTCGCCCGCCTCGAGCGAGGCCACGCCGGCGCGCGCGTCCTGCACGTAGCGGATGTTGGTCTTGGCGGCCTGCGCCTCGGGCGAGATGCCCAGCACGTGCTCGAGCAAGCCGTCGTGGAGCAGCGTCACGGCCGTCTGCCGCAGCACCGCGGGGCGCTTGCCCAGCACGGGGTGTGATTCCAGATCGACGTCGCGGTGCGCGACCAACAGCGCCGCCCGCCCGTCGGGAGCGACCACGCACAGCGAGTCGTCGGGCGCCCGCGCGAGGGCCGCCAGCAGGTCGTCGATGGGGCCGCTGGCCGGAGTCACCGCGAACAGCTCTTCGGCTCGCAGCACCACCGTCGCGAAGTCGGCTCGAGGCAGCGAGTGCACCAGCCGGTGAGTCGGGAAGACCAAGAGCCCGGGGTCGTCGCCGTTGGCCAAGAGCGCGGGGAAGTAGTGGTGCTCTGCCCGTTCGGCCACGTGGCGCCCGGCAGCGCGGGCTTCGGCGTCGATCTCGCCCGAGAGTGCCAGCGCCGTCTCGTAGCGATGGTGGCCATCGGCGATCAGCAGGCTCGCGTCGGCCAGAGCAGCGGCAATCCGCACCACGGCGGTGGCGCGGCTCACCCGCCACAGGCGGTGCTGCACTCCGTCGTCGGTGGAGAAATCGGCGAAAAGCTCGCCGCCGTCCAGGTGAGCGTCCAGTGCCCGCGCCGGGTCCGAGTAGAGCATGAACCCCGGGGACAGCGCCGTGCGCGTGGCACGCCCGAGCTCGAGCCGATCGAGCTTCGGCCCGGTGAGGGTGCGCTCGTGCGGCAAGATCACGCGCGACGAATAGGGCTCGACCCGCACCAGCGCGAAGAAGCCGCGCCGCGCGCGGCGCGGGCCGCCGCCCGGCGGATCGAAGGTCTGCTCGTAGCGCCAGAACGCCGGCTGCTTCTCGCGCCGCAGCACGCCGCCCGCCTGCCACTCCGCCATCAGACGGCGGGCCTCGTCATATTTCTTTGCCCCCTCCCCCGCCGGCAAGTCGACGTGCACGACATTGCGCGGGTCGCGGTCCGACAGCGCCTGTCGCAGCGCGGGGTCGATCACGTCGTACGGCGGCGCCACGACCCGCGGCAGCAGATCGGGAGCGTAGGCGAGCGGAGCAAGTGGCGCGACATCGACCATGGACCCCGATCTTACAGGATGGCCGAAGGGGCATACAGCGCTGTTTGCCTAGCGCGCCAGGCCCTGCACGGCTCGCCGCACGCGGTCGGCGCTGATGGCGCCCTCACGCGCGATTTCGATCTCGGCGCCCTTCACCACCACCACGGTCGAGGGCGGCCCGCCCGGAGCGGGCTCGTCGAGCACGAACAACTCGCCGGCGGCGATGGCCTCTGCAAAGTAGCGCCGTACGACCGCGGGGTCGGCGCTGGGCGGCAGGCCGCTCGGGTTCGCGCTGGTGGCGGTGAGCGGTCGGCCGAATCGGGCAACGAGCGCCGCCGCGGGGGACGCAGCCGGCAGCCGGACCGCCACCGTGCCGGCGCTCACCAGTCGCGAGTCGAGCCCGGGACGAGCATGAATGGCGAGCGTGAGCGGCCCCGGCCAGAATGCCGTGGCCAGCGCCGACGCCGCTTCCGGAATTGCCAAGGTCAGCGCTGCCCAGCTGTCGCGCGACGACACGATCAGCGGGAACGCCTTGTCGTCACGAGGCTTGAGGGCGGCCACGCGCGCCACCGCGCTGGGCGAGCCGGCGTCCGCCAGGAGCCCGAACAGGGTCTCGGTCGCAGCGGCCACGACCCCGCCGGCTGCGAGCACCTCGAGGGCGGCGTCGAACGGGTCGCTCATGGCGAAAGCGCGCGCCGGGCGATGTCGCGACGCATCTGCTTGCCGGCGAACTCGATGGTGTCGGCGGCGCGATAGGCCCGATCGTGAGCCTCGGCCAGCGTCGAGCCGCGGGCCGTCACCCCCAGCACGCGGCCGCCGGCGGTGACGACCGCGCCCCCTTCGACACGCGTGCCGGCGTGGTACACGCGGACGCCTTCGATGGCGGCGGCGCGGTCGAGACCGGTGATCGCCGCGCCCACCCGAGGAGTGTCGGGGTAGCCCGGCGCCGCGAGCACCACGCAGACCGCATGGCGGGGCGCGACGCTCACCACCTCGGGTCGCAGAGCACCGCGCGCCGCACTCGCCAAGAGCTCTGCCACGTCTCCGTCGAGCACGCTCATCAGCACCTGGGTCTCGGGGTCACCGAAGCGCACGTTGAATTCGAGCAGGTAAGGCTCACCCTCGGGCGTGATCATCAGCCCCGCGAACAACGTTCCGCGGAACGGAATGCCGTCCGCCGCCATGCCCGCCACGGCGGGCTGGATCAGCTCACGCTCGATGCGCTGAGCGAGCGCCGGCGTGATCAGCGGGGCCGGAGCATAGGTGCCCATGCCGCCGGTGTTCGGACCGCGGTCGTCGTCGAAGATGCGCTTGTGATCTCGAGCCGCCGGCAGCACGAAGGCACGCTCGCCGTCGCAGATGGCGTGCACGCTGGCCTCTTGCCCCACCAGCTGCTCTTCGATCACCAACGTGGTGCCCGCGGGACCGAACCGCCCAGCGAGCATGTCGCGTGCCGCCACGATGGCCTCGTGGTGAGTCGCCGCGACCACCACACCTTTACCCGCGCACAGGCCGTCGGCTTTGACCACCGGCGCGCGCTCGAAGCTGTGGACCACGCCCTCGACCGCGCCCGCGTCGGTGACGCTCTCGAAGCGGGCGGTGCGGAGCCCGTGGCGCGCCGCCACCGCCTTCATGAACGCCTTGGAACCCTCGAGCGCCGCGGCACGCCGCGACGGGCCGAAAGCCAGGAACCCCTCGACGCTCAGCTGATCGATCAGACCCTCGGTGAGTGGCGCCTCGGGCCCCACCACCACCAGATCGGGCCGCTCGTCCCGCGCCACGTCGAGCGGGGCGCCGGCCCTGCTGACCAGGGTCTTGCCGGGCGGCAGCCCAGCGGGCGGGGTCGCAGTGCCGGCGTTGCCGGGGCTCACCACCACCCGCGCCACCGAGGGGGACGCGAGCAACGCATCGGCCAGGGCGTGCTCGCGCCCGCCCGAGCCCAACACCAGGACCTTCCGACCAGTCATGCCGCGGCGGCAGCGTAACACAGGCCTCGACCACGACGACCCGGCGGCCCGCGTCACGCTTCCATGCTCCCAATTGCTTCGCAGCGACGGACTCGGTAAAAGTCGAGGACCCCGCCGTGACGGAACCCGTCGTTCTGCGTGTCCACCGCCCGTATGCCGACGAGGACGCCTACCTCGCTGCCGAGGCGTGGAGCGTCGACGACAAGGCCGTGCTGTTGATCGAGCAGCCCGCGTTGCCCAAAGACACCGTGGTGCGATTCGAGATCGTGCTCGAAGACGGCAGCCGGCCGATCCGCGCCGAGGGCAAGGTCTACAAGCTGGTGGCCGCCGAAGGCGAGCGCCCCGGCGGGCTGCGCGTGCGCTTCCGCCGTTTCGACGCCGCCACCAAGCGCTTCATCGATCGCGTGATGACCGAGCGCAGGAAAGAACGCCGCTCGCGTCGGCCCCCGCCGGGCGAGCTGTCACCGCTGGTGCTCGAGCCCGAGGCGGAAGCCTCTGCGGTGATCGAGCGCGGGGCGGTTGCGGGCGCGCCGGCCGAGGGCGCCCCCGAGCCGAGCGCCCCCGCAGAGCAGGCGCCCGAGCAGAGCGCACCCGCCGCCAGCGCCCCCGAGGTCGTGTCGTCGCCGCTCTCCGCGCGGACTCCTGAGCGGCCCGTGGGCGGCCCCGGCCCGCGCGCGGTGGCGGCGCCCCCGAACCGCGATGCGTTACTGGCCCGGCTGCGCGCGCGCCAGAAATAGGGCTCAAGGCATGGGCAGCTCGGCCGGTCGCACGCGCCGCGGGCGAGCGTGCGCGCGCTGCGCCAGCCCCGAGCAGAGCGAAGGGAAGTCGACCCCGGTGGCGGCGGCTGCCTCGGGGTACAGGCTGGTGCGGGTCATCCCCGGCAGGGTGTTGATCTCGAGCAGCACCACCCCCGAAGGGTCGTCCCCTTCCCCGACCACGAAGTCGACCCGACCCAGGTCGCGACAGCCAAGGGCCCGGAACGCGGCGACGGCCACCGTTTGGATGCGCGCGGTGACTCGGGGCGGCAGCGGCGCCGGGCATTGGTGCGAGCTGCCGCCGGCCGCATAGCGCGAGGTGAAGTCGTACCAGTCGGCGGCGTGGCTGGTGATCAGCGTGGGCGGCAGGGCGCTGGACCCTGTGTCGCTCTCGAGCACCCCGCACGTCACCTCGTGCCCCATGACGAAGCGCTCGACCAGCGCCACGCCGTCCACCGCGAACGCCGCGTCGAATGCGGCCTGAACCGCCTCGGGGCTCGAGTCCGCGCGCAGGCGCGTGGTGCCGATCGCCGACCCCCCGGACGCCGGCTTGACCACCACTGCGCCACCCAGCGCGGCCACGGCGGCGAGCGTGGGCTCACCGGCGCGCACGACGACCTCGTCCGCCAGTGGCAGCCCCGCGGCGCGGAACAGCGCCTTGGCGTGGGGCTTCGACGCCGCGAGCGCGCTCGCCAGGACCCCGGAGCCCACGTAGGGCAGATCGAAGACCTCGAGCAGGCCCTGCAGGCAGCCGTCTTCGCCCAGGGGGCCGTGAGTGACGGGAAACGCGACGTCGAACCCCCCTTCGCTCAGCGCTCGGGCGAGCGGGGCCTCGAGCTCGACCACGGTCGGGCGGTGGCCGGCCTGCTCCAGGGCCGCGGCCACGGCTGTGGCGGAGCTACGGCTGACGTTTGCCTCGGCGGACGGGCCGCCGCAGATCACAGCGACCGAGAGCACGCTCATGGCGCCGCTTCACCCAGGTGGATCAGCTCGATGCCAAGGAGCTGACTGAACTCGAAGATCCGGTGATCGCGGTAGAACTCGGCGAACACGATCCGCCGGATCCCCGAGTTTGCCACCAGCTTGAAGCACCCGAAGCAGGGCGACGCCGTCACATAGATGCTGGCGTCCTCGACGCGCATCCCGTTGCGAGCCGCCTGCACGATGGCGTTGGCCTCGGCGTGCACCGTGCGCACGCAGTGGTTGTCTTCCATCAGGTGGCCCGCGTCGTCGCAGTGCGGCAGCCCGCGGATCGACCCGTTGTAGCCGGTCGCGACGATCATCTTGTCGCGCACGATTACCGCGCCCACGTGTTTCCGGTCGCAGGTCGACCGCGTCGCGACCTCGCGCGCGATGGCCATGAAGTACTCGTCCCAGCTCTTCCGCATCAGCTCTCGACTCCGGGCGGGGCCTATAACCTGGAATGTCGGCGGCGCGCAGGGCACTTGACCCGCGCCCACCATCGTGGCTTGTTTCGCGCGTGAAACGCTCGCTTCAGCACGCCCTGTCGCTCGGCGCGATCGCGCTTTCGGTCGGCATCGCCGGTGTGGCGCTGGCCAATCGCTCGGGGAGTGATCGCGACCGCGCCGAGGCGGCGCTGTCTGCGCTGTCGGCGGCGCCCGCGCACGCGCGCTTGGCTCACGAACCGATGACGGCTGCGCGGCGTGCGCTCGACCGCGCGAGCGAGGCCCGCGCCGCGGCGGACGACCAGCACGTGCCCGAGCTGGAGAGCCTGGCCCGCGAGCACGCCGAGACCGGCACCGATCTGGTGCGCGCGGCCGAAGCCGAGAAGAAGCTCGCGGGCGTGCAGCGAGAGCTGACCGACGTCGAGACCAAGCTGGGCCGCGCACGCGCGCTGCTCGAAGAAGCGCTGGCCCGTCGGGGTCGGGCGCAGGCCAAGCTCGAAGAGCTGGAGAAGCCCAAGGCCACGCCGCCGCCGACCCCGCCGACCAAGCCGACCACGAAGGCTCCCCCAGCCGTCGCACCCAAGGCGCCGCCAGCCGTCGCCCCCAAGGCGCCGCCCGCCGTCGCACCCAAGGCGCCGCCAGCCGTCGCCCCCAAGGCGCCGCCAGCCGTCGCCCCCAAGGCGCCGGGCAAGCCGAAGGGGGCGCCGTGAAGCGCGTCGGTGTGCTGCTTGCCGCCGCGCTGGTGCTGTCGTGCGCGTCGGCGCCGCGGCCGCGGATCATGGCCGACGTCGACGCTGCAGCGAAGGGGGCTCAGGCCGAGGAATCTCGCCTGCTGGCGCCGCAGGCGTGGGCCGCTGCCGAAGCCATGAAAGCCCGCGCCGAAGCCGCCCACCAAGGCGGCGATCCGGCTTCCGCGCAGATCGCCAGCGAGCACGCCCTGGCGGCCTACTCTCGCGCGTTCGTGCTGGCACGCCTGGCACGCGCCGAGCGCGCGCTCGAGAAGGCCAGCCGTGACCTCGCCCAGGCCAAGACCGCGCTCGCCGACATCGACGAGAAACACAAGCGCGTGGCCGCCGAGGCCGCCGATCTCGAGCTTCGCATTCGCGTGGCGGAAGACGCCCTGCCGCTGGCACCGAACGGGCCCGCTGGCCCCGAGCGCGAGAAGGCCCGGCTCGACGCGGCGCGTGCCCTGGCCTCTCAAGCGCGGCTGTTGTGCGTTGCCACCCGCCTGCTCGATCCGAACAAGGGCGGCGTCGGCACCGAGCTCGACAAGCTCACCGAGCTGGACCGCACGCTGGCGGGCACGCCCAAGGCGACACCGATCGACGCCGCCATCGCAGCGCGGTCGAGCTGCCTGCGCCTGCTCACCGAAGCGCGCCGTCCTGCCGCGCAGGCGAGCCCGGCGGCGGGGCTGGCCGACGCGCTCTTCTCCGAGCTCTCGCGGGTCGGCTCGCTGCACCCATTCCGCGACGATCGCGGCGTGGTCGTCACGCTGCGCGGCCTGTTCGACGCGAAAGGCGCGTTGACCGCCGAGGGGAAGCGCGTGCTCGAGTCGCTGGGCCGCGCCGCGAAAGCGCACCCCACCTTCCCGCTGCTGGTGGTCGCGCACGGTCGCGGGGGCGACGACACCCGGAAGAAGGCGGTGGCCGACGCCCTGACCAGCGCCGGCGCCGGCCGGATCGAGACCGCCTCGGCCGGCAACGCGCAGCCCGTGGTCGACCCCGCCCGGCAGGGTTCTGGGCCGCGAAACGAGCGGTTCGAGATCGTGTTCGTCGCCCCGGCGCCGTGACCCCCGGCCAGGCGACCCATTCCCGTGTCGCTGAAACCCGAGGAACACCTCGACGAATCCGCGCGCGGCCCTCAAACTTTCCGTGAGGCCGAAGCGTCCAAGCTCGAAACACGTGGCGAGAGACTCACGGTACGGAGAGAAGATCGTCTGGACGGGCCGACCCGAGCGGCTCGAGACACCGTCGTTTCTCCGCGCGGCGGCCCTGGTGATGTTCGCAGCCGCGTTCATCTCGGTCTGCTTCGCCTTCGTGCTCACCCGATCGCTGGGCACCTCGCCGGCGTCGACGCTGCTGTTCGGTGCCTGGGCGGCCACGCTGGGCCTGGGGCTGCTGCATGGCCCTCGGGTCTGGCTGGCGCGGGTCAGCTACGAAGTGACCGAGCACCACGTGGTGTTCAAGCGCGGCCCATTCCGGCGCAGCATCGAGCGGAGCGCCGTCAGCTTCGCCCGCATCCACTGGCTGGCGCCGGGCGTGGGTGACGTCGAGCTGGTGCGTGCCGTCCCGACCGGCGCGCTGCGACGACGCCTGATGCTGCGCCTGTATGGGCTGAAGGCGCCGGACCGGGTCGCGGCCATCATCGCGGGGCACGAAGACGTGGTCCTTCCGGGCCGCGACGACAAGCTCTTGGCGCAGCGGCTTCAGCTCGGCGAGCGCGTGCTGTGGGCGGCGAATCCCCGGCCCACGTGGCGCTCTTACCTTCCGCGCCACCGCGCGTGGACCAGCGTCGCACTATCGGTGATCTTGCTGGCGGTCGCGGTGCGCATGGTCGCGACCAGCGTTCCGACCCTGAAGAAGCTCCTGGCGGCCGGGATCTCGAACCAAGCGCTGGCCTTCGAAGCGCTGGTCACGGGGCTGGGGCTGGCCACGCTGACCGTGCTCGCCTCGTCGGTGGTGTTGTTCCACCGGGCGGTGATTCGGCCGGGGCGGCTGGCAGGCTCGACCCGGTACCTGGTGACCAACCGGCGCGTCTTGATCCAGCGCGGCAAAGAAGAGCTGCACCTCGACCGCAGCCGAATCGTGGACCTGATCGACGCCCCGGCGGGCGACGGCCTGCGCGACGTGTTCTTGGTGCTCGACGGCCCGCGCGCCCGCGCGCTGGCGGCCAGCGGGGCATTCCGGGACGACGAAGCGATGCCCGGCCTGCGCCCGGTGCTCGAACGGGTCGAAGACGTGGAAGGTCTGAGTCGCGCGCTCAGCGCTCCCGACGAATCGTTGCCGCACGCCGCTTGATCTCGGGGGCAAGCTTGTTCAGGCGCGCCAAGGTGGTGGCCTGGTGGCGCCGCGCGTGGTCGACCCAGCGGTGTCGATCGGGCACGGCGAGATCCAGGTACTTCTGCCAGGCCTCGCCGGCGTCCAAGAGGTGGGCCGCCACCAGCTCCGGCTTCTTGGCGTCGCGCGCCGCGGACAGCGCGGACAGCGCCCGGTAGTAGTGGATGTCGTAGGCGGGCACGAAGAACACGCTGGGCAGATCGAGGGCCGAGCCGACCCCGGGAATGTGGATGGCCCGCGCCACCGCCATCGCCTCGAGCCCGCGAGGCAAATCTCCGTTGCGCTCCAGCGCCACGCCCAGACCGTAGTGCGCCAGCGCGGTGAGGTCGGGGCGATCGGCCAGCGCAATGGCCTTGCGATAGTCCGCCGCCGACGCCTCGAGGTCACCGAGCACCATGGCCGACTCGGCGCGGTTGGTCAGGATGTTGGCCCGAAAGCCCGGCTCCCACACGCGGTCGAGCGCGTGGGTGTAGGCCTCCCGCTCGCGCCGCGGGTCCCCCAGGCGCGCCGAGGCGATGGCGAGGTTGAACCACGCTCGCCCCGCCAGCGGGGAGTCGGGCTCGAGCCCGAGCGCGCGCTCGAGCAGGCGTCGCGCGTCGGCGTCGCGCCCCACCATCGGATCAGAGAGCAGGTCGCCGGCCACGTAGAGCAGCCGTGCGTCGGCGCTCTGCGCGCCACCCGCGAGCTCGATCACCGCCAGCGCGGCCCGCATGAAGCGCTCGGGCAGCGTGGGATCTGCCCACGCGCTGTCGTCACGCGCCACCATGCGCTCGACGGCTACCAGGGTCTGATAGTCGCGGCGGGTCGTGGGATCGCGCGCAGCGTCCCAGATCGAGGGCTGCGCGTTCGCCACGCCGGCAAGCGTCAGGCCCGCGGCGACGAGCGCCAGTCTCATCGCGGCTTGCCCGCGCGGCGGGGAAGAGCCCCGCCCGCTTCTTGGTGCTTCTTGGCATGGGCCTGCCACGGCGACCCGGGCGAGGCGCTGCTCGAGAACGCCTTCCACAGCCGCTTGGCCACATCTGGGTGCCCGCGCTCGGCGAGCATGGCGGCAATCGCGGCGAGCTCGCCGTCGGCCAGCGTGACCAGCGCGCTCGTGTTGGGCGACTCGGCGAGACGCGCCACCCCCAGCGGGCCACGCACCTCCGCCGCGACGCCCCGCGCTTCGTCGTGGCGGCCTTGCCGATCCAGCGTCAGTGCGGTGGCCCCCAGCACGACATCGGACAGCCCTGGCAACCCGCGCAGGCGGCGCGCCTCGCCCAGGTACCCCAGGGCTTCGTCCAGCGCCTGAGCGTCGTGCCGCATCACGGCCATGGCGCCTTCCAGATAGACGCGCTGCCGGCGCCGAGCGTCGGCCAGCATGCCGGCGCGCGGGACCAGCGCGCGGTAAGCCGCGACCGCCTCGGCGTGCTCACCGGCGGCGATGGCCGACAGCGCCAGATCGTGCAGCGCCGCCGGCTCGGCCAGCGCCTGCTTGTCCAGGGCGCGCGCCTTCGAGAACAGCGCGAACGCCTCGCGGGGGCGCCCGGCGCCGACCAGCGCCCGTGCCTCCAGCACCCACGACGCCGCGCTGTCGGGGGCCAGCGCGCGCGCACGCGCCGCCGCCGCCAGTGACCTGTCCGGCGCCCGCGAGAGCTGGGCGTATCCCAAGGCCAGCGCGTCGCAGAACGCACCCACCCGTGGCTTCTGCGCGCGCTCCCAGTGCGTGCGCCCGGCTGCCCGCGAGCCGTCCGCGACGCACGCCGGCGGTCGCGGGCTCGCCGCGCGCGCTGCGGACAGGTCCGCGCCGAGCTTCTGCCCTGCGTCCATCCCTGCGGGCGCGGCCTGCGCGAACGCGCTCGCGCCGAGCGCGGTCACCATGCAGAAGGCTCGGAGCGCTACCACGACCTCAGAAGCTTACGATCACTTGGCCGTGAAGGGGTGGCGAAGCTCGATGCTCTCGGCCCGCCGGGGCCCCACGCTGACCAAATAGAGCGGCACCCCGGCGCCCTGGGCGATGAAATCGACGTAGCGTCGCGCCGCCGCCGGCAGATCGTCCAGGCTGCGCGCGGCCGACAGCGCCTCTTGCCAGCCGTCGAGCTCGTCGTAGACGGGCCGGGCCAGGTCGGGCCGATCGATCAGATCCACCGGCAGCTCGTCCACGCGGCCGTCGGGGGTGTCGTAGGCCACGCAGACCTTCACGCGCGCGAGCCCCGTCAGCACGTCGAGCTTGGTGAGCGCCAGGCCGTCGAGGCCGTTGACGCGGCGCGCGTAGCGCAGCGCCGGAAGATCGAGCCAGCCGGTGCGGCGCGGCCGGCCGGTGACCGAACCGAACTCGACGCCGACGTCACGCAGGTGCTGACCCGAAGCGTCGCTGAGCTCGGTGGGGAACGGCCCCGACCCGACCCGAGTGGTGTAAGCCTTGGTGATGCCGACGACGCAGTCGATGCGGCTCGGGCCGATGCCCGCACCGATGGTGGCGCCACCCGCCACGGCCGAGCTCGAGGTCACGAACGGATAGGTGCCGTGGTCGATGTCGAGCAGCGTGCCCTGCGCCCCCTCGAACATCACGTCCTTGCCGGCTTGCACCGCCTCGTCGGCGGCGCGCGAGGCGTTGCCCAGCAAGGGCACCAGACGCGCGGCGTGCGGCCCGAGCTCGTCGACGATCGCCGCGGCGCTGGGGCAGTCGCCGCCCAGCGCCGTGAGCGTGGGCCGCCAGGCGTCGAGCGCGGCCTCGACCAGGGTCCGCAACCGCGCGAGGTCGCGCAGATCGCCGGCGCGGATCCCGGTGCGCCGCGCCTTGTCTTCATAGGCCGGGCCAATGCCCTTCTTGGTCGTGCCGATGGCCTTCCCCTGACCGAGCGCGCTCTCGCGCAGGCCGTCCAGGATCAGGTGATACGGCAAGATCATGTGGGCGCGATCCGAGAGCATCAACCGACTGCCGAGGTCGGCGTGGCCCCGCGCCGCAAGCTGATCGATCTCGCCGAGCAGCACCTTGGCGTCGATCACCATGCCCTGGCCCAAGATGCAGGCGGTTGCCGGGCGCAAGATGCCGCTCGGCAAGAGGCGCACCACCAGCTTGTCGTCACCCACCACCAACGTGTGCCCGGCGTTCGGGCCACCCGCGTAGCGCACCACCACCTGCGCCGACTCCGTGTAGTAGTCGACGATCTTCCCTTTACCTTCGTCGCCCCACTGTGCGCCCACGATCACGACTGCAGTCATGAGTTCCGTTCCTTCCCGAGTGCCTGCGCCACGCTCGCGGCCAGCAGAGCCGGCTCGGCCCAGGGCAGGTCGCTGCCCGCCCGGTCGGCCACACGCTCGAGCCGTGCGCTTCCAGCCCCCAGCGTGAGCACGTGGCTGAAGTGCCAGGCACGCGCGTGCTCCCAGATTTCTCGCGGCGCTTCGGTCGCGCTGACCCCCAGAGCGCGCAGGGCCGAAAGCACCCGCGCGTCACCGGCCACCAAGACGCGCGGCGCCGGGCGTGCGGACGACTCGCCGAGCGCCCAGCTCAGGTGGTCGAGGGCGACCGCGAAGCCCGCCGCCGGCCGCGGCGCCCCGAACAGACCGAGCAGGCCGTCGTAACGCCCGCCGGCGCCGACGGCGGCGCCCGGGCCCTCGGCCAGGATCTGGAAAGTCACGCCGGTGTAGTAGCCGAGATCGCGCACTTCTCCGAGATCCACCACGATCGCCGGCGCCAGCTGCGAGCGAGTGGCCCGCTCCCACACCTGTTCGAGCTCGTGGAGGCCGGGCCCGGCCGGACCGGCGGCGAGCACGCGCCGCGCCTCGGGCCAGATCTCGGCGCCGCCGCAGAGCTCGGTCAGCGCCGACAGGGCGCGCGAAAGCCCAGCCTCGAGCCCGGCGCGCTTCGCTCGCCGTTCGAGCTCGGCAGAGTCCTTCTGCGTCAGCGCCTCGGTCAGCCCCCAGCGCGCGGGCTCGGGGCAGGCTTCGAGCAGTGCGCCGGCAACGCGAGCGTGCCCCAGATCGAGCACGAACTGCCCGAGCCCCGCCCGCCCCAGGGCCGAACACGCGACCTCGAGCACCTCGAAATCGCCGTCGGGCGCCGCACTGCCGATCAGCTCGATGCCGGCCTGGGGGATCTGGCGATGACGTCGCGCTCGCTCGCGCCGCAGGCGCACCACCGAGCCTTCGTAGGCCAGGCGTGCAGGCCCCGGCGCGTCCCCGAGCCGGGTGGCGACCAGGCGCGCAATCTGCGGGGTCATGTCGGGGCGCAGCGCCACGACCTCGCCCGATTCGGGCTCGACGAAGCGCAGCACCTCGCGCGGATCCAGCGCACCCAGACCGCGCTCGAGCACCGCCGCATACTCGAACACCGGAACCGTCACGCGCTGGTAGCCGAACAGCTCGAAGCTGGCCATCAGGCCCCGGCCCAACGCCGAGAGCGCCCGGCTCTCTTCCGGCAAGAGATCGCGCATCCCGGCGGGCAGCGGGTGCGCGAGGCTGTCGTCGCTCGGACGCATGGCAAAAGGCGCCGGAGCCTAACATGACGGGCCCCCGGGGCTGCCAGGCCGAGGGCTTTTGAGCTACGAAACGGGGATGAGTCACGGAGCCCCCGAGTCTTCTGGCGTGGACGTGCGCGAGCGTGGCGCCGCGAAGGACGGCGTCCCTCAGACGCTGGACCAGCGCTTGTTCATGCAGCTCACCTGCTTTCAGTGCGGGCCCACCCTGCCGCCGCCGCGGGCCGTCGAGCGACTGGCGGCGCGCCTCGAGAGCGCGGGCATGCCGTCGGTGATCTACGAAGACGTGAATCACCCCCGGGGCGTGGCGGTGCTGGGCTTCTCCGAAGACCCGGCAGACTTCGTCGAGAAGCTCCGGCCCGCCAGCAGCGACGAAGAGCTGGTGGGGCTCGCCGTGCGCCCCGAGCTCGGGATGATCGGGCGCACCTACTCGACCGGGTTCGAGCAGGACCTGGCGTTCTGGCTCCTCGAGCGACCGCGCGCCACGGTGCTCAACGCAGCCTGGCCCTGGGCCATCTGGTATCCGCTGCGGCGCAAGGGCGAGTTCGAGCGACTCGATCCGAAAGAGAAGGCGGGCATCATGCGCGAGCACGGCGGCATCGGCCGCACGTACGGCGACGCGGATCTGGCCCACGACGTTCGCCTGGCGTGCCATGGCCTCGATCAGGCCGACAACGACTTCGTGATCGGCTTGGTCGGCAAAGAGCTGTTCCCGCTCTCGCACGTGGTGCAGTCGATGCGACGCACGCGCCAGACCGCGGAGTACATGGAGAAAATGGGCCCGTTCTTCGTGGGCCGCGCGGTGTGGCGCCACGCGGGCCGCTGAAGCCGATGCGGGTCGTCTTCGACCTGGACGGGACGCTGGTCGACTCGCGCGCGGACATCGTGAGCGCCACGAACTTCGCGCTCGCCGCCGCCGGCCGACCGCCGCTGCCCGACCGGGTGGTGACCGGCTACATCGGCGACGGTGCCCGATCGCTCATGGCACGGGCCGCCGGGCTGCCGGAGCACGATCCGGCTGTCGAGCCGTTCCTGCGCTCGTTCCTCGACCATTACAGCGACCACGCGACGGAGCGCACGCTTCCGCTGCCGGGTGCGGTGGCGGTGCTCGAGACACTGCGGCAGACGGTGCCGCTGGCGCTGTGCACGAACAAGCCCCGGCGGACCACCCTGCGCGTGCTCTCGGCGCTGGGCCTGCGCGGCTACTTCTCGGCGCTGGTTTGCGGCGACGATCTCCCCGAGCGCAAGCCGCATCCGGCGCCGCTGCTCGCCATCGGCGAGCGCCTGCGCTGCTCGGTGCACGCGATGGTGATGGTGGGCGACGGGCCGCAAGACGTCGAGTGCGCCCAGCGCGCCGGCGCGCGCAGCGTCGGCGTGGTGGGGAACATCGCCCCCCGAAGCGCGCTCGAGCAAGCTGGGCCCGACGCGCTGATCGGCAGCCTGGCCGAGCTTCTGCCCCTGCTCTATCGCTGGGGTCAGGCGACCAAGAGGTGATAGGCCGCGCTCAGCGCGGCGAAGCGCGCGAGCAACGAGGCACGCTCGGGTCCGGTGGCCTGGGGGTGCCGGTCGGGGTGGACCGACGACGCCAGGCTGCGAAACGCGCGCTGCACCGACGCAGGGCTGGCATCGGGGCCCAAGCCCAGCACCGCCAGCGCCTGGGCGCGCGCGCGGTCGCGACCGGCCCCCGAGCGCGGGCGCGCCGGCCCCGCGGCGTCGCGCTTGCGCGGCCGACCGTGCAAGAACTCTCGCGGCGAGAGCGGGATGGTGCGCTCTCTGGGCGGTCGCGCCACCCGGAAGCGGATCTCTGCGTCGGGCAACGCGAACAGCGCGTCCAGCTTGTAACGCAGCTGGCGCCGAAGCGCGGCGCCCAGGGCGCTGCCCGCGAGCGCGGCATCCTCGACCAAGATCTGCCCGGCCTTGCGCCCCGGCGATCGCATGAGCTCGCGCTCCAGGTGGCGGAGCGCGTCGTGGCCGATGAACCCCTGCTCGGCCAAGATACGCCCCACGCGCGGAACCACCAGCGAGCTCTCGACGCGCGACACCAGGCCCGCCTCGAAGTGGATCCGATGCGTCCGCCCACCCTCGATCAACTCCAGCACTCCGCTGGCGCGCTCGCGATGCACGTTCCCGATCAGATCACCGAGGGTGGTGGCGGAAAGACGGCCAACGAGCCGCATGCCTGCGAATTACCGCGTGGGCCCGCTCTCGGCCAACATCTCGAGGCTTTCGGCAGTCCGCCCGATGGGACCGCTGGGGTCGATCGCCATGGCCCGCGCGAGCTGGGCGCGCGCCTCGGCCGGGCGCCCGTGCTCGAGCAACGTGCGCCCCAGCGCCAGCCGCGCGTTGGCCTCGATCCGCGCGTGGGCGGCGGGGTGCAGGTGACCGGGAGAGCCCAGGACCACCCCCAGCGCCGCCTCGAGATCTCGGATCGCCAGCGGGCGCCGGCCCAGCGCGCGCGGCAAGGCGAGCGCCACCAGCCCGCGGCGTAGAAACCCCAGAGCGGACGCCAGCGGATCGGCGTCGCGC
This sequence comes from Polyangiaceae bacterium, assembly GCA_023150915.1. Lineage (GTDB taxonomy): Bacteria > Myxococcota_A > Polyangia > Polyangiales > Polyangiaceae > JADJKB01. The sequence goes on from JAKLKA010000053.1 coordinate 15,798, forward strand.
CCCGGATCCGCGCCGAACAGGCGCCCCAGGGCCGGGACCACGCGCTCGAGCAGGCCCTCGCCCGCAGCGTTCTGGCCGAGCGCACGCCCAAGCGCTGCCTCGGCGGCGAGCACCTCGCCCAGGGGAAAGCTTCCGGCCCGAGCCAGGATCGCGTCGAGCTCGGCCCCCTCTTTGCTGGCTGCCACGATCAACTCGGCCCGGGGCCGGAGCAGGCCGCGCACCGCCGCTGGCAGCCGGGTCAGGTCGCGCATCGGCCCCACGGCGAACAGGTGCCAGACCAGGTCGTTTGCCTTCGCCGGATCGCCCTGGCGAGCACCTGCTGCCAGCTTTGCTCGCTGATCGTCGGCACCCAGCCGCGCCGACAGCTCGACCCCCAGCGGCAGCGGGCTCGCACTTCCGACCCGCGAGGCGGCGTCTCGAACGGCGGCGATCAGCGCTTCGACGATGCGGCGCAGGCTGAGATCGCGGTAAGCCGCGATGAAGCGCGCCACCGCCGAGCGCCCGGCCCGCAGGGCCGCCACGGGCTCGGTCATCTCGCCGCTCCGGATCACCAGGTCGAAGAACACGCCGGCCTCGGCTTCGACCAGCGCACCCACCCGCGGCGCGCTGACCCGCAAGTCCTCGAGGGTGAGATCCCGCGCTGGGCCCTCGAGCGCGACCACCTCGGCCACCGTGGCCAGCACCCGAGCCACGGTCGGATCTTCCGCGCTCTCGCCCGGAACGATGACGCCCAGCTCGCGAGCCACCCGGCCGACTTCTTCATCCGCCACCACGGCGGTCGCCTGCCCGGCGCCCAGGTGCGGATCGATGCGCAGCACGTCGGCCAGCGTGTCCAGATCGCGCCCCGCGGGGTGCTCGAGCCCTGCGCGAAGAACGCTGCGGATCACCGCGACTGGCAAGTACTTTTCTTCGCGTAGCTGGCGCACCAGGCGGAGCCGCTCGAGGTGCGCTTCGTCGTACAGCGCCTGGGTCTTCCCCTGCCGGCTGGGGGCGGGCAAGAGCCCTTCCCGCAGGTAGTAGTGGATGGTTTCGCGGGGTACGCCCGAGAGCCGTTCCAGCTCTGCCATGCGCATCCGCCGGCGCGCCATCAGGACGAAGGCCCAACCTCGACGCGCGCGCTGACGGATCGAGCGTGCGGCGAGCACAGCTCGCGACCCCCGGCGCCCGGCTCGCACGCGACATAGCGCGCGCGGACCACGAGCTCACCGGCGCCGGTGGACGTGGCTGCCAGCGCCAGCGGCAGGCGCAGGCGACGCGGAGTGCCGCCGGTGGCGCTGCGAGGCCCGACGCGGGTACGCAGCGCGCGGGCGAAGCCGGGCGTGCCCACGACCAGTGCGTCGGCCCAGGCCAGGCGCCCCCGGGGAACCTCCACCTCGAGCTCGCAGAGCACGCGCCCCGGTGCGGACTCGCGGCGGCACGAGAGCCGCGCGTCGTCGGCCGCCGTTTCGGCCGAGGCGGGCAACGTGCACAGAAACACCACCGCCAGAGCCTTGCGCATCACCTCCGATGATGCCGGAAAGGCCCTTGGGATTCCTACCGAAAAGTCAGCTGGCGCTCGGCGGCGCGTAGAAGTCGACCAGGCGAATCGGCTCGCGCGACACCCGCGCCCGCACCCGAGCGCGCTCGCCGCGGGGGTCGCCACCGATCTGGAACTCGGTGGGCGGGTCCATCTCGATGGTCACGGCCTCGACCAGGTAGTCGAACACCAGGTTCGGATCGTGGTACTCGCCCCGCCAAATTGCCGGGAAATTCCGCACGAATCCCAGCGAGCTGATGGTGGAGACCCTGAGCTGCATGCGGCCGGGCTGCTCGTCGGCAAAGGGGAACATCCGAAACCCGAAGCCGTAATACTGGATGGTCGCGAGCCCGACGATGCGCGCCGGCCCTTCGTAGATGGTCTCGCCCTGGGCGATGGGCTGCCCGACTCGACCGCCCTTGTCGCCGATGCGATACGCCTCGGCGCCGTCGTTCCGCACGCGGCAGTGGGGCACCTGCCGGACCAGGAACTTGGGCAACGATCGCGTCACCGACGAGATCACGTAGCTGAGCCCGCCCGGTGCGTACTTCGCGAACGGGCCCTTCGAGAGGGCGGCTTTGACCTTCGTGTAGTCGTCGAGCACCACGGCATCCACGCCGAACCCGGCAAAGGGCGCCAAGAAGCCCTCGACGTCCACCAGGCCCAGGGGGCGGCTGCCCGCGTCTTCGCGCAGCCGCTGAATGTCTGCTGAGAGCCCCCGGCCCTTGGCCCGGCTCGCGCCTGCCACCCAAGCCAGTGCGTTGCCGGTCCCGAGCTTCAGCAAGCCGAACCGAGGCACCGGCTTGCCCGCCGCCTGGGCTTCACGAACCACTTCGGTGACCATCACGGTGAACGTGCCGTCGCCGCCGCCGGTGAGCACCGTTCCGTACCCGCGGCTGACCAAGGTGCGGGCGATCTCGCTGGCGTCTTCCAGCCGACGCGACACGAAAAGGTCGCCGCCGAGCAGGATCTGGTCGAGCGTGCTGATCACGTCGGCGGTGACGCTCTTGGCGTTGCCGTTGACGACCACGGCGATGCGTTCGCTCGGCGGGGGGACGCTCGGCTCGGTCACGTGCCGGCCTGTACCACGACCGAGGCGTCGAACCTGCAAAGGGAATTTGGCGCCCGGCCATGGCTTGGACTACGCTCCGAGCCTTCAGGGCTCATGAGCCCCGAAGCGCCCTGAGCTCCGAGGCCCGGGGGGATGCACAATGGGGAAGAAACCGAAAACCAAAGAGAAATCGGCGCCGACCGCGGCCGCCAAGGCCGACAAGAGCGGGTCGAAGAAGGGCGCGGCCGCCAAGGCCGCCGCCGCCGAGGCCGACGACAAGCGCAGCGGTCTGCGCGGCGCCGCGCCCTGGGCCGCCCGCCACGCGGCCAAGCACGCCGCCGAGGCCCGCGCCCGCAACGCCTCCCCCCCACCGCCCGGCAGCGCCCGCGCGACCCTGCGCACCCCCGAGAGCGCGGAGCTCATCAAGGCCAAGATCGCCGAGCTGCACAACGCCATCGTCCGGATCCGCACGCTGCGCAAGCACCCGAACGAGAAGTTCTACGAGCTGGGGCAGGTGCTGGGCATGATCAAAGACGGCCGGCTGTACGAGGCCAAGGGCTTCAACTCGTTCGAGGCGTTCGTCGAGCGCGAGGTCGATCTCAGCAAGACCACCACCCTGCGACTCGAGCGGGTGCCGCGGCTCTTCCACGAGGGTCCGGCGCGCGAGCTCGGGCTCGAAGCCGTCCTGGCCGCGGTCGAGGCCATCGACGCCATCGTGACGGGGCAGCGCGCGCCCGCAACCCGCGCCCAGCAGGCTGCGGCGCTGCCGCTCAAGCCCCCGACGGGTCGCAAGTAGCTTGCGGCGCGCCTGATGCGATTCGTCGACGAGTGCACGCTGCGCGTCGAGGCCGGCAGCGGTGGGCGCGGCGCCGTGGCCTTCCGCCGCGAGAAGTTCCTGCCGTTCGGCGGCCCGGCGGGCGGTGACGGCGGGCGCGGCGGAGACGTCGTGTTCGTCGCCGACTCGGGCCTGGGCACGCTCTACGACGTGATCCACCTGCGCGTGCTGCGGGCTCACAGCGGCGAGAACGGCGGAGGCAAGGACATGTACGGAAAGTCCGGCGCCGACGTGGAGCTGCGGGTCCCGCTGGGCACCATCGTGATCGACACCGAACGCCAAGAACGCCTGTGCGAGCTCACCCGCCCCGGCGAGCGGTTCGTGGTCGCCAAGGGCGGCAAGGGGGGCCGGGGCAACCGGCACTTCACCACCAGCGTCGAGCGCGCGCCCCGCCGCGCCGAACCGGGCGAGCCGGGCGAGCACAAGACCCTGCGGCTCGAGCTCAAGGTGATGGCCGACGTGGGCATCTTGGGCTACCCGAACGTCGGCAAGAGCACGCTGATCAGCACCGTGAGCCGCGCGCACCCCAAGATCGCCGACTACCCATTCACCACGCTCGTCCCTCACCTGGGCGTGGTCGCCATCGGCGATCATCGCGGGGGCCTCGGCAAGAGCTTCGTCTTGGCTGACATCCCCGGGCTCATTCCCGGCGCCAGCCAGGGTGCGGGCCTCGGGATCCGCTTTCTCAAGCACGTCGAGCGCACGCGCGTGCTCTTGCACCTGGTCACGCTCAGCGACGAGCCGGGTCGCTCTCCCGTGGCGGACTACCACGCGCTTCGGCAAGAGCTGGAGGCCTTCAACCCCGAGATGCTCGCACGCCCCGAGGTGGTCGCGATGAGCAAGGCCGACCTGCCCGAGGTGCGCGACGCCTACCCCGAGGTGAAAGCCGAGTTCGACAAGCTGGGCAAGAGCCTACGGCTGATCAGCGCGGCCACCCACGAGGGCACCGACGATCTGATGCGCGAGCTGCTCGAGCAGTTGCTGGTGTGAGGGCGCCTAGCGACTCGACTGCCCCACGCCGTCGAACACCTCGAGCGACGGCAGGTACACCGGGCCTGCCGGCAACCCCGTGCTCGCGGCCATCTCGGGCGTGACCACGCCGTAAAACCCACCCGCGCGCGCCGGCATCTGCGACATCGGTGCGCCGTTGCCGCCGCCGGGCCCCGGGCCGCCCCCGGGCGCAGGCGGACTGCCGGGCCCACCACCGCCGGGGCCACCGCCACCGGTGATCACGCCGACGCAGTCCTGCCCGCAGTTCTGGGCCAGACAGCTGAAGGCCTGGAAGGCCTTGATGGCTGCCTGGAACTTCCCCTGGAAGCACTTGAGCACGCACTGCAAGTTGAAACCGCCGCAGCTGGTGACCGCGCACACCACGCCCTGCGCGCACGCCTTGTCGTTGTAGCAGGCGTTGACCTGGTTCTTGCAGCTCTGCTCGGCGCACGTCACGCAGTCGGCGATCGGACCGCTGTCGGGGAACGGGAACGCGTCGAAGAAGTTGCCGCCGTCTTTGCCGCCGGTGCCGCCGCCGCCGAAACCCCCGAAGCCACCGGGACCGCCGTCGAAGCCCCCCGTCGCCCCCGTACCGCCCTGACCCCCGGTCGCGCCGAAGCCGCCGGTCGCGCCGAAGCCGCCGGTCGCGCCGAAGCCGCCGGTCGCGCCGAAGCCGCCGGTCGCGCCGAAGCCACCGGTCGCGCCGAAGCCGCCGGTCGCGCCCGTGCCCCCCGTGGCACCGACCCCGCCGCTGCCGCTGCTGCCCGCCACGCCACCGAAGCCGCTGCTGCCCGCCACGCCACCGAAGCCGCTCGCGCCCGCCACGCCACCGAAGCCGCTCGCGCCCGCCACGCCGCCGAAGCCGCCCGTGCCCCCCTGACCGCCGCCGTCGATCGTGCCCGTACCGCCGAGGCCGCCGATCCCTGGCAGATCGAGCTCGTCTTCCATGTCCGAGCGCCCGCAGGCAACGAAAGGAAGCGACAACAGCACCGCACTCGTGAGGACCACCCGGGCTCGCATTGCGGAAACAGGGTAGCACGCAAGCGCGGCGGCGGCGGCGAGGCCGAATTCCCAGGCCTCCGGCGGCTGGCGAAGCGGCATCGCACCCCGTGGCCGAGCGGGTGTGCCGGGCATGCCGGGTATCGAGCGCCTGGGGTGACGACAGGGCCCGGTGCCCGAACCCGCGCTACTCTGCCGCGCCCGCGTCGAAGCCGTCCATCTCGTCGAAGTCGTACTCGTCCGGCGCCAGGTCGTCGAAGCGGGTGAACTCCGAGGTGAACTTCACCTTCACCGAGCCGGTGGGGCCGTTACGCTGCTTGGCGACGATGATCTCGGCAATCCCCCGGTCGGGGCTGTCCTTGAAGTAGTACTCGTCGCGATAGATGAAGAAGATCGCGTCGGCGTCCTGCTCGATGGCGCCCGACTCGCGAAGGTCGCTGAGCTGCGGTCGCTTGTCCTTCGTGGTGCGGGTCTCGACCGAGCGGTTCAGCTGCGAGAGTGCCATCACCGGCACGCTCATCTCTTTCGCCAGCTGCTTGAGCCCGCGCGAAAGCTCGCTGATCTCTTGCTCGCGGCTGGCCGCGTCGCGCCGGCCCTGCATCAGCTGCAAATAGTCGATACAGACCAGGCCCAGCTTGCTGGCCCCGCCCGGCGAGTCCCCGCGCTTCACGTCGGCCTGCAGGCGTCGGATCTTGGCGCGCAGATCGAGCAGCGTGAGCCCGGGCGTGTCGTCGAGCCAGATCGGCAGCCGCCCCAGGCGCGCCGCGGCATCGGTCAGCTTGTTCCAGTCCTCGCGGCGGATCTCGCCGCTGCGGATGCGCGAGACGTCGACCCGCGCCTCGACCGACAGAAGGCGTGCGGCCAGCTGCTCGCGCGGCATTTCCAAAGAGAAGAACGCCACGCCGTCCCCCGGCTCTTCGATGTCGCCTTCGCCGTACGCATCGGCGCTGGCGTCCACCGCGCGCCGCCGCGGCATGGCCACGTTCACCGCCATGTTCAAGACCAGCGAGGTCTTCCCCATGCCGGGGCGCCCTGCCACGATGTACAGGTCACCGGGGTGCAGCCCCGCGATCTTGCGATCGAGCTGCTTGTAGCCGGTGGGGGTGCCGGTGATGCCGCCGCCGCGCTTGGCGGCCTCGGCCAAGATCTGGAACGCCCCATGAATGGCATCTTTGACCGCCACGATGGACGAACCCTCGGGAATGCGGGCGATGTCGAACACCGCCTGCTCGGCCGAGTCGATGAAGGCCTGCACCTCTTCGGCGTTGCTGTAGCCCTCGGCCGCCACGCGCTGGCAGGTGGCGATCAGCTGGCGCATGCGCCACTTCTCGCGGATGATCCGCGCGTGCGCCTCGACATGCGCCACCGCGGGCGTGGCGTCCGAGAGCTGCGCCAGGTACTCCATGCCGCCGACCTGGGCGATGCGCTCGCGATCGCGCAGCCAGGCGGCCACCGTCACCAGGTCGACCTGCTTCCCCGAGCCGTGCAGGTCGAGCACCGCCTCGAAGATCCGCCGGTGGGCCTCGGCATAGAAATGCTCGGGGGCCAGCGCCTCTTGCACACGATCGAAGGCCTCGGCCGTGAGCAGCACCGCCGAGAGCACCGCCCCCTCGGCGTCCAGATCGTGCGGCGGCACTCGGCCGCCGGTGGGCCGAAGCTCCCCCGCCAGATCCCGATCGCGATTGCCGTGTCGTTCTGCCTGCATGCCCTGCTCGCCCTAGCGCAATTGTGAGCCGTCGATCGGTCAGGGAAGGCCCGGGCTCCGTCCCGAGCCTATCCAGACCTGCTCCACCGGTTGTCCCCAGGTTGCCAAATACACGACACCCCGGCGCGCACGAGGCTGCCGGGGTGTCAGTGCCGCTTCTCTCAGAAGCGAGCGATCGATTCAAGCTTGAAAGTCAGAGAAGGCTCACGCGCCCTCTTTCACGACCTCGACCTTGAGCTGCACGGTCACCTTGGGGTGAAGCTTCAGCGCCACCTCGTGCAAGCCCAGCGTCTTGATCGGCTCGGGCAGTGCAAGCTTCTTGCGTTCGATCTCGACGCCCACTTTCGCGAACGCCTCTTCGATGTCGCGGGTGGTGACGGAACCGTACATCTTGTTCTCTTCACCAACCGCGCGCGCGATCTTCACGCTGACGCCGCCGACCTTCTTCGCGATCTCTTCCGCCGCCGCGCGCTCTTTCTCGGCGCGCGCCGCTGCGGCCCGCTTGAGATCGTCCACGCGCGCCAGGTTCGAGCTGGTGGCCGGAACGGCCAGGCCCCGCGGAATGAGGAAGTTGCGGGCGTACCCCGGGCGGACCCGGACCACGTCACCGCTCGAGCCGAGGCTGTCGACGTCTTCGCTGAGCACTACTTTGATGGGAGTAGCCATGGGTCGAACCCTCAGTTGGAGGTGAAGGGCAAGAGCGCGATGTTGCGCGCGCGCTTGACGGCGATTTGGATCTCGCGCTGATGCTTGGCGCACGCGCCCGAGATGCGACGCGGCACGATCTTGCCGCGCTCGGTGACGAAGTACCGGAGCGACTGCGGATCCTTGTAGTCGATCTTCTGCGCCTCGTCGGAGCAGTACGTGCAGCCACGGCGGCGCGCCCGGCGGAATGCGCCACCCATTTCGCCGCCGGGAGGCGGCGGTACCGAGCCTCGGTCCTTGTCCTTCATTTGCGGTCCTCCTCGTCGTCACCCACGGCCGCGAGCACCTCGGCCTCTTCGTCGTAGCTGTCGTCACGCAGCGACGGAGCATCGGGGCTGTCCACCAGCCCGAGCTCGCGCTCGAGCGAGTATTCCTGCTCCTCGTCGCCGCTCGGCGCCTCGATGGCCTCGAACTTCACGGCCTCGGGATCGACCGAGACGGTGGCGAGCTCGCTCTCCCCGCCGGTCTGGACCGTCTGGTACTTGATCACGTCGTCGAGCATGCGGAGGTTGCGCTCCAGCTCGTTGACCAGCGCGCCGCCGCCCCAGTACTTCACGTACACGTAGACGCCGCGACGCTGCTTGGCGACCGGGTACGCCAGCGCACGACGGCCCCAGGTCTCGACCTGGGTCAGCTTGCCGCCTTCGCGCCCGACGACCTCTTCGACGCGCCCTGCGACCTTCTCCGCGGCCTCTTTCGCCACGCTGGGTCGCATGATGTAGATGGTTTCGTATTCGCGGGCCCGGTGGCCCGCGGTGGTTGCTTCAGCCATGTATTCTCCTTTTGGACTTCGGCCCCCGCGCAAGGCGGGAGCAAGGAACCCCTCAGCGCGAAGTACGCTGATGGATCACGTTCATGGCTGCCGGAAGACCCCGGCTGGCCAGGAGCGTGATCGCCTCGACGGAGCGAGCGAGCACCTCGTCGAGGGCCGCCCGCTCCTGAGGGGCGAACGCCTGTAGCACGAAATCTGCGACGTCACCCCGAAATTCGGGGGGCGGCCGGCCAATCCCGACCCGCAGCCTCGCGGTACCCGGGCCCAGGTGCTCGCTGACCGACCGGATCCCGCGGTGCCCGGCGTCGCCCCCGCCCTGCTTCATGCGCAGCTCGCCGAAGGGCAGGTCCAGCTCGTCGTGGATCAGCAGCACCTGGCTGGGCTCGAGCTTGTAGAAGGCCGCACAGGGCTGAACGCTGCGCCCCGACTCGTTCATGAACGTCTCGGGGCAGAGCGCGGCCAGCGGCTGCCCGCCCAGCGACAGCGACGCCAGCCGGCCGTTGAACTTCTCGCGCCAGGGCCCACCGCCAGCGACCTCGACCGCGCGCTCGGCCACCATCACGCCCACGTTGTGGCGGGTGGCGGCGTAACGCGCGCCCGGGTTGCCCAGGCCAACCAGCAGGATCACTTCTTGGCGGGCTTGGCCTCGGCCTTGGCAGCGCCCGCAGCCGGAGCAGCGCCCGCAGCCGGAGCAGCGCCCGCGGGAGCGGCGCCCGCGGCAGCCGTGGCGGCCGCCTCTTCTTCGACCACCTTCTTCATCGTGACGACGGCGGCGATGGTCTGCTCGGGCGGCAGGCGAACGGTGACACCGGCCGGCAGCGCGAGCGCGCTGACCGGAAGCGACTGATCGATGCCGAGCTCGGTGATGTCGTGGACCAGCTTGGCCGGGATGTCCTTGGGCAGGCACCGCACCGGAAGCCGGCGGAACACCTGGCGCTGCTCGCCGCCGTCGACCACGCCCTTGGGCTTGCCGGTCAGCTCGAGCGGAACCTCGACATCCACCGGCGCGTCCAGAGCAATCTTCAAGAAGTCCGCGTGCAAGAGCGCGCGGGACACCGGGTGGTACTGATAGTCGGTGAGCAGCACGGTCAGCTTCTCTTTGCCCTCGACGTCCAGCTCGATCGGCGAGTTGCGACCCAGCGGCTGCGCGAGCACGCCGACCAGATCTTTGGGCGACACGGCCAGCGCCAGGGCGGGCTCACCCTTGCCGTAGGCGATGGCGGGGATGGTGCCGGCGGCGCGCATGCGGCGCGACACGTTCTTTCCGGCGGCTTGACGGTGATTGGCGGCAATTTTGGCGAGCTGCATGACGACTTTCCTTCGAACCTGACGAGCTCACACGAAGAGCGAGCTCACGGAATCACTGTTGTGGATGCGGCGAATGGCCTCGCCGAGCAGGCGCCCGATGCTGAGCACCTTGATCTTGTCGCAGGCGCGCGCCTCTTCCGAGGGCGCGATCGAGTTGGTGACCACCACCTCTTTCAAGGCCGACTCTTGAATGCGCTGGATGGCCGGGCCGCTGAAGACGCCGTGGCTGGCGCACGCGACCACGCTCTTCGCGCCGTAGTCCATCAGGGCGCGGGCGGCGTTGCACAGCGTGCCCGCGGTGTCGATGATGTCGTCGACGATGATGCAGTCTTTGCCCTCGACGTCGCCGATGATGTTCATCACCTCGCTGACGTTGGCGCGCTCGCGGCGCTTGTCGACGATGGCCAGCGACGCGCCCAGACGCTTGCTGTAGGCGCGCGCGCGCTCGACCCCACCGGCATCGGGCGAGATCACGCAGGCGCTCTCGTCGAAGCGCAGCTTCAAGTAGTCGTCCAGGAAGACCGGCAGCGCGTACAGGTGGTCGAACGGGATGTTGAAGAAGCCCTGGATCTGCCCGGCGTGCAGGTCGACGCACACCGCCCGGGTGACCCCGGCGGTCACCATCACGTCGGCGACCAGCTTGCTGGTGATGGGGGGGCGGGGCGCCACCTTGCGATCTTGTCGGGCGTACCCGTAATAGGGAATCACCGCGGTGATCGAGGCAGCCGACGCCCGGCGGAGCGCGTCGCACAGAATGAGCAGCTCCATCACGTTGTCGTTGACCGGCGAGCTGGTGGGCTGCACCACGTAGGTGTCGAGCCCCCGCACGTTCTCGCGCACCTCGCAGAAGGTCTCGCCGTCACTGAAGCGCGAGACGCGCGCCTCGCCCAAAGGCGAGCCCAAGACCTGAGTGATCTCTTGAGCTAGCTGGGGATTCGCGTTCCCGGTAAACAGACAGATTCGCTTGAGGGCCACGGCTCGCACCCGCCTGCTAACCCCGCGAAAGGACGCATGAACCCTGCTCCGGGGAAAAAGGGGTGGCGAGAACTAGCAGCCAGGGTCCCCGCTGTCAACGGAAGGCCCTCGAGGCCCGCGGCTTTCGCCCGGGCGTTGACAGCCTGGCCCCCACTCCCATCTTGGCGGCCATGAGCAAACCCGGCACCGCCGCCGTCCTGTCGTTCGTGATCCCCGGCGTGGGCCAGTTCTACAACGGCAAGTTCCTGCGCGGCCTGTTCTGGCTGATCGTGACCCCCGGCCTGTGGATTGGCTCCGGCGGGTTCGTGGGCTGGGTCTGCCACCTGGCAGCGGCGTACACCGCGTATTCGTGGGCCAAGGACCACCCTTGAGCCGTCAGCGGTAGGGGTTGCTCGGCAGCTCTTCCCCACCCTTGCCGCCGAGCTTTCCGCCGCCCACGGGCTTGGCGGGCTTCTTCGGGGCCGGCGCGGCCGATGCGCTGGCAGCTGGATCGATCGCTGGGCTCACCGCCGACGGAGCGGCGGGGGGCGCCGGCTCGGATCGAGCGCTGGGCGTGGGCGACGGGGCGACGGCGACGGCGGCGGCGGTCGGTGCCGGCCCCGGGCCCGAGCCGGTGGAGCGGCCGAGCAAGAACAGCAGCACGCCGCCGACCAGCAGCGCAGCGGCGACCCCGATGAGCAGGCCGGTGCGCTTCGGCGCCGGCGGCGCCAGCACGGTGACCTGGCTCTTCGAGAGCGGCTCGGCCACCGTCAGGTCGCCTTCGCCCGGCACCACCATGGCGGCGCTCGACACGCTCGACGCCACCGCGCTGCGCACGAACGGGGCAGCCTGGCTCGGCTCGCTGCGCGCCAGCCAGGCGCGCACGGCATCGCGCTGCTGCTCGATCTCGGCGCCCAGCACCCCGGTCACGTATTGCGCCAGCTCTTTCGGCGCCGCCAGCTTGCCCAGCGCCGTCGCGACCCGCTCCAGCGCGTCGGCGAACTCGGCGGCGGTCGCGTAGCGCTTGTCACGGTCGCGCTCCAGCGCCTTCATCACGATCTCGGACAGCGCGGGGTCCACGTGCGGCGCCGCCTCGTGCAAGACCGGGATTGGGTCGTTCAAGACCCGAGAGAGCGTGGCCGCCTCGTTCTCGCTCTTGAAGAGGCGCCGACCCGCCAGCACCTCCCACAGTACGATGCCTGCGGCAAAGACGTCGGCGCGTCGATCGAGGTCGGTCTGCCCCAGCGCTTGCTCGGGCGCCATGTAAGCGATCTTGCCTTTCAGCTGCCCCACGCGCGTGCCGGCGAGGCGCGTCGCGGCGCGCGCCACGCCGAAGTCCGTGATGCGACACACACCGTCGACGCCCACCAGCAGGTTCTGCGGCGACACGTCGCGGTGGACCAGCGACGTGGGCTGCCCGGCCTCGTCTTTCAGCTCGTGAGCCGCGTGCAGGCCCGCCAGCATGTCGAGCACCACGCGGATCACGATGGGCTCGGGCACGCGCTGGCTCGAAGTGGCCGCGCGGGCGAGCAGCCGCGCCAGCGTGTCGCCCTCGATGTACTCCATCACCAGGTAGTAGCCACGCGGGCTGGCACCGACCTCGAGAATGCTCACCACGTTCGGGTGGTGGATGCCGGCTGCGAGCCGCGCTTCGTCCAGGAACATGTCGACGAACTCTTGGTCGCCGGCCAGGTGCGGGTGCAGTCGCTTGATGGCGACCATGCGCTGGAACCCGCCCACGCCCGAGAGCCGCGCCAGAAACACCGTGGCCATGCCGCCGGAGGCGATCTCGGCCACCAGCTCGTAGCGGTCGACGAGCTGCCGCCCCTCGTGATCGACGTCGATCAGGCGCGCCGGCACGGCCTAGAACCTCCCCCGGGCGCCGGCGGCCCCGAACCCGAGCCAGGGCTCGACCCGGGCGCTGCCCTTCGGCTTGCCCGACCAATCGGTGAACAGCACGCCGATCACGCCGCTGGTCACGGCCAAGCCGGCGGTCACGCCCAAGAGAATGTTGGTTCGGCTCTGCCGATCCAGGCCGTCTTGATAGGCAGGGCAGCTGGTCCCTTGGCCGGCGCACTGTTCGCGCACCGTGTCGGCACCGGGGTTGTTCTGCGTGTCGATGCCGCTCCAGATCGTCACGCCCCCGGCGATCACGGTCAGCCCAGCGCCCACGTAGAACACGATCGGCGGCAGGCCCGACCGGTCGTCGGCCCCGGGGTCGCGCGGTGGAACGACGGTCACTGCCGGCGGCGGGGCCTTCGAGGCGGCGGGCGGCTCGGGGGCGTCCGCGGGCGGAACGAAGTCAGCCTCGCTCTTCCCACCGGCGCTGGCCTTCACCGTGGTCACCTGCGGCCGGCGACCGGGCCAGCTGGCGCTGATCTGTGCATCGCCCGGCGCGAGGTAGGCGGTGCGCTGGTCGGTCGCGCCGCCGTGGACGATGGTCGTGCCGACCACCAGCTCGCACGCCGGGCGGCACCCGACCCGCAGGGCGTGCAGCTCTTTCCGGGCCCGATCGAGGATCGGCGCCGCGGTCTTCTTCAGCGCCGCGTCGCCCGCGTGACGCGCCAGGCCCAGCTCGGCCAGGGTCGCGGCGCGGTCGAGCTGCCCGGCCTTGTCCCGCGCGCGGATCGCCAGCTCGAGCGCGACGGCGCTGGGCGCGCGAGCGTCGGCCGCTTCGAAGTGCTCCGCCGCCTCGGTCCAGGCCCGCGCCTTGAAGGACTGCTTGCCCTGATCGAACTCGGCGGCCGCTGCCTTGATGTCCTCGGCAGACGGGCCGGCCGCAGAGGGGCGCCCCCACGCCAGCGCCACGGCTGCGACCAAGAACCCGAGGCGTGATGCTGTGGGAAGCGGACCCCTCATCGCGATCGACACGACAAGGCTACACCCAATCCCTTGCAGGGGCGATCTACGGTGCGCGCGCGCACTCGCACCTACACCTCAGGCCATGCTGACCAGCAGGCGCTCGGGCTCTTCGAGCAGCCCGATGATCTCCTGGGCGAAGGCGGCGCCCACGTGCCCGTCGATGATCCGGTGATCGAAGCTCAGGCTCAGCAGCATGACGTCGCCGATCACGATCTGGTCCCCTTTGACCACCGGGCGACGCTTCATCTCGTGCACACCCAGGATGGCGACCTCGGGATAATTCACGATCGGGGTCGCGAACAGCCCGCCGAGCTTGCCCAGCGAGGTGATGGTGAACGACGAACCGCCGAGGTCTTCCTTGCGGGTCTTGCCGTTGCGGGCGTCGGCTGAAAGGCGCTCGAGCTCGCCAGCGATCTCGATGATGCTCAGGCGATCGGCGTTGCGCACCACCGGGACGATCAGCCCGGACTCGGTCGCCGCAGCGACGCCGATGTCGTAGCTGCCCTTCAGCACCATCTCGCCCGCGGCGTCGTCCACCAAGCAGTTGAGCGCGGGGTGGCGCTTGAGCGCCGCGACCACGGCCTTGACGATGAACGGCAAGAACGTCAGCTTCACGCCGTCGCGCTCGGCAAAGGCCTTGGTGCGCTCGCGCAGCGCCTTCAGGGCAGAAGCGTCGCACTCGTCCACGTAGGTGAAGTGGGCCGCAGTGTGCTTGCTGCGCGCCATGTTCTCGTAGATGCGCTTGCGCAGCCCGCGCAGCGGCACGCGCTGGTCGCCCGCCCCGCGCGGCGGCGCGACGAGCTCGGGCTTCTTCGGCGATGCCGGCTCGGCCTGCGGCACCACGGTGACGGCGTGGTGCACCGACACCTCGGTAGCGGGCACGTGGATCACCGGCGCGGGGGTTCTGCCGCGCACCGCGTAGCGCTCGACGTCTTCGCGGGTGACACGACTGGCGGGGCCCGTGGGCTGGACGTGACGCAGATCGACGCCCATCTCGCGCGCCAGCTTGCGGGTGGCCGGGGCAGCCAGCGGCTTTTCTTCGAAGTAGCCGCCGTTGCTGCCGGCCGGCGCTTGGGCGGCGGCGGGCTTCTTCGGCGCGAACGCGCCCATGCCCGGCAGCTCTTCCCTGATGTCGCCCACGGCGGTCGCCGCCGGGCCGTCTTGCTTCTGGGTCGAGGGCGCCGGCGTGGTGGGGGCCGCAGGGACCGCCGGCGCGGCGGGCGGCGCCGCGGCCACGGCGCCGCCGCCGACCGCCAGCACTACCAGCACCTGACCCACCGGGACGATCTCGCCGACCTTGCCACCCAGCCGCACCACCGTGCCGGCCTTCGGCGCGCCGATGGTGACGGTGGCCTTGTCGGTCATCACCTCGACCATCTCTTGGTCCTCGCGAACCGCGTCGCCCTCTTTGATCAGCCAGTTGACGATCTCGCCCTCGGTCACGCCCTCGCCGATGTCCGGCAGCTTGAACTCGAAATTGCTCATGGGTGCGGGTTCCCTGGGTTCAGACGGCGCGCGCCGTGTCCAAGATGGCGGGAAGAATGCGGTGCGAAAGCGGGAGGTACTCCATCTCGAGGGTGTACGGGAAGGGCGTGTCGTAACCCGTCACGCGCACCGGCGGCGCCTCGAGGTGGTAGAACGCCTTCTCGCAGACCAGGCTGACCAGCTCCGAACCGAAGCCGCAGGTCTTGGGCGCTTCGTGCACGATGATCAGGCGCCCCGTCCTCTTCACGCTGGCGATGATGGTCTCGATGTCCACCGGCCAGAGCGTGCGCAGGTCGACCACCTCGGCCTCGATACCCTGCTCGGCAGCCTTCTGCGCGGCGTCGAGCGCCTCGTACAGCATGGCGCCGTAGGCAATCACGGTGACGTGCCGGCCCTCGCGCACCACCGCGGCGCTCTCGAGCGGAACGGTGTACTCGCCCTCGGGCACGTCCCCCTTGGCGGCGCGGTAGACGCGCTTGGGCTCGAAGAAGAGCACCGGATCGGGATCGGCGATCGACGCGAGCAACATGCCCTTGGCGTCGTAGGGGTTCGACGGGCACACCACCTTCAGCCCGGCCACGTGGATGAACTGCGCCTCGGGGTGCTGCGAGTGATAGTGGCCACCGCGAATGCCGCCGCCCACCGGCGTGCGGATCACCATCTTCGAGGTGTACTCGCCGCCCGACCGGTAGCGATACTTCGCCACCTCGCTCACGATCTGGTCGTAGGCGGGCCAGATGAAGTCCGAGAACTGGATCTCGGGCACCGGGATCATGCCGTAGAGGGCCATGCCCACTGCTGCGCCGATGATGCCGCCCTCGGAGAGCGGCGTGTCCACCACGCGGGCGTCGCCGAATTCGTCGTACAGGCCGCTGGTCACGCGGAACACGCCGCCGACCTTGCCCACGTCTTCCCCCATGACCACGACGCGCTCGTCTTTGCGCATGGCGATGCGCAGTGCGTCGTTGATGGCCTGAACCATGTTCATCTGAGTCATGACGATTCTTTCCTCTGGCAGTCTGCCGTGAGCGTTCAATGGTGGGCGGACGGGGCGCGGGGGCCGGCCAAGACCTCGGCCCGCTGCTCGCGCAGGTGCCAGGGCAACGATGCGTACACGTCGTCGAACATCGACTCGAGCGAGGGCGCCGGGGTCTTCTCGGCGGCCTCGACCACGTCGCGCAGGCGCGCGTCGATTTCGGTCCGCAGCTTCTGCTCTTCGGCTTCGGTGAACCACCCCTGCTTGTCCAGATAGCGCTTGATGCGCGCCAGCGGGTCCCGGTCGGCCCAGGGGTCGAGCAGGCTCTTGTCGCGGTAGCGCGTCGGGTCGTCACTGGTCGAGTGGCCCCCCATGCGATAGGTGATGGCCTCGATCAGCGTCGGCCCCTCGCCCGCCGAAGCCCGCCGGATGGCGTCCCGCGTGACCGCGATGACCGCGAACAGGTCGTTGCCGTCCACGCGCACGCCGGGCACGCCGTAGGCGACGCCCTTCTCGGCGAAGGTGCGGCTGGCGGTCTGCCGCTCGGTGGGCACGCTGATCGCCCAGCCGTTGTTCCGGCACAAAAATACCGTGGGAGCCTTGAACACGCCGGCGAAGTTCAGGCCGTTGTGGAACTCGTTCGAGCTGGTGGCACCCTCGCCGAAGTAGGTCAGCGCGACCAGGTCGCGCTTCTGGATCTTGGCGGCCCAGGCGAAGCCCACCGCCTGGGTGATCTGCGTGCCAATGGGCGAGCTCACGCTGCCGAATTGGGCCGCCTTGCAGGTGTAGTGGTCCGGCATCTGACGACCCTTCACCGGATCGTTGGCGTTGCCGAACATGTTGTCGATGTAACGCTCGAGCTGCATGCCCCGGAGCAGCGCGGCGCCGAACTCGCGGTAGCAGGGGAAGAGCCAGTCTTGCTTGCGCAGGGCGTAGGCCGAGCCGATGATCGCGGCCTCTTCGCCCAGCGAGCCGATGTGGAAGCCGATCCGGCCCTGGCGCTGCAGCGTGACCAGGCGGTCGTCCACCAAGCGCGTGAGCACCATGTGGCGGTAGAGGTGCACCACCTCTTCGGGCGAGAGCCCGGGGTCGTTCCGAGCGTCCAGGCTGCCGTCGGGGCCGAGCACGCGCACGACGTCGTCGTCGCTCAGGGCCGCTGTGTAGATGCTCTCGTGGGCTGCTGACGTCATCGGACCTCTCAGGGGATGGGGCTCCGCCGGGCGGCACGGAGCCGGATCAGGGCGGGCGGAGCCTAGTCCATGGCGCCGATGGGCCCAAGCCGGGAAACCGCCGGCGGCTGCCGGGGAAATTCCCGGACAAACGCCCAACGCGCCGCGTCAGCTCACAGCTCTTCGCGGTGCTCGTGGACCAGGACGCCGAGCTGCCGCGCCATCACCACCAGCGTCGCGAGGCCGAGCACCCGCAACGCCAGGGGGCCCACGAGCGCGATGCCGCCGATCACACGCTGCAAGAGGGCGAGCAGCCCAAACCCGACCAGCGAGGTCAAGAGCAGAAACCCCAGCGCGACCGCGTAAGGCCCGGGGATGCGGCCGATGATGCGAACGGCCGGCACCGGGTTGATCGGGCCCAAGCAGCCGTCGCCATGGGCAGCAACGATCAAGCCCGCCGGCAAATAGAGCAAGCCCACGAGGCCCAGGCCGAAGGCCACGAGCGGCCCCGCCGGCGGCCCGAGCGCGACCAGCGCGACCAGCGCGCCCGAGAACGACACCAGCCAGGTCAAGAGGTAGCGGATCAGCGGCGCAAACCACTCGGAAAGGCGCTCGGCGACCTCGGTGTCGATCGCCAGGTCGTCCCTGCCCTCAGCGCTGGCACGCAGCACCAGGAACACGAAGGCGATGACGATCGTGGCCGACAAGAGGCCGCCGATCAGCGGAACGTAGGCGGCAAACGCGCTGGTCAGCGCCGCGACCACCGTCGAGACGGCAATGGCCGGCAAGGCGGGATAGGCGTACGCCCGGAGGAGCGAGGCGGTGAGCGGACGCGCGATGCGCTGCTGCTCGGTGCGGAGAACGCCGCCGCAGATCGCGCAGGCCGAAAGTCGGACCCGCTCGGGTCCGACCTGCTTGGTTTCATGGGGTTCGCGATAGGCCTGACACTGCTCGCAGAAGCGACGCAGGACGACGTCGGTCACTTCCCGACGGTGCTCGCGGCTTCTGCCAGGGCCCGGGTGAGCGCGCTCTCGTCCAGGCCGAAGGCTTTCTGGAGCTTGCCCAAGAGCTCGCGCTCTTCGTCGCTCACGCCGCCCGAAACCTGGGCGAGCAGCGACGCGACGCGCAGCACCTCTTGCTGATGATCGACCTTGGAGATGCTCTTCGCCACCATCTCGACGCGCTTGTCGATGCCGTCTTCTTGCATCAGGTCCGACAGGTCTTCGATCAGCGCGTGGACCTGGCCCTCCATCACCGCGCCCTGGCAGGCCGTGACCACCACCTGCTCGAAGGCTGCGCGCTCGGTGTCGTCGAAGTGCCCGTCGGCGTTGGCCACCAGATAGGCGCTCTCGACCACTGCCTCGAACAGCGCCGCCGCCTCGGGATCGAAACCAGTCGGCTGGGTCACCTCGTCTTCGGTGGGCTTGCTGCCGAACGACGCAGCCGCCACCGTGAGGATGGACCCCTTCTGCCCCGGCTCTGCATAAGAAGGGGGCTCGCTGAGCTTGGTCGCGACGCGTCCGAGCAGGCTTTCGTCGGTCATTCGGCGGCGAGCCTAGCCGAAACCCGCTCAGTCGTCAGCGGGCCGCCGCGCCAGGCGCCCAGCCGGCACGAACCCCGGGGGAGCCGCGGCTTCCGCCGTGCCCGGGCCGCGGTGGGCCGGCCTGAGCCGGGCCGAGATGAAGGCTTCGGCGGCGTGGTAGCTAGAACGGACCAGGGGGCCCGACGCCACGTGGGAAAACCCCAGCTCGAGCCCGAGCGCCGCCCAGGCGTCGAAGCGCTCGGGCGGAACATAGCGCGCCACGGCCGCGTGCTTGGGCGACGGCCGCAGGTACTGCCCGAGCGTCACCACGTCGACCCCGGCGGCGCGCAGATCTTCCAGGGTCTGGTCGACCTCGTCGTCGCGCTCGCCGATGCCCACCATGATCGAGCTCTTCACGAAGCGCCCTGGCGCCCGCGCCTTGGCGTGGCGCAGCACCGCGAGCGAGCGGTCGTAGTCGCAGCGCTGATCGCGGATGGCCGGCGTCAGCCGGCGCACCACCTCGATGTTGTGCGCGAACACGTCCGGCGCGGCGTCCAGCACCACGTCGACGTCTCGCGTCCGACCGCCGAAGTCACCGACCAGCGCCTCGACCAACAGCTCGGGCTGGTGACGCCGGAGCGAGTGGACGGTCTCGGCCACGTGGGCGGCACCGCCGTCCAGCAGGTCGTCGCGATCGACCATGGTCAAGACCACGTACGTGAGGCCGATGCGCGACAGCGCCCGCCCCACGTGCTCGGGCTCCCGCGGGTCGACGGCGCCCCGGGGGTTGCCGGTGGTGACGGCGCAGAAGCGGCAACCCCGGGTGCAGGTGTGCCCCAAGATCATCACCGTGGCGGTGCCCGCGCCCCAGCACTCGCCCACGTTGGGACAGCGTGCCTCTTCGCACACCGTGTTCAGATCCAGATCACGGAACGTCTGCTTGAGCGATGCGAAGCGCTCGCCGCTGGGCGCCTTGACCTTGAGCCACGCCGGCTTCGGATCGCGGAGACCCACCAGGGGAACGGGCTTTTCGTCGGTCACGCGCGGCGGAATCTAGGGCGAAGCGGCCGCCCTGGCCAGTGTCAGTTGACCTGCGCGGGGGCCACGCACACCGCGACCTCGAGCAAGATGTAGAGCAAGGCGCGCTCTTGCGGCAGCAGGGTCGGGGACGAGCCCTCGGTGTGATACGTGCTGAACAGCACTCGGCCGCAGGCTTGCTCGAAGCTGATGGTGGCCGGCAGCTTGCCCCACTGCGTGTTCGCCTCGACCCACACCTTCGGCGTGACGGTGACGGGCTTGCCGTCGGGGTCCACACCGCTGCCCGGCTTGACCGCCGAGATCGCCGTCCAGTTCTCTTTCACGTCGAAGGCGGTGATGGCCTGCGTCGCCAGCCAGGCCGTCAGCCCCTTGTCCGGCGAGCTCGCCGGCGCGTCCCACGAGCTCGACAGACACGCCGAGCCCAGGGTCCCGGTCTGGTTCTTCCAATCGACGAAGCCCGGGAAAATCTGACGCACGAACTCGTACGAATAGTCGGTGGTGTAGAGCTTGCCGCCCTGCGCCACGAAGTCCTTCAAGTTCTTCTGCACCGTCGGATCGAGCGCCGGTGAGCTGGTGTCGCAGGTGGTCTGATCGCTCCACGAGCAGGGCAAGAACACGATGTGGTACTGCGACAGCGTGGTCCAGTTCTTCAAGATGGCATCGTGGCCGCCCTTCGACCCCGGGCCGCCGTCGTAATAGTCGTAGGGCGCCGTGCTGCGGTCGACCTGCAGCATTCCGAACGGGCCGGTCGGCCCCACCGTGCCGAGCCCCAGGCGCGCGAGCGAGACGTCGATGGCGTCCCAGGCGCCCTCGACGATGGCCATCTTCGGGATGGTGTCGCCATTCGCCTTGTCGGTCTTGGCCGGCAGCAGGGTCGAGGCGAGCGGAACGGGGACGTTGCCGGCCGTCACCTCGATGGAGCGGACGCGCTGGAACTGCCCTTTCTGCACCACCAGCTTCCAGGTGCCGGTCTCGGGCACGCCCAGGTGGAAGCCACCGTCGGCGCCCGAGAAGGTGTACGGCGTCGAGTAGTCCAGCTTCACGCACTTGTCGCAGTACAGCCCGTCGGGGATGGGCTTGGGCGTGTTCTTGGTCACGTAGACCAGCGCGCCCGCGATGGGGATCTTGCCTTCGGGGGCCAGCACGGTGCCGATCAACGTGGCGACCGCCGGGGGCGGCTCGTCGCCGTCAGTACCCGAGTCCAGGTTGATGCCGCCGCCCGAGCCGCCGCTGGCGCCGGCAGCCCCGCTGCCCCCTGCCCCACCGGTGGCCGGGTCGGAGCCCCCGCCGCTGCTGGCAGAGCAGGCGATGAACAGAGCCAGGACGAGCGTGACGAGCAGGGAGCGCATGCGGGTCATTTCGGCGTGGGGTAAGGCTTGCACTGCGTGTCTTTCACCGCGGCCGGGATGGCCGACGACAGCGAGACCGTGCCCGACATCACGTCGTCGAGCTGGAAGACGCCCCCCCCGGTGGCGTTCGGCAGACTCGGGCTGCCCCCGACGGTGGAAAACCACCCCTGGCTGACGTCGTCGCTCTCCGACGGGCCGCCGAGCTTCGACGCGAAGGCGAAGACGCGCACCTGCTCGTCTTGCAGCTGTTTCACGGTCTCGGCGTAGTTGTGCATGATCTGTACGCCGTTGAAGGTGATCGGACCCTGCACGAAGGTGTCGTCGGTGGTGTGGATCACCAGCCGCAGCGTGGACGCCTTCGGGCGCCAGGCGAACTCTTTGGCGGCGCGATAGAGCGAGTCCAGGCTGTTCTCGGGCCAGGTGCTGTTCTGGTTGCCCCCCGAGGGCTGGTTGTTGCTCGAGGTGAAGCTGGCCCACGACTTGAAGTCGGTCTTCAGCGTCTTGACGTCGAGGTAGGGCTGCGCGGTGTTGGCGAACAGCGTGTCGTCGACGAACACCACCAGGCCATAGTGCGGCTCGACCTTGAGGTTGAGCGCCTTCACTGCGGCGTCCACCGCCTCGATCTCGTCGGCCAGCTTGTTCAAGAACGGGCCCATGCTGGTGGACACGTCCATCGAGAACACGATGTCGACGGCTTGGTTGCACGCCCCCGAGGCGCCGCCGCCCGAGTCGCCCCCCGCGTCGATGCCGATGCCACCGCCGCCGCCGGTGCCGCCCAGCGCCAGCCCCCCGCTGCCCCCGGCGCCGCCGGCCGCGCCGTTGCCGGCGCCGGTGTCGTCGGCACCGCTGCACGCAAAGAGAACGAGAGCGACCAGGAACGACGTGCCGAAAGCGAGCTCGTGGCGAGTCATGCGCACCTCACGCGGCGGGAAGCCTTTCCCACGCCGAGGGGCTGGTCAAGCGTCGAGAGCCAGCACCCCGGCTTCGCCCACCGGATCGATCACGCCACGCTCGGTGAAGATGGCGCTGACCAGTCGGGCCGGCGTCACGTCGAACCCGGGGTTTCTCGCCCCGACGCCTCGTGGCGCGATGCGTCGTTCGCCGATGTGGGTGATCTCGGTGATGCTGCGCTCTTCGATGGGAATGGCGCTGCCGCTGGGGCACCGCACGTCGACGGTGGACCAGGGCGCGGCAACGTAGAACGGCCGCTCGTGCAGCCGCGCGAGGCAGGCCACGGAATACGTTCCGATCTTGTTGGCGACGTCGCCGTTCTTCGCGATGCGATCCGAGCCGACCACTGCCAGATCGATGGCGCCCTGGGCGAAGAACCACCCGGCCATGCCGTCGGTCAGGATCTCGACGGGGATGCCGTCCTGGTGAAGCTCCCACGCGGTGAGCCGCAGCCCCTGCCAATAGGGCCGCGTCTCGTCGGCCAGCACCCGCACCCGCTTGCCGGCCTCCACCGCGGCGCGGATCACGCCGAGCGCCGTGCCATAGCCGCCGGTGGCCAGCGCGCCGGCGTTGCAGTGCGTGAGGATGGTGGCGCCGTCGGGCACGCGCTCGGCACCCAGGGCGCCGATGCAGCGATTGGCGAGCACGTCGGCGCGGTGGATCGCTCGCGCCTCGACCGCCAGCGCAGGCACGTCGGCACCGCGCTCGACGCAGGCGAGCATGCGGTCCACGGCCCACATCAGGTTCACGGCGGTGGGCCGGGCGCGCCTGAGCTCGGCAGCCAGCGCCCCGAGCTCGTCGCGGCTCTGCGCGCGGCGCGCGGCGAGCACCATGCCATAGGCCGCGGCGATGCCGATGGCCGGCGCCCCACGCACCACCATGTCGGTGATCCCGCGGGCCACTTCCGTCGAGGTGGTGAGGCGTTCGTAGATCTCTTCGCCCGGCAGCCGCCGCTGATCGAGCATCAGCACCGCGTCGTTCTCGAGGCAGAGCTCGACTGCCGAATAGCTGGCGTCGGACAGAGGTTCGGGATGGGGGACGGGCATCAGGTCTTCTCCTCGGCGATCAACCGTTCGAGCAGCGCGCTCACCAGCTTCGGATCGGCGGCGCCGCCGGTCTGCTTCATCACCTGCCCGACGAAGAAGCCCAGCATGCTCTTTTTTCCCGCGCGCACCTGCTCCACCTGCTTCGGGTTCTCGGCGACCAGCTTCTGGCAGAGGGGCAAGAGCTGGCCCTCGTCGGACACGACCCTGAGCCCGCGCTCTTCCACCACGGCGCTCGGCATGCGCGACGTGCCCGCGACGGCGACGAACACCTCTTTGGCCTGTTTGCCGCTGATCGTTCCGGCTTCGGTCAAGCGCAGCAACTCTGCGACCTGCTCGGGGGTCACGCCGAGCTCGGCATCGAGCCCGTGCAGCTTGGCGTCGCGCAGCACCTCGGTCTGGATGAGGTTCGCGGCGCTCACCGGGCTGGCCCCGAGCGCGAGCGTGCGCTCGAAGAACCGCGCAATGCCCGGGTGCCCGGTCAAGACCTGCGCCGCCTGCGGGGTGAGCCCCAGCGCCTGGTAGCGGGCGCGCTTGGCGGCCGGCAGCTCGGGCAGCTCGCCGCCCTTCAGCGCCGGGTCGAGCACCAACGGGGGCAGATCGGGGTCGGGGAAGTAGCGATAGTCGTGCGCCTCTTCCTTGGAGCGCAGCGAATAGGTCCGCCCGGCATCGTGGTCGAAGCCGCGCGTCTCTTGCACCACGCGCCCGCCGCTCTCGAGGATCGCGACCTGGCGCGCAACCTCGAGCTCGATGGCGCGCTGCACGAAGCGGAAGCTGTTCACGTTCTTGATCTCGGCGCGGGTGCCCAGCTTCGCGTCCCCGACCTGCCTCACCGAGACGTTGGCGTCGCAGCGAAAGCTGCCCTCTTCCAGGTTGCCGTCGTTCACCCCCAAGAAGACCAGCACGTCGCGCAGCGCGCGAAGATAGGCCGCCGCCTCGGCACCGCTTCGGAGGTCGGGCTCGCCGACGATCTCGATCAGCGGGGTGCCGGCGCGGTTCAGGTCCACCAGCGAGTCGCCCCCCACGCCGTGCACGTTCTTGCCGGCGTCTTCTTCCATGTGAATGCGGGTGATGCCCGCGCGCTTCCGCCCGCCCTCGCCCTCGAACTCGAGGTGGCCGCCCGTGGCCAGGGGGCGCTCGTATTGGCTGATCTGATAACCCTTGGGCAGATCCGGATAGAAGTAGTTCTTGCGAGCGAACACGCTCAGGTCGTGCAGGGCGCAGCCAACGGCCCGCGCCGCGCGCACCGCCAGCTCGACCGCGTGACGATTCAAGACCGGCAACGCCCCGGGCAGGCCCAGGCAGACCGGACACACGTTCCGGTTCGGCTCCTCGCCGAAGCGCGTGGCACAGGCGCAGAACAGCTTGGTCTCCGTCAGGAGCTGGGCGTGGACCTCGAGTCCGATCACGGCCTCCCAGCGCTCGGGCATGTTCGACCCGTGCCGGTACCACGGCCGGCGGCCTGGGCAAAACAGCTCGATTTCGCGCGAGCGCTCCGGAGCTGGTAGAATGCCCTCGCCGTGTGGCGTTCGCTTCTCTGGGTGTGCTTGGGCTCGGTGGCTCTGGCTGGCGCCTGTTCATCGTCGACGACCAACGAGGGCTCCGCGACGGGCGGGGCGAACAGCGGCGGCGCAAGCACCGGCGGCGCAAGCACCGGCGGCGCGAGCACCGGCGGCGCGGCGGGGTCGTCGACCGGCGGCGCGCCCGGCGGCGGCGGCTCACCCACCGGGGGCAGCGGCGGCGGGGACGCCGGGCTCGTGTGCCCGCCGGGTACCAAGGGCCCGGCGTTGGCGCCCGTGGGCTCGAGCTTCTGCATCGACGCCACGGAGGTGACGAACGATCACTACCAGGCGTTCTTGACCGACATCGCCGACGGCGGCCCGATGAACCTGACCGGGCTGTCGGTGTGCGCGAACGCCATCGACTACAAGCCCCCGAGCTTGGATCCGTGCCCACCCTTCGTTCCGGGCACCGACAAGAACTTCCCGGTCCGCTGCGTGGACTGGTGCAGCGCCTATGCCTACTGCAAATGGGCTGGGAAGCGGCTGTGCGGGGCGAAGGGCGGCGGGCCTGCCACGGCGAGCTTGCCCGAGGCCGACGCCGATCAGTGGCACAGCGCGTGCGCGGGGCCGGGGGGCGTCGACCAGTACTTCTACGGCGACCAGCACGAGGGTGCCCGCTGCATCGACACGAACCAGGTGGCGCCCGTGGGCTCTACCATGGGGCAGCAGAAGCCCTGCTCGAGCCACTATTACAAGACCGTGACCGACATGCTCGGCAACGTGGCCGAGTGGGAAGACGCATGCAGCGGTGCCGACTGCCTCACCCGCGGCGGCTCGGCCTCCGACGGGGGCCCCGGCGTCACCTGCGCAACGCCGAAGCCGGTGCCGCGCACCAAGAAGCTCCCCGAGGTCGGCTTCCGCTGCTGCTGGGACGACTCCGTCGGGAAGTAGTGACCAGACGGGCCAGGTCGAGATCAGTTCGGCGCGCAGGTCACGCGGGTTCCGCTGCTGGCGCCGCAGCTGCCGCAGCTGACGCTGGTGGTCTGCGAGCTGACGTGGAAGCCCGCCGGGCACACACTGCTGCACGCGGCGAAGGTGCCGCCGCTGGGGATCTGACTGCAGGTGTAGCGCTTGCCGTTGCTGCTGCCGCAGCTGCCGCAGCTGGTGCTGCACGACGTGCTCGACTCGTAGTAGCCCGATGGGCACGGGCTGCAAGAGTTGAAGCTCGAGCCCGCGCTCTGACTGCAAGTGAAGCGTTGCCCATTGCTGCTGCCGCAGCTGCCGCAGCTGGTGCTGCACGACGTGCTCGACGGATGGTAGCCACTCGGGCAGCTCTCGCAGGCATTGAACGACGACCCGCCGACCTGGCTGCAGGTGAAGCGCTGTCCGTTGCTGCTGCCGCAGCTGCCACAGCTGGTGCTGCACGACGTGCTGCTCTGATAGTAGCCCCCAGGGCAGCCGCCACAGGCATTGAACGACGTGCCGCACGCCGGGCTGCAATTCGCACGCGGTCCGTTCGGAGGCCCGCAGCTGCTCGAGCAACTGACCGAAGCGGCGTAGTGCGTCGCAGGGCAAGTGGTGCCGCACTGATAGAAGCTGGTCGGCGCGGAGCCCCCCACGCAGCTTCCGCTCTGGCACTTCTCGTCGCCGTTGCAGAAGTTGCCATCGCTGCAGTTCGCGTCGGTGGTGCACTGCGGCGTTCCGCCGCTCCCACCGCCGCCCGCCGGCACTCCGCCGCCGCCCGTCGGCACTCCGCCACCGCCGCTCGGCACTCCGCCACCGCCGCTCGGCACTCCGCCACCGCCGCTCGGCACTCCGCCACCGCCGTTCGGTCCTCCGCCACCGCCCGTCGGCACTCCGCCGCCGCCGCTCGGCACTCCGCCGCCGCCCGTCGGCACTCCGCCGCCGCTCGGTGCTCCGCCGCCGCCGGTGACGCCGCCGCCGTCGGGCGCGCCGCCGCTGCCACCGTTGCT
>JAKLKA010000054.1 GCA_023150915.1 Polyangiaceae bacterium
GCCGACTGCGCCGCCACTGCCCGCGGCCCCACCGGTCGCCGCGCCGCCGCTGCCGCCCGCGCCGCCCGTGGTGCTGCCGCCCACGCTGGCGTCACCCGCGCTGCCGGCGGCGCCGCCTGCGACGCCCGAGCCGCCCAGGTCTTCCGACTGGGCGCACGCCTCGAACCCAGCAATCGCACCCGCGAGCGCCATCGCCGCCCACACTGACGCCGCACGGCGCTGCCCAACGCTCACGCGCGGAACCATAGCGGCCGTGGCGCCCCCGCGCCACTCGGGGCATCTACGGTCAACCCAGCGGCTTCTGCGCACCGATGCCCCAGGCCTTCGGCATCGCCGGCGAGAAGTAGACCTCGGCCAGCGGCGCGGGCACCGACTTGTGCCAGCGAGTATAGGCTTTGACCACGCGCTTGCGGATGCTCCAGCCGGTTTCGTTCTTGGCCAGGCCCTGCAGCACCGCATCGAGCACGTAGCCCTCGGACGCCACTGGCCCACGGGGGAGCAAGATCTCGCGCGAGCCGGCGCGCC
This sequence comes from Polyangiaceae bacterium, assembly GCA_023150915.1. GTDB lineage: Bacteria > Myxococcota_A > Polyangia > Polyangiales > Polyangiaceae > JADJKB01. Next base: position 526 of record JAKLKA010000054.1, read on the forward strand.
GGACGTACGAGCCCAGCGTCTCGCGCGCGTGCGCCATGGTGGTGAAGACCGGAATACCGGTGCCGCTGGGCGCCGCGGGAAGGGCCAGCTTGCTGGGCACGCGCCCGTTCACCAGAAGCGGGTTTCGCCCCATGAAGCCCACCGCGTGAACGTCCTGCGTGGTCCCGTCGCCCAGCTTCACGCTGCCGCCGCGTCCCGCGACGTCCAGGAAGCGCTCGAGGGCGGCTTGCCCGGAATCACCGTCGATGGCGTGCAGCACCACGAACACGTCGACGCTGCCACTGGTCCCCCAACCCGCACCCGAGACGCTGCGCTTGAAGGTGACCCGCTCGAGCTCGAAGCTCTCGGCCGGCCCCGACTCGACGCGAGCCCAGCCGGTGTCGCGTCGGCCCAGGTAGCGGCTCGCACCGAACACCGCGCCCCAGTACAGGTTGTCCTCGAGGTTCTTCGCCTCGCCTGCCCCCGGGTGCTTGCCACAGGGCCCGCCCTTGTCGTCCGAGCAGAGCGGCACGAACACCTCGATGACCAGCGGCTTGCCGGCGCGCACGTCGTCCGCGGCGCGACTGCTCCAGCCTGCGGCGCTGGTCTGGGTGGTGCCGAGCGGCTTGGGCGCCTCGGCACGCGCGGGCGAAGCCAAGGCCAAGGAAGCCAAGAACACGGCGCCGAGCGCCGACAGACGGGTTGACGACGCCACCGGATCCACCTCCAAGCCTCCCCCTCTACGCAAGCAGCCTGGCCCACCTTCCCCGACAGCTGGCAATTGCGGAGCAGGGTCGGTTTGAGCGACACTTCGCCCCATGCGTCAGCGCTTCCTCTCCGCCGCCCTCTTCAGCCTGCTCGCCGCGGGCGCCGCCTTCGCGTGCGCCGACGGAGACGACGCCGATGACAAACCGAAGAGCACCGGCGGCGCCGGCGGCGGGGGCGGCAGCGGGGGCGGCGTCGGCGGGTTCGGTGGGGTCGGCGGCTCGTCCGGGGGCTCTGGGGGCAGCGGCGGCGCGACCGGTGGCACGGGCGGCGCGACGGGGGGCAGCGGCGGGCAGAGTGGCAGCGGCGGCAGCGGCGGCGCCGACGCCTCGCTCGATGCCCCGAGCGACGTGAGCCTCGACTCGCCGGCCGAAGCAGAGGCCGGCCTCGACGCCGGCAACTGCGTGCCCGCCGCCGATGCGGGTCCGGCGCCCGACGCGGGATGCGCGGCCGGGCAGTACTACAACCCCTGCAAGCAGAGCTGCGTCCCGTGCAGCGACCTGTCGTGGCTCGACTTCCACGATCCGGTCGGCAAGGTCGCCGGCCTGAGCGGCGGCAAAGACGCGCTCTTCCCCCGCGTCACCACCCTGACCAGCACCGATCGCGTCGTCTTGCGCCAGACGGCCTCGAACGAGCTCGATCTGTACACGGCCACGGCCCAGGGCGCGGGGTGGACGGCGCTCACGAACAACCTGGGGAACCTGGTCAACTACCCGAACGCGGAAGACTCGGGCCCGCTGATCATCCCCACCGGCGCCAAGGACCCATCCAACGGCACGGTCACCACCGAACCGTTCATCTTGTTCGACAGCAAGCGCGACAGCGGCAAGCACCAGATCTATCTGAGCACGCTGTTCAAGTCGTCGCTCTCGCCTACCCCGCTGGCCTCGCTGAACCAGGGCACTTCGGGCAAGCACGACTACAACCCGGCGTACGCCTATCTGGGCTCGAGCCCGCGGCTCTATTGGAGCAGCGATCGCGACAACAAGCCGGGGCTCTACACCCGCGCGATCAGCGGGGGCGCTGTGAGCCAGGTGGCGCTCACGCTCGAGGGGGGCTGCCCGGTCACCGCCGAAGACGTCGAGCCCTGGGTCACGCCCGACGGCACGGTGCTGCTGTTCAGCTCTCCGCGCCACGAGCAGCCGAACTGTGCGCTGCCGATCGACAGCGGCAATCGCGCGCTCTTCTACAGCTACATGGATCCGGCGACCGGCACGCAGATCGGCACCGCGAAAGAGATCAAGAGCGTGCGCACCTCGCTGGCCACGACCTACTCCAAGACCAGCTTCGCCCTGCGCACGCCGTCGCTCGGTCCGAGCTCGTGCACGCTCTACTTCTCGAGCAACGCCGATGCCACGGCGGACTACGACGTGTTCAGCGCGCCCCGCTGAGCGTCAGAGCGGCACCACCACGAACGCCTTGAGCCCCCAGAGCAGGTCCCAGTTCAGCGCGGGCGTGCTGCGATCTTCTTCGGCGGTGGTCAGCGGCTTGAAGTAGAAGAACGTCGCGCCCCCCACCGAAGCGGCGAGCCCGCCGAGCAGCGTGGGGCGCGTGCGGGTCAGCGGGTGCAGGTAGCCGCCCGTGACCTCGCCCTGCGCATAGCCGATCTTCCAGCCGTCGGGCAGGGTCTCGTTGACGGTGAAGTCGTGCGTCAGGCGCACCTCGCCGATCCCGACCTGGGTCGAGACATCGAGGAAGAAGCTCTCGGGTCGCTGGCCCGTCTCGAGGCCCAAGGCCAGACCGGCGCCGCGAAGGCGGGCGTCGAACAGCAGATCCGAGAGCACCTGGTCGCCGACCCGCACCTGATACGGCTTGCTGTACTGGGTCAGCCCCACGCCGAAGTAGATCTTGGGGAACGAGCCGCCGTCGCTGGCGATGATGCCCGACGGGTCGTTGTCGTGGTGATAGCGCAGGCCCACCACGAAGGTCTCGAAGGCGCTGGTCAGGGTCAGCTCGGAGGTGGTCGTGGGGAAGGTCGTCAGGTCGTCGTTCTTGCTCGCCGACTGCGGAATGATTCGCACCGGTGCCTCGGGCTTGAGCGTGCTCTGGAAGGCGCGCGCCTCGTAGCGAATGATCGGCTCGAGCACCCAGTCGAAGGGGAAGCCGATGGCGCCGAGGAACCAGGCCGCCACCGGTGTGGCCGAAGCAGCCCGGGTGGCAATGCTGGCGCCCGAGCGACGCGGCGACCCGATGCCATTCGATTCGTAGTGCGCGTGGTTGATGGCGATGAAGTAGAGCTTGGCACGCACCCCCACGTGCCAGGTCAGGGCGTTCTCCGTCGAGACGTCCATCTTCTCGAACTCTTGGGGGCGCCAGCCGCGGTACGCGAGGCCGGTGGTCGGATCGAGCTGGAAGCGCTTGCCGAACACGCGATGCGGCAGGTCGGTTTCCTTCTTCTTCGGGCGCGGCCCTGGCGGCGGCCCCGGGCTTTGCGCCGAATGCTGAGGCGCGTGGTGCTCGCGGCGCTGCTTCTTGGGCTTCGGACGTTTCTTCCCGCCCCCGCTCGGCAGGTGGTCGTCCACGTGCTGATCGACCTTGCCCCCGAGGGTCTCGGCCTGGGCCGGGCAAGCCAGCAAAAGCGCGCAGCCCAGAAGGCCGACAGTGCTGCACCGTGTCACCGCGCCCCGCGCCCCCCGCGCACGGTCAACTCTCGGCTCCTCGGGGCAGCACCTCGCCCCGCCGCAGGGCCAGCCGCATCGAGCCGCTCGCGAGCCGCAGCCCGCGCTCGACCAGGGCCACCTCGGCGTGCGTGGCCGAGAGCCCCTGCCGCAGCAGCTGATCGGCCAGCTCGGGACGACACTGGCCGCAGGTGTAGAAGTCGACGGCGGCGTACCCGTGCTCGGGCCAGGTGTGGACCGAGAAGTGCGACTCTTCGATCACCAGGAGCCCGGTGACCCCCTGGGGCCGGTAGCGGTGGAAGGCCTCGGCCACCACCGTGGCGCCTGCGGCCTCGGCCGCAGCCCGCATCAGGCTCCGGACCTGATCGAGGTCGTCCAGGACCACCGGGTCGCAGCCCTCGTACTCCACCAGCAGGTGCTTGGCATGGGTCCCGACCATGAGCGAAGTACTACACGAGGCCCTGGCCAGCGCAAAGGCGTGCGTGGACCGCGTCCAGGCGGCGCTCGACGGCGCGCGGGCTCATCACGCCTTTGTATACGTACAGAGCGCTCGCAGTCTTCTCGTCCAAGATCTCTTCGCTGACTCGCAGCCGGCTCGAGACCGCGAACACCACCGGCTCGGGCAGCCCCCCGGTCGCCAGCTCGGCCCGCCGGAACGCGGCCTCGCGGCTCCAGAACCCCAGCACCTCGAGGTGCACGTCGCGCCCGCTCTTCTGGTGGGTGAAGGTCAGATCGGGCACGCACACGCCCAGGCCCGGCACGTCCAAGATCCGCGCGGCGGGCGTGACCTTCCACGAGGTCTCGAGCTCCGAGAACGCCTGAAGCAGGGCGCTCACGTCGTCGTTCATCGCCGGGCCGGCGGCGTCGCCGGCGCCGCGGGTCTCGTAGCGGAAGGTGAGCCGCTCGCGCCGGCGTCCCCAGCGCAGGTCCGCCGCGAGCCGCAGCTCGTCCGCCGCCTCGAGCGCGGGCAGCACCAGCGCCAGGCTGAGCCCATACTTGGTCACCGAGTCGAACAGGCTGTGGGGCCCGTCGATCACGATCCGATAGCCGCGCTCGGTGCGCTCGATGCGGTGCAGCAGGCGCCGGAACTTCAGCTTGCCGAACAGCGCGCGATAGGCACCGGGCGAGCGGCAGACCACGTCGGCGGTGACGCGCGTGGCCTTGAGCAAGATGGCCTGGCGCGCGCTCCGCTCGTACTCGTCGGCCAGCGCCTCGGGGGGGATCTCGGGCACGCGGACCACCCGGGCCTCGCTCGGCAAGTCCGAGTAAAGCGCCTCGTCCACGGCCTGGGGCTCGAGCCCGAAGGCGGCGCCGACCGCCCCGAGCACGGCCTGCTTGTCCAGGGGCACGCCGTCGGCCAGCGTGCGACGCTCGTTCGCCGCCCGCTCGAACACGGCGCGCCGCAGCGCTGCCACGTCCACCGCCTGGGGCGACTCGATCTCGCACCGGTCGAGCAGCAGCTTGCCCAGGCCCTCGACCATGCGGCGCTCGCTGGGGCGACACTCGATGGCGGCAAGGGCTTCCTCCAGCGCGCGGCGCCGCGCCCCCTGGCACTCGCGACCGGCCAGGATCACCTCCGTGGCCAGCGCCACCGCGGCCGCCCGCCGCTTCTTGTCGAAGGCCGGCAAGATCAGCTCGTCGCCCTTGCGCCGCACGCGCACGTGGTCGGAGCTCAGCATCAGCGATAGGCCTCGTGATCGCGCCGGCGCTCGCTGGTATGGGTCTCGGCCGTGCCGCCGCTGACCAGCTCGTAGAGCGTGGCCTGCTTGCCCTCGCGTTTCCGCAAGATCCGCCCCAGCCGCTGCACGTGCTCGCGCACCGAGCCCGAACCGCTGATCACGATGGCCACGTTGGCATCGGGCACGTCCACGCCCTCGTTCAACACCTTGCTGGTCGCCACCGCGCCGTAGGTACCGTCGGCGAAGCGCTGCAAGATCTCGCTCCGCTCGCGCACCTTGGTCTGGTGGGTGATGACAGGCACCAGGCAGCGCCGCGAGACGGCATAGGCGGTGGCGTTGTCTTGAGTGAACACCAGCGCGCGGTCGGCGCGGTGCTGCTCGAGCAGGTGCTCGACCAGCTCGAGCTTGGCGGCCGAAGCAAAGGCGATCTCGCGCTGACGCCGGTAGGCGCGCATCGCGCGGCGGCCGTCGGTGCGCTGCGCTGCCCGCATCACGAACTCGCTCCAGCCCTGGGGGCCGTTCATGCGAACGCCATTGGCACGCAAGAAGCCCAGATAGGTGGCGCGCTCGGCCTCGTATTCCGCGCGCTCGTCGGCGGTCAGCTCCACGGCCAGCCGCACGGTCTCGTACTCGGCCAGGAAGCTGCCGGCGATCTCGCCGATCTCGACCCGGCACACGATCGGCCCGATCAGCTCGTCCAGGCTGGCTTCTCGGCCGTCGGTGCGCTCGGGCGTCGCGGTCAGGCCCAGGCGATACGGCGCCAGGCACTGCTCGGCCGCCAGCTGATAGGTCGCCCCCGGCAGGTGGTGACACTCGTCGAAGATCACCAGCCCGAAGCGCGCGCCGAAGTGCTCCATGTGCAGGTGCGCGCTGTCGTAGGTGGTGACGGTGAGCGGCAGCACCTGGTGCTCGCCGCCGCCCACGATGCCGACCTCGGTGCCGAAGCTGGTTCGCAAGAGGTCGTACCACTGGCGGACCAGATCGAGGGTCGGCGCCACCACCAGCGCACTGCGCTGCCGGTCGGCGATCGCCAAGATGGCCACGTGACTCTTGCCGGCCCCGGTGGGCAAGACCACCACCCCGCGCCCCTGGGCCTTGCGCCAGGCCACCAGCGCCCGCTCCTGGAAGGGACGCGGTTCGCGCCGCACGCGCAGCCCGTGGGTCAGCGCCTCATAGCGGCGCGCCTGGTCCTCGAACGGGACCTGGTCGCGGCCCAGCCCGAGCACGATCGGCGCATACGCGCTGGCGGGGGCTCGGTGGCAGGCGGCGCGCGCGTCCCAGCGCACGCCCGGCGGCAGCGGCAGCTCGGCGGGCCAGCCGTGGAGCTCGAGCGTGCCGTAAGAGAAGCGCAGGCTGAGCATCACGGGCCCCAGAAGTCGCCGAACAGTGCGCCGCCATGGACCACGATCTCGGGGCACGAGACGTTTCCGTTGTCGTCCACGTCTTGAGCGTCGCCCACCCTCACGGCGCGGAACGGGCTGCCCGGCTCGACCACGATGTTGATCTGAGCCGCCGTGGTCAGGCAGTCGTCCGAGAAGCCGATCACCGACTGGTCCAGATCGACCTCGGCCTTGCCCTCGATGCGATCGGGGGTGATGACCTTGCCCTTCAGCGTGACCCCGGTTCGGAGCGCCACGAAGAGCTTCTCGAGCTTGCCTTCTCCGCAGGTGACCACGCTGGCCAAGAGGGTCACCCCCGGGCTGCCGTCCTGATCCTCGTCGAAGGCAGTGCCAGGCGCTTCCTTGGTGGGCAGCGGATCCTCGACCGGATCCGACAGCTGGGCCCCGACCACCAAGAGCGAGGGCGGCGGCAGATAGGCCGCGCCGATCAGCTCCTGGCTCGAGAGCAGGTCCCCCTCCGCCTCGACGTGCTTCTGCGCCATCAGCGCCTGGAGCGCCGGCGGAATGATCAGCGTGGCGAGCCCTTCGACCTTCGGCAGCTTGAACGCGCACAGCGTGGTCTTCTGCTGGATCTTCCGGCCGCGCTGCACCAGCCGCAGACGGAACAGCTGCCGCGTCTCGACCGGGATCCCCACCTTGGCGTTGATCGTGGTCTCGACGGCGAAGATGCCGCTGAGCGGGCCCTGGCCGGCGGTGTCCCACGGTTCCAGCGGATCGGGGGGAATGACCACCGGGCCCGAGTCCACGCTGGTCGAGGCGTCGGTGCAGCCGCCGACCGGGCAGTGGTCGTGGCGCAGCACCGGCACGTCGTCCTTCGGGCCGCAGCTGGGCGCCAGGGCAGCGAGCGCCCCGAGCGTGATGCAGACCGCCAGGGCTCGGCTCAAAAGCGTGCCTCCACTCCCAGCGAGATCGCGAGCAGCCGGCCGCCGTACACGTAGGAAGGGTAGCCCGGGTTGTCGGCCAGCGCCGCGTCGCTCTCGAAGCGGCGATAGTCCTTGGTCTCGCTGCGCTCGACCAAGAGCACGTGCTCGACGGCCAGGTTCAGCTTCGCGTCGAAGCCCGGCGTGAGCCAGCCCTCGAGCGCGCTCTCGAGCCCCATCGACAGGGCGTGGCGATCGGTGTCGAGCAGGTTCGACGGGCCGCCGTAGTTGCCGAGCGGCGATTTCTGGAAGCGGTATCCGCCGAGCACGCCGAGGGCGCGGTGCGCCGCCCACCGGGCGCCCACCGCGGGCGTCCAGGTGTCGCCCCAGACCGGCGAGAACTGCGCGTTGTGGTTGGTCGAGAGCGCCCGCGACCAGCGAGAGAAGGTCAGATCGGCCGACACGTCCAGGGTGGGCGTCAGATCGGCCGACACCGCGGCGGTGACCTGCGTGGGCTCGAAATAGTGGGCAAAGCGGTGGGTGTAGCCCATGTGCCGAAGGATTGGCACGTCCGTGATGCGGGTGTCGCCCCAGTCGTCGACGTAGCTCTCGTGGCGATACGTGAGCCCGAGCCGCAGATCGTCCCGCGGGGTCACCAGCACGCCGGCCAGCGGCGCAACGCGACCGAACACCCGCGCGTCCGTCCCCAGCACGGTGTGCGTGCGGACCTTTCCGGTCTCGGGGTCGTACGCCACGTCGGTCACCCGACCGCGCGTCAGCGTCTCGACGTCGAACATCACGCGCAACCCCGCGCCCACCGACAGCCACGGCGCCAGGCGAAGCCCGACCGACGCATTCGCCGTGACCACCTGCGTGCGGTCGGTGAGCAGTGCCCACTGCACGTCGTCGTCGGGGCGGATCGACCAGCGAAACAGGTGCTCGGGCACGTACACCGACAGGCCCATGTTCAGCCCGTCGAGATCGAACGGCTGCCCCAGGCTGAAGCGCGAGCCCACCAGCACCCCGGTGGTGGTCGGCTCGCCCGGGGTCTCGAGCTCCGAGCCGTCGGACCGCGTCACATACAGCCGGGGCGCGGCGAACAGGTGTGCCGCCGACAGCTCGAAGAAGCCGCCGTGCTCACCCTGCGACCCGCCCCGGGCCAGGCCCGCCGGGTTGTAATAGGCGGCGGCGAAATCCCCGGGACGCGCGGCGTACGAGCCCCCCAGCGCCATGGCCCGCGGCCCGAGCCCGAAGGTGTCTTCCACCCCGGCATGCGCGGGCGCGCTCGCAAGCACCACCAGCGAAAGGCACGCCAGGCGCCTCATCGGGGCCTCTCGCGTCCGACGTACAGCGTCAGGCTGAGCCCGGCCTGCCAGAAGAACGCCGACGACCGGAAGCCGGGATGTCCGAGGTTGTCGATCTGCTTCTCCGGCAGCTCGGGCGTGGCGTCGCTGAGCCGATTCGGATCCTTGTCGACCTGCTGGCTGCCGCCGAAGCGCACGCGGGTGAAGACGTCCACCCCGATCGGGACGCGCCGCCAGAGCTTGCGCAGATCGGAGCCGGCGCCCAGCGCCAGCATGTGGGTGTCGGCGCCGAGGTAGTTCTCGTCGCCCACCTGCTCGGGCACGGGGGTGGGCTCGAAGGCATAGCCGCCACGCACGGTCAGCCAGGGCCGCAGCAAGTGGGCCACGCCGACGCGCGGATTGAGCGTGTCTTCGAAGGGCACGTCGAGCGAACGGTTCAGCCCGCTGCGAAACGAGCTCCAGCGGGCGTAGCCCAGATCGGCAGTGAGGGTCGTTCCGGAGAAGCTGCCGGCCGAGACCCCGAGCACCACCTCGCTCGGATCCCAGAACTGGTGATAGTCGATGGGGTCGTCGGCCAAGATGCCGCCCGCCACCGTCCGCTGGCCACCGCCGGCCCGGCTGATCGACGCGGCTCGAGCCACGAGCCCGATCCCGAGCTCGGGCAGCGGCTGAGCACGAATCCCGGCAAACGGCGAGACGTCCATCTCGAGATCGCGGTCCAGCCGCACCACCACGTCTCGCTCCACGCCGTCGGCGCGCTCGGCCACGTAGGTGACCTCGGTGGGCGTGGCCAGGGTCGGCGCCATCACCACGCCCGCGCCGATGCGCAGCGCCGGCACCACCTCGTAGGCCAGCGCGCCCAGCGCGCTCATCCGATCCGGTCGACCGTCGTAGATGGGGCTCTGGGGCTGGTCGGTCCGCGCGTCGACGCTGACCCGCAGCACGTGCTCGGCCGGCAGGTAGAGTGCCAGCCCCACGCGCAGCCGCCGCAGCCAGTCCGGCCCCGGCAGGGGCGTCGCCGCCGCGAGCCCATAGCCACCGAGCCAACGCTGCCGCGGCGCATCGGCCTCGCCGTGACGCGTGAAATCGATGGCCACGTGGCCCACGCTGGCGCCCAGCATCACCTGCGGCTCGGTCACGTCGGCCAGCCCGGCAGGGTTCTCGCGGATCGAGCCGGCGTCACCAGGTGCGCCGACCACGGCGTTGCCCTGCGCGGCCACCCGCGCGCTCTCGCCGAAGGCGGTGCCACTCGTGGCACTGGCGACGCGCGGCACCGCCGCGAGCACCAGCCCGAACCACGCCGTTCGCCGCATCACAGCCCCGCCGGACCGATCGACAGGCAGTCGTCGGTGGTGTCTTCGACGGGCGCCGGCAGCGGGCACTGGCCCGCCTCGTCCAGCGGCGTCACCGAGATGGACTTCAAGGCCTGAGCCACGCCGCCGGCCGCGTTCTCGACCACCAGCGTGACGTGCAGCGGGCGATCGGCGGCCATGCTGACCAACACGTCGGGCTGATCGGCCGTGCCGTCCTCGTCGAACAGCCAGTCCGAGCCGGCGAACGACCAGCGGATCTTCAGCGGCGGCTCGTCGGGATCGGGCGGCGCCTCGACCAGCGTCAGCCGGGGCGCGCTGCGGGTCGCGTCCAGGTGGATGCTGGTGGCGAAGTCGTCGCCTTCGCACAGGCTCCACGGGCAGGCGCGGATCACCGCCGACGGCGCCGGAGGCGGCGGCTCACTGCAGCCGACGAGGCAGAGCGCCGAGAGACACGCGCTGACGGTCGACCAGCCCCAAGCACTCACGGCAGCGATGAATGCCCGGAATTTCAGCGCGGCACAAGTCGGGTCACTTCCCGAGCAGGGTCATCAGCTGAGTCAGGCCCTCTTCCACGCTCGACGGCTTGCTGCCGTCGTAGCTGCCGAAGCCCTTCCACACCACCTTCATGGTCTTCAGATCGATGACGTAGGTCCACTCGCGACTCACCAGCTGATCCAGCGTCTGGTCGTCTTTGGGTTTGACCACGGACACGTGCAAGTCTTCGGCCTTGATCCACGAGAGCAGATCGCCCGAGTGCAGGATCTCGACCACCAGGCCGCCGGCCGCGATGGCTGCCTTGCCCTTCTGCTGACTCCCGCCCAAGACCTGGGCGGCCTTCTTGCAGCCGGGTCAACCCTGTAAGGCTATGTGGATCAGGCCGTACGACTTGCCGCTCTTGCGCATGTCGTTGCTCGAGTAATCGATGTACGGCAGCGTGTCCGACGACGCGGCCGCGTCCAGGTTCACGTAGCCTTCCCACGCCAGGTTGGCGAGGGTGTCCCCCACCGCGTTGCCGTAGGGGCCGGCTGGGTACGGACCGAAATCCACCGGGCCATCCGAGCCCGCATCGATCGCGCCGCCGGCACCGCCGGTGGCCGCACCGCCGGCTGCCGTGCCGCCCGCGCTGGTGCCGCCAGTCTGCGCGATGCCGCCGCTCCCGCCCGCTGCCCCGCCCGAGCTGTCGTCCGAGCCGCAGGCCGCGAGCCCGACAGCAAGCATCAGGGTGAGCGAGACGCCGCGCAAAGTCCGAGCGGTCATGGCTTCTTTCGCACTCCGATCCAGGTCAAATAGCGAGTCCCCTCGCCGGCGTTCATCTCGATGCGTAGCCCGTCGGGGCTGACTTGGCCAGTGGCCACCACGCCGAACGTTGCCGGGGCCACCCAATCCGAGAACAGGTAGCTGCCGAGGGCCAGCCACTCGACCGGGGTGCCGGGAGCGAGCCCCAGCACGTCGGCCGAGCTGATCCGCGCGAGCGCGCTGGCCCCGCCGGCCTCGAGGATGATGGCCGCCTCGAACGGACCAAGGGCCCAGAGCGCGAGCAGCCCGAGGGCGGGTGGCGCGAAGCGGGCTTGGAGGGCCGCCGGGATCGGCGTCACCCGGAACTGCTTGCCCGCGTTGCCGAGCGCGACGTCTTCCACGTCCAGCTTGATCTGGGTGCCGGCGGTGAGCTCGAGCGTCAGACCGCCGCTGGTCACGGTCTGGGCGGGCGCCCCCTGCTTGTCCGACCAGACCACCAGCTCGGGCCCGCTCGGCGGCAGCGCCAAGAGCGTGAGCTCGCCCATGTCCACGCTGGGCGCCGGGCTCTCGGGCAGTGGGAAATAGAAGCTGGTGTGGCTCGGGCGACCGTGGGTCAGGACCGAGAACTGGCTGGGCACGATGCGCTCGCCAATGCTCACGCTGAATGCGCCCGTGGCGTCGGACTCACCGAACCAGCACACGCTGCCGCACACGCTGGTCGAGAGCTTGGCCAGCGCCTGACCCGAGGCATCGACGGTGCGGCCGGTGACCTGCTGCACGCACACCGAGCCCGGCCCCGCGTCGTTGCTGCACGCCGCGCTGCCGCCGGCCGCGCCGCCGGCGCCCGCCGCGTCCCCCGCCGCGCCACCGTCACAGCCCAGGGCCAGAAGGCACAGCCCAAGAAGCGCGCGGCCCAGCATGCAGGTCAGAGCCTAGGGCCCAGCCACGCAATCGGCAACCCGCCCTCAGCGGAACAAGACGCCGGTGTCCGCCGACGTGACCTGGCCCATCATCTCGACCGGCAGGTGGAAGACCAGCTCACCCATGAACGTTCCGCGCCGTTCGCGCAGCTTCACCTGGGTCACGCTGCAGTTGCCCATGCGCACGATGCACACCCGCGGCACCGGCGCGCAGATCAGCTTCTTCAAGATCTGGAAGTTCACCCCGCCGTGGGCCACCACCAGCACCCGCGGCGCGCTGGCGCGGAAGGCGCCGATCCAGCGATCGAGCAGGGCCGACACCCGGGCCTGCACCTGGTCGTAGCTCTCGCCGCCGAACTGAGAGAAGTCGCCGAGCTCGGTCACACCGCGCTGCATCCACTCCGGGTGCTTCTCGGCCATGTCGTCCCGGGTCAGGCCTTCCAGGGCGCCGGCGCGGATCTCTGCCAGATCGGGCTCGACGGACGCCGCCGGCTGACCGGTGTCGGCAGACAGGATCTCGGCCGTCTCGCGCGCGCGCCTGAGCGGCGAGCTGAACGCGAAGTCCCAGCTGGTGCCGGTGCTCTTCAGCCAGGCGGCCAGCTGCCGTGCCTGGGCGCGGCCCCGCTCCGAAAGCGGATAGTCGAGCCAGCCTTGCAGACGCCCCTCGGCGTTGGCCTCGCTCTCGCCGTGGCGAACGATCAGCAAGTCCATCGAGGGTCAGCAGGCCCCGGCCGAAGGCGTCGCGCTGCAGTCCGGCATCTTCGGGCTGGGCGCGGTGCCGCAGCTCAGCACATACTCGTGATCCCCACCGTTGCAGCTGAACTTGGTGACCACGCCGCCGGCCTTGAGTGTGGCGAAGTCCGCGGCGGTGAGCGTCACCTGGTGACAGTGCTGGCTCGAGCCGGTGGCGTCGTAGGTCTTCTCGACCCCGGCATCGATGTCGGCCTGCGGCACCGTGAGCGCATGGCCATGGTTGTTCGAGATCTCGGCGACCGCGCCGGCCGAGCAGGTGGTGCCGCCGCCGCCGCTGCCGCCGCCCCCGGACACACCGCCGGTGCCACCGCCGCCGCCGCCCGGCGTGCCACCGCCGCCCGACGTGCCGCCGCCGCCCGACGAACCGCCGCCGCCCGACGAGCCGCCACCGTCGTCGTCGCCGCCGCAGCCCCAGAGCGCCACGAGCCCCACCACGCTCGCCAAGAACTCGGTGCGTGTGAGCTTCATCGCGCCGAACTCTAGCACGCGCGTGCGCGGCTCAGCGAGCGCGCGGCTCGAGCTCGGGATCGGCCTCGGGGGCGGTCGCCGTCGCGGTGCACAGGTAGCCGCGCCCCTTGGCGACACACCGAACGTCCACGACATCGGATGCACCGAGCCGCCCCGCCGCGGCCATCAGGCCCAGGCGCGCGCCGTCTTTGGTGCACCCTTCTTTGCAGCGGGTGACCAGATCGCCCAGCCGCAGGTTCGCCCCCGGCATGTGCGGCACCTCGCGCACCCGATCCGCGCGACGCGGAGGCCTCAGGGCCACGCCCTGGGCCGGCGAGAAGTGCACCCGGATGTGCCAGGCCTCGTCCGCTCGCGGCGCGTCGTCGTCCGCCATCACCCCCGAGACGAGTGGGCGCCGCACCAGGGCTTCGCCCGTGGGCCGAGCGACCTCGGCGTCGCACGAGATGTCCAGCTCGGTCGAGGTGTCGCCCTCGGAAGCAATGCGCGAGCGGCAGCGCCGGCCCACCAGCACCTCGGCGCCCACCTCGGCGGCACGCTCGCGCAGCGCCGCCATCAGCCGGCTCTCGGTGCAGTCGACGTCGATCAACCGCGCGCCGTCGTCGGGCCGGGCGCCTTCGACCAGGGTGCAGCGCGCGCGCAGCCGCCCGATGCGCTCGTAGCCCTCGGGCAGCGTCTCGACCTCGCTGAGCTCGCCCGGCCGGACCATGCGGGGCTCGGCATGCCCTTCGAACAAGACCCCAGTGGTGGCACACCCCGGAAGACCAGCGACCAGGGCAGTGACGACGGCGAAGCGAACGGCGCGCATTTCGGCGCGAGCATAGCGATATTTTCCGGCGGATGCGAAGCCTGCTCACTCCCCGCGCTTCTTGCGCATCCCCGGCGTGATCTTGCCCGGATCGTCCACCGCCCGGTGGATCGCCCCGCGGCCGAACCGCTCGTGAATCGCGTCCAGCGCGGGCCCCAGCCGATCCGGCGGCCGCCGCGGCGCGAACAGCTCCAGCTGCTCGCGATCGCGCGATTCCATCCCCGACAGCGAGACCCCCAGCAGGCGCACGGGCTCGGTCAGCCCCAGCTGATCCCACAGCTCGAGCACCGTGCGGCGGATCAGCGCGCCGTCGTCGGTCGGCTCGCGCAGGGTCTTCTGCCGGGTGAGCAGCGGGTAGATGGGCTCGGCGTCTTCGCCGGCCAGGCGCGGCTCGCGCTGCCCGCGCCGCGTGGCCAGCTTGACCTTGAGCGTCACCACCCGGCCGCGAAAGCCGTCGTGCCGCACGCGCCGAGCAACCGTTTCGGAGTGCGCGGTGAGCGCCGCGCTGATCTGCTCCCGGTCGATCACGTCGCGCTCGAAGGTGCTCTCTTCGCCGTAGCTCTTGGGGTCGCGATCGCTGACCACCGGCCGGGGATCGTCGCCGCGGGCCAGCGCCAAGAGCTCGTGCGCCCGCTCGCCCAGCTCACGCTCCAGGGTGCGCGGGTCGAAGGCCCTGAGCTCGGCGATGGTGCGGATGCCGAAGCGCGCCAGCTTGTCCCCCAGCACCGGCCCCACGCCCCAGATCCGGCGCACCGGCAGCGGGTCGAGCATCCACCGCACCGCCTCGCGGGGCACGAGCAAGAGGCCGTCGGGCTTGCCCAGCGTGCAGGCGATCTTTGCCACCTGCTTGGTCGGCCCGACCCCCACGCTGATGGTGAGCGCCGTCTCTTCGCGCACGCGGCGCTTCAGCCGACGGGCCAGTGCCAGCGGGCCACCGAACAGGCCCACCGAGCCGGTGATGTCCAGGAACGCCTCGTCCAGAGCCACGGGCTCGATCTCGGGCGTGAGCTCGGCGAAGACCGCGTGGACCTGGGCGCTCACCCGCGCGTACTTCTCCATGTCGCTCTGCACGAACGCCGCCTCGGGGCACAGCTCGCGCGCGCGAAACCCGGGCATGGCAGAGCGCACACCGAAGGCCCGGGCCTCGTACGACGCCGCCGCGACCACGCCGCGGGCGCTGGTGGCCCCCACGATCACCGGGCGGCCGCGGAGCTCGGGGTGGTCCCGCTGCTCGATGGACGCGTAGAAGGCGTCCATGTCGGCATGCAAGATCCAGCGCTCGGACACGACGCGCCGGAAGGTACCGGGCCCCGAGGCCGCGGACAATCGCGATGCCAGCCGCGCGGGACCTGCCTATGCTGTGACCTCCGGAGCGTGCACCTCATGACCCACATCGAGTCCATCGGCTTCATCGGCGGCGGGCGCGTGACGCGCATCCTGCTTGCCGGGTGGGTCCACGCCGGCGTGCGCCTGCCGCGCGTGGTGGTCTGCGAACCCAGCGCCGAAGCCCGCGGCGCCCTCGCGCGGCTGCTGCCCGATCGGGTGGTGGAGGCGGGCGACGCTGCACGTGCGGCGGAGCAAGATCTGGTGCTGCTCGCGGTTCCGGCCGCGGCCCTGCCCGACGTCCTTCCGAGCGTGAAGCCGTCGCTCGGGGCCGGCGCCCTGCTGGTCTCGCTGGCGCCGACCGTCACGCTGGCCCAGCTCAGCACGCTGCTCGGTGGGTTCTCGCGTCTCGCCCGCTGCGTGCCCAACGCGCCGTCGATGATCGGCGCGGGCTACAACCCCCTCGCCTTCGGCCCGGGGCTGGGCCCCGCCGAGCGACGGGCGCTGACAGCGTTGTTCGAGCCGCTGGGTCCGTGCCCCGAGGTCCCAGAGCCCACGCTCGAGGGCTTCACCCTCCTCACCGGCATGGGACCCACGTACCTGTGGTTCCAGCTCCAGGCGCTCCGCGAGCTCGCGGGCCGCTTCGGGCTGAGCGACGCTCAGGCGGCGCCCGCGCTGGCCAGCATGGCGACCGGCGCCGCGCGGCTGCTGCTCGAAAGCGGCCTCTCGCCCGCCGAGGTGATGGACCTGGTGGTGGTCAAGCCGCTCGCCGAAGACGAAGCGGCGATCCAGGGCGCGTACCAGGCGCGGCTGCCGGCGGTGTATTCACGGATCAAGCCCTGAGCACCCCGGGGGCGCGTGCCGCGACGCGGCGCGACGTGACGTCGACAACGCTCGCGCCGAAGGCCTTGCCGGCATATACAGCCCGGGCCATGCGCGGACTTCGGACGGCTTCGGCCCTCGGCATCGGACTTCTGGCTTGGGGGTGCGCCGGCGAGGCGCCGACGGCGCCGATCGCGAAGCACGGCGCGGCGCTGACCCAGGCCCAGGCGGCGTACTTCGTGGTGTTGGCCGGTGATCCGGCAGTTGCCGCCATCCCCGAGGGCGTCGACCCGCGCTCGGACCAGGCCGCGGTCGCCTCCCAGACCCGCCTGCGCGAGCTCGAGACCGACCACGCGCGTCTCCGGCCGCAGATCGAAGCGCAGGGCGCGGTGGTCATCGCCGAGCTCAGCCGCCTCGCCAACGTGATCCAGGTCGTCGCGACCGCGTCGCAGATCGAGCGCATGCGTCCCCTGCCCGGCGTGGCGCGCATCGAGCTGGTGCCGGTGCTCCACCCCACCCTGGCTTCGCTGTTGCCCGTGATCGGCGCGCCCCAGGCCTGGGCGAACACCACGCCCCTGGACGGCGACGGTGTCACCATCGGGGTGATCGACTCGGGCCTCGACTACACCCACGCGCACTTCGGCGGCCCCGGCACGGTCGCCGCGTACACCGGCAACAACGGAAAGATCATCGAACCGGGCACGTTTCCCACCGCGCGCGTGGTCGGCGGGTGGGACTTCGTCGGCGACGACTACAACCCCACTGCCAACATCAACACGCCCAGCCCGGACCCCGATCCGCTCGACTGCGTGAAACCCGAGAACATGTCGGTGGCCGGCGGGCACGGCACCCACGTGGCGGGCATCGCCGGCGGCAACGGCGTCAAGCAGGACGGGAAAGCGTACCTCGGCCCGTACAACGTGAGCTTCAACCCCACGGCGTACCGCATCGCTCCGGGCGTGGCCCCCAAGGCCAAGCTCTGGCCGCTGCGGGTGTTCGGCTGCGACGGCTCGACCACCATGCTGGTCAGCGCCCTGGAACGCGCCGCCGATCCAAACCAAGACGGCAAATTCGACGACCGCCTGGACGTGGTCAACGGCTCGCTCGGAACCGGCTACGCGCTGGGCTCGCCCACCACCACCGCCGCGGTCGCCAACCTGACCAAGGTGGGCACGCTGCTGGTCACGGCCGCCGGCAACGACGGGCAGACCTTCTTCGTGGCGGCCTCACCCGGCTCGTCGCCGCAAGCGCTGGCCGTGGCGGCCAGCGCCGACAACGAGTTCCTGAGCCTCGGCGTCACCACCGCCGCGGGCACCCAGAAGTACGCCTCGGCCGAGGGCGGCTTCAGCAAGCGCCTGGTCGACACTGGCGCGATCAGCGCCCCGTTGATCCAGGCCCAGCCGGCCAACGGCTGCTCGGCGCTCTCGAACGCCGCAGCGGTGAAGGGCAACATCGCGCTGATCGATCGCGGAGTGTGCTCGTTCATCCAGAAGTTCAACAGCGCGGTCAGCGCCGGCGCCCTGGCGGTGGTCATCATCGACGACGAGGACGACCCGCTGCCCTTCGCCATGGGCGGCGGCGATCCCGGTTCCGTGCCCATTCCCGGCGTGATGATCCGCATGGCGGACGGCGCCAAGGTGAAGCAATCGCTGGCGCAAGGCCCCGCCAGCGCCAAGCTCGATCCGGCGGACCCCTACACCGGCGTCGGCGCCGAGCTGCTCGCGGGCTTCAGCTCGCGCGGGCCCAGCGCGGTCGACGGCCGCGTGAAGCCCGAGATCGCCGCCCCCGGGTTCTCCATCGACTCCGCGCGGGTCGGCTCGGGCAGCGAACCCCGGCGCTCGCAAGGCACCAGCCAGGCCTCGCCGGTGGTGGCCGGCGCCGCGGCCCTGGTGCGTCAGGCGCGGCCCGCGTTCTCCCCCATGGAGGTGAAGGCCGCGCTGATGAACAGCACCGAGCCGCTCGCCGATCTGGCGTCGCAGCTCTACCAGACCTCGATCGTGGGCAGTGGCCGCGTCGCCGTCGAGCGCGCCGTGGCTCAGCAGATCACCGCCGGCGCTAACGTCGAGGCGGGCGAGGTCGGCGTGGCCTTCGGGGCGGTGACCAGCGACGTGCCCACCCAGGCGGAGCGCAGCGTGACGCTGAAGAACCACGGCACCGCCGAGGTCACGCTCGACGCCAGCGTGATCGCGACCCACGTGCTGCCCGGGGTCAGCGTGACCGTCGAACCCAAGAGCGTGAAGCTTCCGGCCGGCCAGAGCGCCACGGTGAAGGCCGTGCTCAGCCTCGACCCCACGGCCCTGGGCAGCCCGGGCCCGGATCCGGGCACCGCGCCCATGGCCAGCCAGCAGGCGCGCCACTACCTGAACGAGGCCAGCGGCAACCTGCGCTTCGCGCACCCGGCCGGCGGCGCCCAAGACGTGCTCGTGCCGTACCACGGCAGCGTGCGCGCCGCGGCCAAGCGCCACGGGGTGGCCGCCCGCAAGTGCGGCTCGGGGGTCGACGCCACCGTCAGCGTGACGCTCGAGGGCGCCTCGGCGCACCCCGAGCCGGTGGTCAGCGTGTTCCAGCTCGGCCTGCTCGACGAAGAAGATCCGAACGCTGCCACCGATCCGAACGCTGCCGCGCTCGACATTCGGGCCATCGGCGCCGCCACCGATCTGGCCACTGCACCCTCGTTCGACGAGGCGCAGGTGTTCTTCGCCGTGGCCGTCACCGGGCAGTGGACCACGCCGGCGCGCGGGCCCCTGAGCGTGGTGACGATCGACGTCGACCCGGGCAACGACGGCAGCGCCGACTTCGAGATCCGCGCCGAGCCGCGCAACAAGCAGTTCTTCTTCCGAGACGCGCTGGCATCGTCCACCTATCCCAAGGGCAGCGAGCAGCGCCTCCGGCGCCTGCCGCTCAACCTGGTGACACCCGACGTCGCCGAAACCCACCCGTTCAACAACTCGGTCTTGGTCTTCACCGCGCTGCTCAAAGACCTGGGCGTATCGGAAGAGAACCCGGTCTTCGCGTATTACGCCTCGACCGAAGATCCGGTCAGCCTCACCTTCGGGCAGTCGACGAACTGGGTGACCTTCGACGCCGCCAAGCCGGTGGTCAGCGCGGTGAAGCACGGCAAAGACGGCCTGCCGCTGTTCGTGGGGCCGGGCCCGGTGAAGGTCGACGTCTCGGAAGACGGGCGCGCCGGCAAGGCCGCGCTCGACGTGCTCTTGCTGCACCACACCAACGTCGCCGGCTCTCGCTATGAGACGGTGACCCTGGCGCCGCTGGCGCCCGGCGATCTGGCGCTCTCGGCCGCGGCAGAGGGCAGCGTGCTGGCCGGTGAAACCACCACGCTGACGTTCACCGTGGTCAACGGCGGGCAAGAGGCCGTGCAAGGGGTGAAGCTCGAGCTCTTGCCCGAGCACGGCAGCCTGATGTCGGCCACCGCCAGCTCGGGCGCGTGCAATGCCGCGCTCTGCGCGCTGGGCGAGCTCGCGGCCGGCGCCAGCGCCACGGTGACGGCCTCGGTGCGCGCCGATCGCGACGCCGAGTCGCTGACGGTGAACGCGACCCTCGAGAGCGAGCTCGAGTGCGAGTCCACCACCGCCAACAACAGCACGCTGTCCAAGCTCACGATCACCCCGCCGCCCAGCGCCCCCCGGCTGCACCCGGCGGGGGGCTGCGACTGCCGCGCGGTGCCCTCGCACGGCGCGCCGCCCGCGGCATGGCTCGCGGCTCTGCTGGCCGGCGCGGCCCTCGTGCGCCGCCGGGCCCGCCGCTGAGCGCACCCGGCGTCACAACCGCTCGAGCTCGGCCCGCCGCGCGGTGACCTCGCGCGTGGCCAGCGCCAGGGCGTCCACGGCTTGCCCCAGGTCGCCCCGCGCCGCCTCGATGCGCTTCTCGGACTCCGCGATCTGCTGGCCGGTGGCGTCCATCTGGGCCTGGGCGCCGGCAATCAGCGACGCTGCCTGACCCGAGTCGGCCGCGCCGCGCCCCGCCAGCGCCGAGGCGCTGAGCACCGCCGACAGGTGTCGCACGGTGCTGGCGTGCATCCCGTGCTTCGCCAGCAGCACCTCGTGCTCGTGCTCGCAGCGCTGCAGCGCTGCCTCGGCGGCGTGCTTCGCTTTCAGCGCCTGAGTCTGCCGGTCCATCGCCTCGGTGTACAGCTCGACGGCGATCTCGTGGGGGTCGCGCCGCTGGCGATACCCGCTCACTTGATGACCGTGTCGCAACCCAGCTGGATCTCGATCTTCGCGCCGTAGTCCTTCTTCACGGCCGCGCAGGTGTTCGGGCAGAACACGATCTTTTTCGGGCTGGTGGCGCTGTAGTACCAGTCGCCGCCCTTCGCGCAGTCCGCCGTCTGCTTCAAGAGCTGCAGGCTGCCGCCGTTCGGGGTCAGCCCCACGTTGACCTTGTTGAAGGCGATCTCACCCTTCTGCACCTTGTCGGGGATCTCGAACTCGCAGGGCAGCGCCTCGCCCCGCACCTTGGCCAGGGCCGTCTCGAACTCTTTTTGCACGTTGGTGTTCGAGACCAAGATGGCGCTGGTGGTGCCGCCCGCTTGGGCCACCGCGTTGGCGAACGCCTGGTCGACGCCCGGCAGACCGATCACGAAGGTGAGCACCGAATAGGCCAGACCCGACGCGGCGATCTTGGTGATCTCGCTGGTGAGCTCGGGGTTCACCCCGCCGCAATCGGTCGCCGGGCCCTGAGGCTGGCCGTCAGTGACCAGCAGCACGGCGGCGGTGTGGCCGGGGTTGTTCTTGGTGATCTCGATGCCCTTGAGCAGCGCGCCGCCCAGCGCTGGATAGACCGGCGTGCTCAGCCCGTCGGGTGCCGCCGCCTTGATGGCGGTCTCGATGGCGGTGGCGTTGCCCGGGAGCTGGGCAAACGGCGTGTCGGGGGTGGCATAGGGCTTCTGATCGCAGACCGGCGTGCCGTCGGGGGCCCGGGGGAAGAGCTTGAGCCCGACGTAGACCCCGGTCGAGCTGGGGGCGTTCACGAACGCGATCAGCCCAGCCTTGGCGGCATCCCATTTGAAGCCCGCCATGCTGGCCGACTTGTCGAGGGCGATGAACAGGTGCAGCGGCGTGTTCTTGCCCTCTTCCTTGTCGTAGAAGCAGCCGGCGTCTGGATCGATGGCGTCGTTCTTGCCGCTGTCGATCAGCACGCCGCCCGAGCCCGAGTTTCCGCCGCCGCCCAGGTTGAGGCCGCCCGTCCCGCCGGCGCCGCCGGCGCCGCTGCCGCCGGACCCCGGCGCCTCGTCCGCCTCGGAGCCGCAAGCAAAGAAGCCCGCGGCGGCTGCCGCGAGCGCAAGAACGGGCAGGGTGCGGCTCGAAGAGTTCATGGCAGCTCGTCGCGTGAGTCTAGCCTCGAATGCCGCGCTCTCCCAGCCCCCGCACCCAGCCGGCCAGGGCGTCGCCCGCGAGCAGCGACGAAAGCCGGTGATCGTCGTCGACCTCGACCAGCTCCACAGAGGGGCTCAGCGCCAGCGCGCGGCTGTGCTCGATGGGGCACACGTCGTCGCGCGTCCCATGCACGATCCGCAGCGTGACGCCCGCTGGCACGGAGGATTCGAGCCCGAAGTGGCCGTGGGCCGGAGCCAAGAGCAGCGTGGGCCCACGCCACGACCCGCGCTGCACCAGCGCCAGCGCCACCGCGCCGCCGAACGACGAGCCGACCAGCACGTCGGGGCAGAACACGGCCAGCGCAGCGGCCTGGGTGCGGATCGCACCCTCGAAGTCGCTGGTGTCCATCGCCGGTGCGAGCAGCTCGAAGTGCCGCGCCAGGTACTGCGCCTTCGCCCCGGTGGGGCTGCCCTCCAGCCCGTGGATCAGCTGCACCCGCAGGCGCTGGCTCACGGCGCGCGCTCTTCGAACGTCGCCGCCCCCGCAATGAAGCGCAGCGGTACGATGCCGGTCGGCCCGGTGTGGTTCTTGCGCACCATCAGCTCGACCGGGCGCGCCCCCAGGGCGAGCTGGCGCTCGTTCAACGGCGACGCCGACCCCTCGACGTTGCGCAGATCGGCGCTCATGGTCGCCGCGGGGGCGACCAGATCTGCGTGGCGGGCCTGAGAGGTGACCAGCACCGCGCAGCCCCCTTCGGCGATCCGCCGCAGCTCGAACGCGACTTGAATCACGCGGCTCTCGAGGCTGGCGTTGGCAGCAGCAGCGCGCGCGGCGTCCCCCTCGACCGAAGCGCTCAACGCCTCGATGCCGTCGACCACCAGCACCACCCGATCGTGCCGGGCCCAGAGCTGCGACGCGGTGGCCGCGATGCTGGCCGTGGACTCGAACGGCTCGCACTTGTGCACGTGGAACATGCTGCCCACCTTCTTGACCACGGTCTCGACGGCGGCGCTCACCGGGCCGTGACTGGCCTCGTCTTGCCAGGCCTGCCCGGTCCAGAGCGCACCGTAGCTGACGCGGCTGTCGGGGTGATCGCGGTGCAGCGCGCGAGTGGCCAGGCGGGCCACCACCTCGGTCTCGTCGATCACCGGGCTGGCGAACACGGTGGCTGCGCGGGCGCGCGCCGCCATGTACCCCACCAGCAGCGCAAAGGCGGTCTTGCCCACGCCGGGCGCGCCCGAGATCGAGAGCAAGGTTCCCCGGCGCAGCCCGCCGGCCAGCATGCGATCCAGGATCGGGAGCCCGGTGGCCGTGGCGGGGTGCAGCGCGCCCATCCGAGTCGTCACGTCCACCTGCATGCTGGCAAGCGACTGCAGAGCGCGGCGAGACGGCGGAAGGTCGGACGGGGTCGTCACGGCTGCAAGGATAGGTCAGCCCGGACCCGGCCGCGAGCCCTCTCCGTAGAGCATGCGGCGCAGGTCGGAACGCGTGACGATGCCCACCAGCCGCCCGCCTTGCAGCACGGGCAACCGCCCCACGTCGTGCTTTTGCATCAGCTCCAGGGCCCGCTCCGGCGCCTCGTCGGCGCCCACGCTGTGGACCTTGTGGGTCATGAACCCGCTCACCGGCAGCGCCAGGCGCCCGTCGCGCCCGGCCCGCTCCAGATCGCTGCGCGACACGATCCCGATCAGCTCGCCTTCCTTCACCACCGGCACGCCGGTGTGCCGCCAGGTCGCCAGCGATCGCGCAACCTCGCGCAGCGTGGTGTTGGGGGCCACGGTGCGCACCGGGCTCGACATCAGATCGGCCACGCGGCGGGCCAGCGGGGGGTGGGCGTGCAGGGCGGCGCGCAGCTCGGCCAGAACCACCGCCGAGTCGCCGCGGCGAAGCGCGCCCGACGCCGCCCCCGCGTGGCCGCCCCCGCCCACGCTGGCCACCAGCGCCCCGGCGTCGATCAACGCCGAGCGCGAGCGCGCCACCACCTGCACGCGGTCCCCCCCGACGCCGAACACCGCGAACACCGCGGCGTGGCCGGTCAGATCCGCCAGCTCGGTGATCACCTCCGCGAAGCCATCCACCGCGTGCGACAGCTCACGATGCACGAACGCGACCTGAAGGTGACCCACCCGCTCGACCGCGAGCGCCCCGAGCAGATCGGCCAAGAGCGCGCGTTGCGCCGCCGAGAACGGCGGTTCGAGATAGCGGCTCATCACCCGCAGGCTGGCGCCCTGATCCAAGAGCCAGCCCAGGGCCCGCGCGTCGCGCGCGCACGTACCGGCATAGGTGAGCGAGCCGGTGTCGGCGTGGATCCCCAGCGCCCAGAGCGTGGCCTCGACCTCGTCCACCGCGAGCCCGGCGGCGTCGATCCGCTCCACCAGCAGCGTGGTGGCCGACCCCACCACCTCGACGAACAGCCGATCGGCCCGCAGATCATCGTCCGCGGCCGGATGGTGGTCATAGATCGTGACCTCCACTTCCCCGCGCTCGGCCCGCTCGACCACCTGGCTGAAGTCCGCCAGGCGACCCTTGCGCCGCACGTCCACCACGATCAAGTGGCGCACGGCCTCGGGGTCGAGATCGCTGTAGAACGAGCTGGGGAATCGGTCCTTGTGCAGGCTGAGGTACTCGCGCACCTCCTTCCCCAGGCGGCGGCCGAGCACGATCACGGCCCCCGGGTGGAGCTTCTGCGCGGCCACGGCGGCGGCCAGCGCATCGAAGTCCGCCATGTCGTGGGTGACGATGATCTCCATCCGAGACCCACAGCGTACCCGACGGCCTGATCCCCGTCATGTCCGGGGCGCGCGAATCCGCTCAGCATCGTGCGCGGAGGTGGTCCATGCGCGTGGTGCTGATCGGGGCAGATTTCGAGGAGAACCTGGGGCTCGGAATGATCGCGGCGGTGGCCGAGAAGGCTGGCCACGACGTGCGCGTGGTGCCGTTCAACGACGCCGGCACGCGCAAGCGCATCGCCGACCAGATCGCGAAGACCCAGCCCGACGTGGTCGGGCTCAGCATGCAGTTCCAGCACCGCTCGCACGAGTTCCTGTCACTGGCGCGCATGCTGCGGCAGCGCGGCTACACCGGCCACATCACGGCCGGCGGCCAGTTCCCTACCCTGGCCTTCAACGAGGTCCTGGGCCGCGGGCACGGCGTCGACAGCGTGGTGCTCCACGACGGTGAAGAGACGTTCGTCGAGCTGCTCGCGGCGCTCGAACATGGCACCTCGCTCCAGACGGTGCGCGGGCTGGCGTTCGCCGCCCAGGGCGGCGTGCAGAAGACGGCGGGCCGCGGCCTGGGAACCCCCCTCGACGCCCACCCGTTCCCGATCCGCTACCGCCGGCCTGCGCGCCACGCCGGCGTGCCCTTCGTGCCGATCATGGCGTCGCGCGGCTGCTGGGGCAGCTGCTCGTACTGCTCGATCACCTCGTTTTATCGCGACGCGAAGCGCGAGGGGGGCGGCGCGCTGTTGCGCTTCCGCAGCCCCGAGAACGTCGCCGAAGAGATGGCCCGCCTGACCCACGCCCTGGGCGAGGCCTGCGTGTTCTGCTTCCACGACGACAACTTCCTCTTGCCCAAGCCGGAAGATTCGCTGGCGCGGGTCAGCGCCATCGTGGACGGGCTGCGGGCGCGGGGCGTCGAAAACGCGGGGTTCATCGGCAAATGTCGACCCGAAACCCTCAGCGCCGAGCTGGCAGTGAAGCTCCGCGCGCTGGGCGTGGTGCGGCTGTACGTCGGGGTCGAGAACGTGGCGCGCGCCGGGTCAGAGCACCTGAACCGCGGCGTGCAGCACCAGGCGGTGTCCCGCGCGCTGGCGGCCTGCGACCAGGCCGGCATCTTCGCCTGCTACAACCTCTTGGTCTTCGAGCCCGAGGCCACGCTGGCGCACGTGCGCGAGAACATCGCCTTCATGCGTGCGCACCCCGGCCAGCCGGTGAACTTCTGCCGCGCCGAGCCCTATTACGGCACGCCGCTGCAGCTGGGCCTGGCAGAGTCGGGCAAGATCGGCGGCAGCTACCTGGGCTGGAACTACCGCATCGACGACGCGCGCACCGAGCTCTGCTTCCGGATCGCCTCGGCGGCGTTCCGCGAGCGGAACTATCGCTGCGACGGCGTCGCCAATCGCTACATGGGGGTGGGCTACGCAGCGAAGCTGGTCGAGCACTTCCACCCCGATCGGGGCGGCGCTCACCGGCGCCTGCTCGAGCGCGCCGAGTCTCTGACTCGGGCCATCACCCTGGACACCGCGGGCTTGCTCGAGAAGGCCGTCGACCTGGCCGAATCGGCCCACCTCGACGACTTCGACGCCATCGAGCGCAAGACCGCGCTCCTGGCGCTCGAGGTGGCCGCCTCGGATCGCGTCTGGCAGCACGAGCTCGACGAGTTCTACGCCGAGATCGACGGATTCATCCGCCGGCTCGGCGAGCCCCGGGCGGCACGGCGCGCACCGAACAAGTCGCGGCCCAACGTGGCCCTCACCGCCTCGCTGGCGCTTTGGGCCCTGGGCGCGTCGGCGTGCGGCGGCGACACCGGCAGCGATCCGCCGAAAGACGGCGGCAAGGACCAGTTCGTCGCCGATCCCCCGCCGCCCGACGGCGGCTACGACGCCGAGCCCGACCAGATGGTGGTCGACGCGCTGCCCGACGACGGCGGCAAAGACGCCAGTGACGACGGCGACTCGATGGTGGCCGATCCGCCGCCTGCCGACGGCGGCATGTCGCTGAACGACGCCGACGTGCGCCGCCTGGACGTGATCGATCAGTGGGTGGACACCGGCGCCCGGCGCGCCGCCAAGAGCCGCGATCTGCCGCTCTACGAGCCGCCCGAGATCGAAATCGCCGCGGTGCGCGTCGGCGACGCGATCGAGGCCACGTTGCGCGGCGCGCCCGACGGCGCCGCCTTCCGCTGGGAAGCCGAGGGCCCGGTCGACGGCACCGAGCGCACGGTCCGCTGGACCCCGGCCGCGGGCGCCGACGACGCGCTGCGCGTGGCGGTGCGAACCCGGGGCGGCATCAGCGTGGCATCGCTACGCGCCAAGGCCGTCAAGACCGGCTGAGTCACTTGGTCTTCTGGTAATACGCGGTGATCTCTGCGGGCGACAGCGCGCGCCGGTAGAGCGCCACCTCGTCGATCACCCCCACGAACCACGAGCCGGCGGCGGCAACGCTGCCGTCGGCGGCGACGCCGCGGCAGCCAATGCCCAGCCCCGACGCCTGATCGATGAGCGCGCCCGAGAGCGCCCGCGTGAACACCTCTGCCCCGTCCACCCAGTGGCGCACCGTCGCGCCGTCGAAGGTCACCGCCACGTGGTGCCACGCCCCGGCCCCCACCGCCCCCGTGCCGGACCACTCCCAGCTGCCGGTCGCGTTGATCGCCTCCTGAAACAGCTGGGTCGCGCACTGAATGCCCAGCTCGTACGAGCCCTCTTTGTTCAAGATGATGCCGCGATCGGCGGGCGCGCAGTCGCCCTGGGTCATGACCCACGCCATCACCGAGAGGCTCGTGCCGCCAACCATGTCGAGCGTGGCGCCGTCGGGCACGGTCAGACACTTGCTGGCTTCGACCTTCAGCCCCTGGCCCACCTTGCCCGCGACCAGGGTCGCGCCGTTCAGCGCGCCATGGTGCCCGTTGCCGCTCGAGTCCTTGCCGTTGCCCTCGAAGCGCCAGCTGCCCACCAGATCTTGGTCTTTGGTGCCGCACCACCCCATCACGCAGGCGAGCCCACTCTTGCAGTCGGCCGCCGCCTGGCAGGCCTTGCCGGCCGCGCACCCGACGCACGCGCCGCCGCAGTCCACGTCGGTCTCGCTCCCGTCTTTCGCCGCGTTCTCGCAGTGGCACTTGCCGCCCAGGCACGCGCCCAGCACGCATCCAGCGCCGCACGCCCCGCAGTGCTTGGGGCTGGTCTGCGTATCCACACAGCTGCCGGCGCACACCGTCTGGCCCGCGGCACAGCCGGCGGCGCACGCGCCCGCCGAGCACACCTGCCCCGACGCGCAGGCGTGGTCGCAGGCCCCGCAGTGCTGCGCGTCGACGTTCAGATCCACGCACGCGCCGCTGCACGCGCTTTCGCCCCCGCCGCAGGCCGCCGCGCACTTGCCCAGCGAGCACACCTCGGCCGCGGGACACGCCTGGTTGCAGCCGCCGCAGTGCTTCGGGCTCGAGCCCACGTCGACGCACTCTCCACCGCACACCGCGCCCCAGCAGCTCGAGCCGTCGATCCCCGTGGCGGCGTCGCCGCCACTGCCGCCGCTGCCGCCGCTGCCGCTCGGGCCGCCGCCCTCGTCGCCGCCGCACCCGACCCCGAGCGCAAGCGCAGAGAGCACGCCGACCGCCGCACGCAGGATCACGCTTCCAAGCGTGCGGCGACTGCGCCAAGGGTGTCAAGCCGGCGCTCGCGGCTCGGCTCACGGCAGCCCCCTCCCTTTCGTGAGATCACCCGGCGCGATGTTTCCCGAAGAGTCCGCGCCAGGCAAGCCACTCCGGCAGCGTGCGCCCAGCGGCTTCAGTAGAACCCTTCGCGGCGCGCGTAACGCGCGCTCCGCTCCGCGTCGTAGCTCGCGGGGTCGACCGCCTCGCCGACGATGGCCCGCAAGATCTCGCCGCCGGTCGGCAACTCTGCGCGATCGACGAAGCGCGCCGGGTTCCAGAAGTCCGAGCGGATGAAGGCCTTGCTGCACTGGGTGTACGCGCTCTCGATGTCGACCAAGATCCCGAGCTTCGGAGGCTTTCCCTCCACCGCAGAGGGCGCCAGCAGCGCCGCGTCGGTGGTGAGCGTCGCACGCCCGTGCACCCGAAAGGCGTCGCCGACCCCCGGCACGACGAACAGCAGGCCCACGTGGGGGTTTGCCACGATGTTGCGCAGCGAGTCGGCGATGCGATTGCCGGGCCGCTCGGGCAAGAGCAGCGTGCGCTCGTCCAGGATGCGCACGAACCCCGGCGGATCGCCCCGCGGGCTCACGTCGCAGCCGCCCTGCCCGTCGCTGGTGGCCAGGATCACCATCGGCGCGCGCTCGATGAACTGCCGGGTGAGCGCGTTGAGCCGATCGGCGACCTTGGCCGCGACCAGCGGCAGCGGCTCGCCGATCAGCGCGCGGAGCGCGGCTTCGTCGTCGATGGTCTGGGCCGTGAGGCGGTGGGGCGGCATGCGCCGCGTGCTAGCCCCGGCTCAGCGCCCCGGCAACGTGCGGAGCAGCGCGGCCAGCTTTGCGGTGAACGCTTCGCCGGGCTCGACCTCGCGGGCGGACAGCGCCTGTGCGAAGGGCGTGGCGGGCGGCGGCTCGGCCGGCACCAGCTCTTCGGGCGCGCCGCTGAAGAACGCGCGCAGTCGCTCGAGCCAGCCTCCCCCACCCTTGGCCTTGGCCAGGCCGGCCGCGCTGGCCCGCGCGGGGGCCGGCGACGGGGGCGGCGGGGGCGCTCCACCGCCGGAGCCGAAGGCGGGCATGGCGGCAGAGGGCGGCGGGGGCGCAGCGAGCGGTGAGGGTGCAGCGAGCGGCGGGGGCGCTCCGGGCGGCGGCGGCGCGCCGACAGCCCTCGAGCGGGCAGCGGCCGGCGGCGGGATCGGCGCCGCGCACGACTCGGCCATCACGGCCGCCTCGAGCGCGTCGCGCTGTTCGAGCCGCGCCCGCATCTTGCCGAGCGCGCGGCTGAGCCGCATGCGCACCGTGCCCTCCTTGAGGCCGAACACGCTGGCCAGCTCGGGGTATTCCATGCCGTGGCGGAAGCGCAGCACGATCAGCGCGCGCTCGTTCTCTTCCAGCTGGTCGAAGGCGTGGTCGACGTCGCCGCGTCGCAGAAGCAGCTCTGGCGGCAGCGGGGCGTCGTCGGCGAAGCCGTCCACGTCATCGTCGCCGTCATCCCACGGCTCGCGCTCGCTGCGCCGCAGGTGATCGATGCAGCGGTTGCGTGCGATGGCAAACAGCCAGGTGCGGGGCGCGGCCTCGGCGCGGTAGCCGCCCAGGTGCGAGAACGCCTGGGCAAACACGTCTTGCGCCAGATCTTCCGCCAGCGCGCGCTCGCGCACCATGCTGCGGCAGAGCGCGATCACCTCTCGCGCGTGGCGGGCCACCAGCCACTCGCCGGCGCGCCGGAGGTCCCCCTGCGCCACCAGGGCCTCGAGCTCGCGGGAGGGCGACAGGGCGTCCACGCGGGCAATAGACGACGGAGCCCCCTCGGCTGTCACCGCGCCCCGCGCACTTTCTCGATCCGAGCTGTGATTTCAGGCAGTTCCAGCGTCACCTGGCGTGCCCGGTGACACCGCGCCCCGGCCCTCCGTCGGTGCCTTCGAGGGCGACGAAGCCCGAGAGAAGGAGAACCCGATGAAGCTCGACGTACAGGTGAGGAACGACTGCGTGTCGTTCGGTGACGACTTCAGCATCCGCTTCCAGCGCACGCTGCGCATCCCGGACGACGGGCGCACATACCCGCTGCCGCCCGGGCTGGGCGCGTTTCCGGTGCGGCGCGTGGACGACTATGCCGATCGCGTGCCGGCCGAGTGGGTGGGCCGCGGCGGTGTGTTTCTGCCGATGTACCAGCGCGAGGCGATGTGGCTCTCGTTCGGCAGCACCAGCCCGCACGCGGTGAAGATCGCGGTGGGCAAGGTGTGCGCGCTCACCGGCAAGCCCTGGTCCGAGCGCCTGCACGCCGAGCCGCAGGACTATCTGGTGGCGCCCCCGCAGCCCTGGCTCGACGGCATCGCCGTCGGCAAGGGCCGCATCCGGCAGTTCGTCGCGATGCCGCTGGGCATGGGCTACACCGTCGAGGGACAGATCACCGGCGAAGAGCGCTTCGGCGGGATCCAGATCAAGGTGATCGCGCCCAAGCCCGGGCGCTTCCCGGTGCGCGCTCGAATGATGGAGTCCGAGGCGTTCGGCTGCATCCCACCGCCCTGCTGCGCCGCCCCCGCGCCCGCGGGCGGCCCCCATCGCGCCTCGAGCGCCGCCGCCAAATCCAAGGGCGCCGGCAGCATGGGTCTGGGGGCCGGCGGCAGCATGCAGCAGAAGATCTACCCCGACCCCCACGGCATCGACACGTGGGACCTGCATCGCGACGCACGGCTGTTCGTGCACATCGTGAACAGCGAGCTGTGGCGCGAGATCACCGGCGAGCACGCGCCCGAGACGCCCGTGACCGCCAAGGAGTACCGCCGCCACGGCCTGCCCTGGTTCGAGCTGTACGACGAGCACTGCCCCGCTCTGGCCGGCCAAAGCGCCCTGCAGCAGGTCAAGAGCATCAAGCAGATGGACACAGACCAGAGCGACTGGCCGCTGCAAGACGACGACAGCGTGACGCCCGGCGTGGTCAAGAAGCTCTACACCATGGCCAAGCACCTGGTCCGCGACGGAAACTGGTGATCACGGCGCGGAGAGCGACGCGGCCTCGAGCCTGGCGCGCGCGAGCAGCCCCTGCGACGACCGGCTGAACCCGGCGTCGCACAGGGCCGCCGCCATTTCGGACGAGGTCGCAGCGCCGCCGTCGATCTCTTCGAGCAGCACCGCCCGACGCCCGCGGCTGAACAGCCCGCACAGCGCCCGCGCGATCAGCCGCTGGCGCTCTGCATCGCGAACGAAGGTGGTCAGGCGCGCGTCGCCCTTGGCCAGATAGGCGGCCAGCGCGCCGTCGATCAACACCACGCTCGCCCCGGCGGCCCGGGCCAGCCGCAGCGGCTCCGCGCTCTCGGGCCAGGGCACGACCGCGCCGTAGGGGCAGGCGGGGTCGGTGGCCGCGAGCAGCACCACCCGCGGGCGATCGGGCCGCGCCTTCGATCCGCGCAGCCGATCGACGGCGCCAGGCAGGGCGAACTGCGTCCCGCCGAGCCCCGCCACGAAGTATCCGCGCCGCACGCGGCCCCGCTCTTCCAGCTGCTTGAGCACGTCGTACACCGCCGAGAACCCGCCCGGGATCCCCTCGGAGTGCACGGCCTCGCGCGTGAGCACGCCGTGCCGATCGAGCAGCACCTCGGCCAGCGCCAGGCGCCGCTCGGCCTCTGTGCGCGCCCCGATGGCGGGCAAGAGCGACCAGCGGCCCTCGCTGCCGGGCAGGCCCGAGCGCGCGCCGCGCAGGCGCTGTCGCCGGCTGGGCGCGGCCTCGCCGGCCAGGCGCGAACGCAGGGGCGCCAGCGTGTCGTTGCCGACTTCGCCGGCCCAGACCATGTCCCACAGGGCGCACAGCACCTCGCGCGCGAAGGCGCCGGTGCCCGCGACGATGTCTTGAAAGAACGACGCCCCGCGCGCCGTCAAGAGCTCGCGGATCGCCGCCGGCAGCGCGCCCGGGGCCGGCGTGGGGGGCGGCGCCAAGAGCGCGTACCGATCGGCAAAGTAAAGCGCGATGCGCCCGTCCCGATCGCCCAGGGGCTCGAGCCCTCGCCACAAGAGCTCACCACGCGCGCAGGCCAGATCCAGCTCGACGCTGGCGAAGCGCGGCAGCCGCGCCGGCAAGAGATCGCTCTCGATCACCGAGGCCACCAGCGGCGCGCCCTCGAGCCGCTCGACCACCGACAGCACGCCGTCCGGTCCGACCCCGCCGAGGCCCAGATCGTGCCAGTCGCACGCGAAGCGCGCGAAGCTCTCGGCGTCCACCGGTTCGATCTGGTGGCGCAGCTTGGCCAGCGAGCGGCGCTTGAGGGTGCGCAGCACGCCGGCGTCGCACAGCTCGCTGCCGCGGCCCCCAGGCAAGAGCTCGCCCTCGACGACCCGACCCTGGGCGATCAACCGCGCGAACGCCGGCCGCACGTCCACGCCGAAGCGACGGCTGGCCAGCTCGAGGGTGAAGGGGCCGTGGGTGCGGGCAAAACGCGAGCAGAGATCCCCCAGCGCGTCGGCCACCGGCTCGAGCAGCGCGGCCGGCACGCCCGGCGGAACGGCCACGCCCAGCGCTTCGCAGAGGCGCCCCACGTCCTCCACCGCGGCAAGCCGCAGCGTCCCGGCCATCACCACCCGGAAGGCTCGCCCCTCGCCCTCGAGGGCGCCGACGAGCGGCGCGGGATCGCCCGCGCAGCGCGCGCCGATCTCGTCCAGCGACAGCGGCCCGAGCGCCAGCAAGAGATCGTGGAGACCGTCGGCGTGGCCGACGCAGGGCTCGGTCAAGCGCTGAAGCGATCGCTCGGTCTCTTCGATCGCCTCGGCGTCCAAGAGCTCGCGCAGCTCGGCCTCGCCCAAGAGCTCGGCCAGCTCGCCCTGATCGATGGTCAGGGCGCGCGCTCGGCGCTCGGCCAGCGGCGCGTCGCCGTCGTACATGAAGTTGCCGACATACGAGAACAGCAGTGCCGCAGCGAAGGGCGACGCGCGGCGGGTGTCCACCGTGACCAGCGCGATCGCGCGGGACTCGATGCGCCGGAGCACCTCGGTCAGGGCAGGCACGTCGAACACGTCGCGCAGGCACTCGCGATAGGTCTCGAGCAGGATCGGAAAGCTGCCGTAGCGCGCCGCGACCCGCAGCAGATCGGCCGAGCGCTTGCGCTGCGCCCAGAGCGGGCTGCGCTTGCCCGGGTAACGCCGGGGCAAGAGCAACGCCCGAGCGGCGTTCTCGCGAAAGCGCGCCGCGAACAGCGAGCTCTGCCCCAGGCTCTCGATCAGCAGATCTTCCAGCTCGGCCGCGCCGGGGATGAAGGCCGCCAGATCCGGCGGCTCGTCGCTCTCGGGGAAGCGAAACACGAGGCCAT
This sequence comes from Polyangiaceae bacterium, assembly GCA_023150915.1. Classification (GTDB taxonomy): domain Bacteria; phylum Myxococcota_A; class Polyangia; order Polyangiales; family Polyangiaceae; genus JADJKB01. The sequence continues at coordinate 33,757 of JAKLKA010000054.1, forward strand.
CGTCGGACCACACGCACTCGATCTCGGCCGAGCTCACGCGCCGCAGCTTGGCCTGGATGGCCAGGGCCAGCGGCGCGAGCACCCGCGCGCCGAGCGCCGACAAGAGGCACACGCGGAAGTCCCCCACCTCGTCCACGAAGCGCTCGATCACCCAGCACCGATCGCTGGGCACGCGCCCGGTGGCCTCGCGCTCGGCCCGCACGTAGGCGACCAGGTTCTCTGCGGCGCGGGCGTCGAGCGCGTGATCGTGCACCAGCCGCTCGCTGGCCCCGGCCTCGAGCCCGGCGATCTCGCGCGCCAGGGCGCCCATCGCCTCGCCCAGCTCCGGCGCGCGCCCCGGCCGATCGCCGTGCCAGAACGGCATGCGCCCCGGCTCGCCCGGCGCCGGCGTGACCAGCACGCGGTCGTGGCTGATGTCGTCGATCCGCCAGCTCGAAGCGCCGAGCACGAAGACGTCGCCCGTGCGGCACTCGAACACCATCTCTTCGTCGAGCTCACCCACCCGCACGGGGCGATCTTCCGTGCCCGCCAGGAACACGCCGTACAGCCCGCGGTCGGGGATGGTCCCGGCGTTGACCACGGCCAGCCGCTTGGCGCCGCGGCGTGCGCGCACCACCCGCGCGGCGCGGTCCCAGGTCAGGCGCGGACGCAGCTCGGCGAACTCGTCGGAGGGGTAGCGCCCCGAGAGCATGTCGAGCACGCCCTCGAACGAGCTGCGCTGAAGCTCGGCAAAGGGCGCCGCCCCGCGCACTCGATCGAAGAGCTCGTCTTCGCCCACGGCATCCATGGCGGCGATGGCCACGATCTGCTGAGCCAGCACGTCGAGCGGGTTCCGAAGATAGCGCGTGGCCTCGACCTGGCCCGCCACCATGCGCGGCACCGCCGCGGCGCAGGCCAGAAGATCGCCGCGAAACTTGGGGACGATCACGCCCTTCGACGGGGCGCCCACCTGGTGGCCGGCGCGCCCGATGCGCTGGATCCCCGAGGCCACCGAGGGCGGCGCCTCGATCTGGATCACCAGATCGACCGCGCCCATGTCGATCCCCAGCTCGAGGGAGCTGGTCGCCACGATCGCGGGCAGGCGCCCGGCCTTGAGCTGATCCTCGATCTCTTTCCGCCGCTCTTTGGCCACCGACCCGTGATGGGCCAGCGCCAGCGTCTCACCGGCGGTCTCGTTCAGCGCGCCAGCCAGGCGCTCGGCCAGGCGGCGGTTGTTCACGAAGATCATGGTCGAGCGATGCGCGCGCACCAGCTCGACCAGGCGCGGGTGGATCGACGGCCAGATCGAGGGCTCGCCGTCCCCCGCCGCGCCGCGCAGCCGGGCCATGTCCTCGATCGGCACCTCGACCGAAAGCTCGAGTTGCTTGCCCGCCGAGGCGTCCACCACCTCGACGGGGCGCGGCTCCCAGCGATCGCCCAGGGCCGAGCCCCCGCCGAGCAGGCGCGCGATCTCGTCCAGCGGCCGCTGGGTGGCCGAGAGCCCGATGCGCTGCAGCGGCGGGCGCCCCGCACGCAGCGCCTCGAGCCGCTCGAGCGACAGGAACAGGTGGGCGCCGCGCTTGGTGGCCGCCAGCGAGTGGATCTCGTCCACGATCACGGTGTCCACGCTGGCCAGCCGCGCGCGCGCCTCGCTGGTGAGCAGCAAGAACAGCGACTCGGGCGTGGTGATCAAGATGTCGGCCGGCGCCCGCGAGAACGCGCTGCGCTCCTTCGCCGGCGTGTCCCCGGTACGGACTGCCACCTGCACGTCGCGGCAGGGCACGCCCAGCTGCTCGCTCACCGCGCGGATCCCCGCGATGGGCTGCGAGAGGTTCTTCTCCACGTCCGCGGCCAGAGCCTTCAGCGGCGAGACGTAGAGCACCGAGAGGCGCGCTTTCTTCGGCGGCTCGGCGCGAAACGCCAGAGTGTTCAGCGCCGCCAGGAACGCCGCCAGGGTCTTGCCCGAGCCGGTGGGCGCCAGCATCAGCGCCGATCGACCGGCGGCGATCGCGCTCCAGCCGCGCGCCTGCACGGCGGTGGGCACGCCAAGCGCGCGCTGGAACCATTCCCGCACCGGCGGGTGAAAGTGTGCGAGCGCTGCCTGTGTCACCGCGCAGGCCAGGGTAGCACTTCCCCTGATTGGTAGTCGGGCCCGGCGGAGCGCTCGCTCACCGGGGCCGTTTGGTCGCACGCGTTGCCACGTCGTCTCTCGTTTCACGCGCGCGACGCCGCGCTTGCTCCTCGAGACGGTTCGAGCACACCCCGACCGTTGACGCGCTTCCCGAAATCCGGACGCGCCAGCGCGGCCGACGCTCCAGGCCCTGCGACGGGGCTCGCCTTCGAGACAACGGCTCGAGAGCGAGGCCAGCACCTCGCCCGTTGCGTGCCCCTCCGACCTGGACGATGCTCTGGCCATGCGGGGCACGACGGCGATGGCTTGGGTGGCGCTTCTCTCTTCGGCCTGCGGCGGCTCGACCAGCGGCGGCGCACCCACGGACGGCGGAGCGGGCAGCGGCGCGATGGGCGGCAGCGGCGCGATGGGCGGCAGCGGCGCGATGGGCGGCAGCGGCGCGATGGGCGGCAGCGGCGCGATGGGCGGCAGCGGCGCGATGGGCGGCAGCGGCGCGATGGGCGGCAGCGGCGGTGATTCAACCGCGGGCCAGCCTCCGCCCCCCGATCCCAACGCGCCCCCGGCCAGCGGCGCGACGCCGACCACGCTGGTGGTTCGAAAGGTCTTCTTGGGCGACACCAACCTGCAGGGGCAACAAGATGCGCAGGCTTGGCGGAAGTACGGGCTCAACGTCGACGGGCTGCTCTCGACCAAGAGCTCGACCAATCACTGCATGCCCCAGAAGGGCGCCAACAAGTCATCGATTCAGACCGACGGCGACAACGGCATCGACAACTCGTTCGGCTCGAACCTGCTCAAGATCATCGCGTCGCTCACCCCGAACCCAACCGACGAGCTCAACGCGACCATCGCCGCTGGAGCCGGGACCTGGCTGATCCACCTGCAGAACCTGGGCACCGGCGCGGCGCAGAACGGCGTGAAGGCCGCGCTGTTCGGTGCCGCTCCTTTGGGCTCCGCGCCCAGCTGGTCGCCGGCCGAGGTGCGCACCGTGACCTTCGAGTCGGTGTCCGGCGGCAGCATCACGTCCCCGCTGGTCACCTACCCGCAGAGCTACGTCGTCGGGGGAACCTGGGTCGGCGCCCCGGCAACGACCGGGAAGCTCATGCTGGCCATCGGCCTGGGGTCGGCCACGATTCGCCACGTTCGCGCAGTCGCCAACATCACGGGCACCGGCCCCAGCGCCAAGGCGACCGGCGTCATTTCGGGGGTCATCGACACGGAAGAGTACATCTCCGAAGTCGCCAAGGTGGCGGGGCAGATCGCGATGGAGTTGTGCGAGGGCTCCACGTTCGAGACCATCGCGCAGGCGATCCGCTCCGGCAGCGACATCATGAAGGACGGGAGCAACGGCGATCCGAGCAAGACCTGCGACGGCACCTCGATCGGCGTCGGGTTCGAAGCCACGGCGGCCATGCTGGGCTCGGTCGCCCCGGCCGTGCCGCCCGTGCCCGACCCCTGCAAGTAAGGCTCAGGGATCGGCGCTCAGTGCCGGTGCGGCTCGGGCTTGTCGAGCAGCTTCCCGAGCTCGCGCTCCAGCGCCTCGAGGCTGGTGGCCGTCGCGTGCCGCTTGCCCGTGCGATCGAAGATCCAGAGCTGCGGCAGGCTGCTCACGCCCTTCAGGTGTTGCTCTGCCACGGGTGAGTCGAAGTCTGGCACCTCGACCCGGCGCACGGCCAGATCGGCGTGCTGGACCGCCAGCTGCTTCAGCCGCGCATCGATGTGCTTGCACGAGTGACACCAGTCCGCCCAGAAGTCGATCACCGTCACCTTGCGCGCCGCCAGCACCCGGCCGAGATCGAAGCTCTCGCCCCCCCGGGCAGCGTCCGCAACGTCGCCCTTGCCGGGCTTTTTGGCCGAATCGTGGGCATCGCCGTGCTCGCCGTGGTCGCCGTGCTCGCCGTGCTCGCCGTGCTCGCCGTGCTCGCCGTGCTCGCCGTGCTCGCCGTGCTCGCCGTGCTTGCCGGGCTTGCCGTGCTCGCCGTGCTTGCCGTGGTCGTGGTCGTCCTCGCCGCCAGCACCGTGATCGTGGTCGTCCTCGCCGCCAGCACCGTGATCGTGGTCTTCGTCCTCGCCGTCGCCGCCGCCGAACGACACGCTCAGCGTTCCGTAGACCGAGTAGGTCTCGCTCAGCTGCTGGCCGTTCACGTCGGTGTAGAGCGGCACACGCCCACCGATGCCGAACGCCACTTTCTCGCTCGCCCGCACGCTGGCCGAGCCGGTCGCAAACACCACGCGGCCGCCCGAGTTGACCACGCGCCCCTCCTCTTGCTCGTCGGACTGGGTGCGCACCTGAAGCAGCCCACCGGCGCCGAGCACCAGCCACGACGTGGGCACCACCAGCGCATCGAGCCCGGCCAGGTACGTTCCGCCCATGGTCACGCCGGACTCGCTTGCGCCGAACGGCTCGCGCACCGACGCGCTGGGTGACACGCCGAAGTGGCGCGATGCGAACTGCGTGAGCCGCAGCTCGGCGCTGCCGCTGTACGCGCCGAAGCCGATGGCCAGGATGTTGGGCGGCACGCTGCCGCCTTCGTGGCCCAGCGTGCCTTGCCGCCCGGTGGGAAGCCCGAGCCCAGCCCGCAGGGTCAGGCTGGGCTGGTACCCGCCTGCCCCCCACAGCGCCGCAAAATCGTAGCTTGCGCCCAGCTCCAGATCGCCGAAACCCGAGAGCCGCCGGGCGGGCTCACCCTGCCCCGGCTCGACCGTGATGGTGCCGGCGGGCAGCGCCAGATCCGCCGCGAGACCCGCGCCGAAATAGTGGCGCAGCGAGAGCTGCGTGACGAACGCATCCAGCTCGGCGGTGTCGCCGTCCACCACGGCGCTGCCGCGGTACTCGTCCAGGAACCGCGAGTACGCCAGCGACAGCGCGAGCTGCGTCAGGCCCGAGGGCAGCGCCTGCCGCGCGCCGAGCTGCAAGTTGAGAGCGGACCCCCCGACCGGGAGGTTCGGATTCACTCAAGCAGTTCAGGTCGCGAACGCCGGCGACCACACCCCGAGGGACGCGATCCCCGCTGCGAAAGCCAACAAGCGCCGTTTCACGAGGCCCGCCGTTTAGGCGCGATCCGCGCCCCGTGCAAGGCCGGATTGCGATCCGCCTCGGGCTGTGGGATGGCTCCGGGCGATGGGGCTCTCGATTCGCGCGCTGATCGCCTGGATGACGCTGACGGCGTCTGCGCTGGCCCAAGCCGCGCCGCCCATCGATGCCTCGATGGCAGCGCCCGAACCCGAGCCCGACCCCAAGGCCGACCCCAAGGCCGACCCCGCGCCTTCACCGAAGCACCACGCGGGCGGGCACAAGGGGAAGACCAAGGCCGCCGGCAATGCCAAGCCGACGAAGACCGCGACCAAGCCCAAGAAGGCGAAACCGCCGAAGCCGTCGAAGCCGACCCCGGCCGTGGCCAAAGCCAAGCCCAAGCCGAAGGCCAAGCCCAAGCCCAAGCCGAAGGCCAAGGCGGTCGCCAAGCCTGCCCCCGCGGCCAAGCCGAAGCCCCACGCCACGGCCGCGGTGAAGCCGATCCCGATGACCAAGCCCAAGAAACCCGCGGGCACGGCCAAGCCCGCCGGGACCTGAAACTCCCTGCTTGCGCGGCGGCCCTTCGGTGCGCTAGATCCGCGGCCCCTCGCGAAGGTGGCGGAACTGGCAGACGCGCTGGATTCAGGTTCCAGTCCTAGAAATAGGGTGGAGGTTCAAGTCCTCTCCTTCGCACCAAGAGATCTCGGGTAGTTGAGCGACGCGGGGGGCGTGGTTCCGGCGCGACCCTTTGTTGGGGGTCGCGCTGGGGGCGTTTCACGGACCGCCGACCGGTGGGTGCCGTGGTCGCACGCCGCCCGCGCAACCGCTCGCGCCCTATCTCGGTCGTGCGGTACTGCTGGTTCGAGCTCCGGGGCTCGTCCGGAATGCTCGTCTCGAGCACGCGCGCCTCGAGGACGCGTGGAACGATCGCGGTTGCCGGCGAGCGACCTTGCACACGAGTTCGCAAGGGAGGACAATCTTCCGCGTGCGGTTCGTCGCCACAGCCGTAGTTGTTGCTGGTTGTCTTGGTGCGGCGTGCGGAGACGATGGCACCGGTAGCGTCGGTGCGGTCGGCGACGCGGGGCTGGACGGACAAGCCGGGAGCGGCGGGGTTTCGGGCGCTGATTCATCCTTGGCCTGCATCCCTGGACAATCCGTTGCCTGCGCCGGTCCTGGGCAGTGTTCGGGGTTCCAGGTCTGCGCGAGCAACGGCAGTGGGTTCGGCCCTTGCGACTGCCCGGATTCAGGAATGGACGGCGCCAGCGATGCGCCGGTCGATTCGGCTGATGCGTTTGCAGACGGGTGTGCGTGTGCTCCGGGCGTGAAGCTGGCCTGTGTCACGACGTGCGGGAGTACGGGGAACGTGACGTGCACCCCGCAATGCGAAATCCCCAGTGGGTGCGCACCACCACCCGAGATCTGCAACGGCCTCGATGACGACTGCGTGAACGGCGCCGATGACACCTTCGCGTGCAAGCAGTTCGATGTGGTCTCGTGCGCGACTTCCTGCGGATCAGCTGGAACGAGAAAATGCACGGCGACGTGTAGCCTGCCGTCCACGTGCGATGCTCCGGCCGAGGTCTGCAATTCGCTCGACGAAGACTGCGACGGCTTGGCAGACAACGGGCTGAACCTTTTCGGTGGACCGCTGGCGAAGCCGCAGGGGTCGGACATTCGCTCCATCCGCGTCGCATACAACGGCGCGATCTACGCCGCCGCCTACCTTGACCTCGCGGCGAGCAACCTGGCTGTTCGCGTTCAAAGATATAACTCGGCCGGCGCGGCGGTGGGTGCTCCGATCGACATTGCCACAACGGGCGGTGGGCTTCCCAGCATTGCTTGGAACGGAAGCGCATTCGGCATCGTCTGGGGCACAGACGGAGGCGGCATCTACTTCAGGGCGGTCGATGCGACTGGGACTGTGCAGGGGCCGGCAGCCAAGGTCCACAACGCGAACGCGCAGTCCTGGGTCGGGATCACACCAGTTGGGATCTCCGACTTTCTGTTGGTGTTCGGTCACTACGCGCCTCCTGCCGGGAACAAGTTCTACTCCGCTCGGGTCACGTCGAGCGGGTCGGTCGCCGGCACGGTGAACGACATCACGACCTCGACCGGCCGAATCACCCAGCCAGCGCTCGTGCCGTCAACCAGCGACTTCAGGGCATTCTGGAGCGATGACAGGTCCGGGAAGTACGCCATCTATTCGCGCCCGCTTGATTCGCTGGGCAAGGCCCTCGGCGTGGAGGTCGGCATCCCGAACAACCAGAAAGATGCCAGCTTCTGGTCCGCGGCGGCGATGCCCGGTGGGTTCGTCGTCGGGTATTCGAGTTTCGATGTAGGCGGAGGCGCCTTCATCGTGAAGACCGATGCTGGCGGGGCCCAAACCGGGCAGCCGTCCATCGTGAGTGCCGGTGGCCAAGGCCTCCCGGAGGTGGCCTGGGACGGAACGAGAATCGCCGTGCTGACTGGGGACGAGTTCCAGCTCCGCAACACCCAGCTAGCGCTAACGTCGAAATTCGCGTTCTGGTCGCCAACGACCAGCAACCTGCGCTACCCATCGTTGCGGTTGAGCGCGGGGCGGGTCTTTGGCGCGGCGAGCGCCGCGACGACATCTGCGCAAGTACGACTTTTTGGGGCGCTAGGGTGCAATGCACCCTGATGGGCGGTGCGATGCAAGGCCGCCCCGTGTTGCGGTGCGGTGTCCGAGCAGGGGCATCAAGTCACGGGCTCCATGAGGTCATCGAGCACGAGTTGCGTACTCGCGCAAAGCATCGCGTAGAACGCGTGCCGGCGCCCGGCCGCCTGGGGTGAAGCCGGTGAAGCGCCAGCGCTGCCACTGCGGATCTGACGAAGCCTTGACTTCGCCCGCCCGTTGGCGGCTCTCACGGCGGCTTTCAGGGTCGAACCGGAAAAACCCGCCAATGCTGCTTTCGGGATCTCGATCATGGAGAGGCGTTCGTGGGAACTGAGCGACTGAACCTTCGTCGTCTCGCCGAAGAGTATGCGCACTTCCCTTAGGTCGAGGACGATCGCACCGTGCAAGGTTGGCAATTCGCCGATCGGCGGCTCTTGATCCTCCATCACGACAAGCACGCCGTCGTCAGTAAGCACCCGCGCCACTTCCGCGAAGTGATTCCCCCACTGCTGCGGCTCAATCTCGTGCAAGAAGTTGGACATCAGAACGACGTTCACCTGGTTCGCGCCGTAGAACGCGCTCGTGTCGTGGACTTCGCGGTGGATCTCTCCGGGATGCAGTCGGCAAACGTTCTCGACGCACTCCCTGTGGTAGTCGTCGTGCGACGAGTCGTTGAACGCATAGTAATCAACCCTTTCGCGTTTCTCGCGTGGCAACTCGACAAGCGCCGAAGCGAAGCGCGCCTTGCCCGCTCCGTAGTCAAGAATGCGAAGCTTGGACTCTGACCCTCCCCCGATTTCTTGGACAGGAAGGATGAGGCAAAATGGCCCGACCGAGAATGTCCAAAGACCCGACGAAGAAGCG
>JAKLKA010000055.1 GCA_023150915.1 Polyangiaceae bacterium
ACGACACCCACCCAACACACCCACCGCACGAATCAATGGTACCACGGCCGGGGCCCCGGCCGAGTCGCCCCGCCCCGCTACGCGAGCCAGCTCTCGACCACCAGGCCGTCGAAGCGAGTGAAGTCCTTCGCGTTCGCGGTCACGAGCACCAGCGCGTTGGCGATTGCCACCCCCGCGATCTGGCCGTCCGCGAAGGTCGGGGCTCGTCCGAGACGCTCGAGTCGCGCGCGCTCTGCCCCGTGCACCTCCGCGGCCCGGGCATCGTAGGGCAGGACCAGGGTGGTCGGCAGAACCGTCTCGTAGAGGTGCGCGCGGACGGCGTCCTTGCGCGAACCGGCTCCGAAGGAGCGCTGGTGTCGAGCAGGAACTTCACCACTTGGAGTCACGCCCGGTCGAACGATCGCGACGCGCTTTCTTCGCCGCTCGATGGTCACCGGTCGTTTCTCCGCCTCGTGGACCAACGCCGGGAGATCGGCTTCCGCCTCGGCCACGGACACGCTGCGCTTCATGGCTATCTACATAGCCATCTGAGGTCGCCCGGGCCAGCGGGCATCACCCCTTCAGGACGCCGAGCTTGTCGCGGTGCTGGGCCTGCGCGCGGTTGTAGTCGTCTTGGGTCAGGCCGAGCGAGGTCGTGACCTGACGCAGCAGCGTGGTCTCGGCGTGCGAGATGTGGCCGTCAGCGGCGGCGACGTCGACCAGCACCTCCAGGACCTCGAGGCGAAGCTCTTCGTCGGCGAGCTCGACCAGGGTTCGCGCCGACCGGGGGAGCTCGACGGTGGTGAGCCCGACGATCTCGCGACGAAGCGCATCGGCGATGGCGTCGACGCCGACCGGCGTCATGCCGTGGATGCGCCCGAGCTCGGCCCGCACGCGACGCTCTTCGAGCGCGGAGTAGTCGCGGTCTGCGTAGGCGACCGCCGCCAGGAGCCCGGCGATGGCCGTGACCACGCGAATGCTCTCTTCATCGGCCCCTGGCATGTGATCGCGGATCGTCGTCGCCAGCGCGGTCCTCTCGGGAGCGGGCTCGTCGGCGCGCACTCGGGTCAGCCATTTTCCGAACACCGGCGAAGCTTACCCCCGCGCCGGTCAGTGCGAGCGCTTTTCCAGCTGGCGCAGCGCCTCGAACAGCTGGGTTTCCTCGGGGGACAGCCGCTTGGGGATGGCCACCCGCACCACCAGGTAGAGATCGCCTCGGGCGCTCTCGCCCAGGACGGGTAGGCCCTTGCCGTGCACGCGCAGCACGGAGTCGGGCTCGGCGCCGGGTGGCACACTGACTTTCACCCGACCGTCGAGGGTGTCGACAGGGAAACCCGCCTGGGCCGCGCTCTTTGCGTTCGCACTGGCGGACGAAGAATAGCAGGATAGGCGGATGTACCTCCGACACCTCGTGGTTCCGATCGGCCTTTTGGCCCTTGGGTGCAGCAGCGAGTCCGACGGCGGCAGCAGCGAAGGCGGCTCGACCCTGCTCGCGGGCAGCGTCGCGGTCGGCTACTACGGCGGAACGCACGCGCCGAGCTTTGGGGTCGTGAACCGGGGGACGATTCTCGGCGGCGCGAGCGATCCCGAGATGACGATCCGCCTCAGCACGGCCGCGATCAACTGCTCGACCGAGTTCGCGGGCGCGAAGCGGCCGGATGGCGTGTTCGTCTCCCTCACGGCTCCCGATCGGCTGCCCGCGACGCACGACAAAGCCTGGTTCGACGTGCTGGAGAAGCACGGAACCGAGGTGAAATCGAACGGCGGGCAGGCCCCGCTGACGATCACCGAGGTCACGGACGCGAGCGTCACCGGCACCATCGACCTGAACACGACGCCGCCGGACTCGCCGGCGGGCCCCATCACCGTGAAGGGCACCTTCACGGTGAAGCGCTGCTTCTAGCTGGTTCGCCCGACTCGACTGACCGTCTCGTGTATTCTCCAGAGCGTGGCGACCGATCGCTGCGGAGCGCACGGGCTGGCCGTTGGACCAGACGGTCGCTGCGTGCTGTGCCGGCGCGAAGCCGCGTCAGGCGGCACGGCGTCCGGCGGTTCGACCAGCCGCGTGCTGGTGTCGTCGTCGGTCGTCGTGGGGGTCTGCTTGGCCATCGGGGTCGCTTGGGCCGTGCTACGGCCGACCGACACGCCGAGCCCCCGCGCAAGTGTGCCCGCGGCGGAGCCGGCGGCCGCAGAACCCGGCGCGCAGCGCCCGGCGCGCCCAGCGCCGGAGCGGCGGCCCCCCGCTGACCGCGGGGCAGGGGCCGCGAACGGCCCGCCGCCCCGCGAGCCCGAGGCCGCGAACGGCCCAGCGCCTCGCGAGCCTGTCGTGGTCGAAGAGCGAGTCGGGTCGCCCCGGCCGGCGGCGACGGAGCGGGCGCCGAGCGCCGACGATCTGCAGGCGGCCATGCGCGCGGTGCGCATCACGGTTTACAGCACCACCTGGTGCCCGCATTGCACGCGCGCCCGCAACTGGCTTCGCGCGAACGGCATCGCGCACACCGAGCTCGACGTCGAAGCCAGCGCGGCCGCGCGCCGCGAGCGCGACCGCATCAATCCCAGGGGTGGCGTCCCCACGGTGGACATCGACGGCGAAGTCCTGACGGGCTTCGGCGAAGCGAACTGGTCTCGCGCAATCGCCCGGGCGACCCAGCGCCGGCTCGAGCAACGTCCGCGTTGAGTCACGGGCGCGTCAGCACGGTTTGGCGCGCGTGAGCCTCCGGCCGGGCGCCCCGCCGGGCACCGCCCCCCTTTCCGCCATATTCGCAGGAGTGTCACTCACACGAAAAGGTGCTGCGGCACGCTGCCGCCGTGGTGACCCATTGCGGGCACGGCACGGCCATCAAGGCGATGTGCGCCGGTGTGCCCGCGGTCTGCATGCCGATGGGCCGCGATCAGAACGACACCGCAGCCCGCATCGTCGCCCGCGGTGCCGGCGCTCGGCTCTCACCCAAGGCGCGCGCCCCGAAGATCGCGCGCGCCCTCGAGCGTGTGCTGGCCGAGCCGGCGTTCCGCGAAGGCGCACAGGCGCTGGGCGCGAAGATCCGAGCCGGTCTGGCAGCGCGCGACCCCGCCGACGTCGTGCTCGACCTGCTCCGGCCGAAGCGCGAAGCGAGCGAATCCGGCGTTGCGTCGGCCGCCGCTCGCTGCTGAGCCGCCCGAACCGCGTTCAGCTCAAAGCGCCGAAGCGGTGACCTGGCACTGGCCGTCGACGCAGGTCGCGGCTTGGGCCAGGCACGGATCCGCGAAGCACCGGACGCCGGGGCCGCTGCACACGGGGAGTTTCTCGTTGGTGCTCAGCGCCCGGCAGTCGCAGCCGGTGCAATAGTCGGACTCGAGCCGGCAATCGGAGTCGACGCTGCACGACCCCGGCTTGCCGCCGCCCTTGATCGGGATGCAGTTGCAGGCCTTGACGGACCACTCGTAGCCGGCCGCGCACTTGGCGACGACGCCGCATTTCGGCGTGGGCTCGCATGCGATCTGAGTGCAGAAAGAGCCGATCGGCGCGCAGGTCCCGCAGCTGGCGTTGCAGCAGTAGCTGCCCTTGCCACAGTGGTTGTCGCCGCAGGCCTGGCCGCCGGACAGGCTCTCGTCCTGAGCCGAGGTCTGCTCCGCATCGCCCGGGGCGCCACTTTCCACCGCGCAGCCTGCCGCCAGAATCAGCCCCAATCCCACGCACACCCCACGCATCACCTGCATCATCCGAGTCATCCGAACCCTCCACGACAGGCCCCGCCAAGGAGCGCTGACGGTGCCTCGATTACGCGACTGAGTCCGGCGATGCAAGGCCTGTGAAGGGCGCACCTGCGGCCGGCTCCGCGCGGCGGTGCCTCTGGGCGCGCGCCTCATCCGGGCGCGCACTGACCCGACTTGCAGATCTGAGAGCAGCATTCCTTCCAGCTACCGCAGGTGGAGCCGGGCGGTTTGCAGGGTGGCAGAGAGCCCACGCACACTCCGGCGCCGCAGGTCTCGGAGCAACACATGCTCCAGTGGCTGCAGGGTGCACCGCCCGGATAGCACCAGCCGGCGTCGGGCGAGTGGAAGCAGCTGCCGTTCAGGCACTGCTGGTGACAGCACTGCTGGTTCGAGGTGCACGCGGCGCCGGGCGCCTTGCACACCCCGGCGTCGGGGGCCTGGCACTGGTTCTGGTAGCAGAACGACGAGCAGCAGTTCTGGTCGGACCAGCAGAAGCCGCCGGCCGGAGCGCACGGTCCGCCGTCGACCAGAGGTTGGCAGACCCCTCCGGAGCACGCCGTGGAGCAGCACTGCGAGCTCGCGGAGCACGCGGCGCCAGTGGGCTGGCACAGCCCCGCGTCGAGCGCCGCGTCGAGGGGCCAGCCGCATGCACCGGCCACGCAGACGCTGCTGCAGCATTGCCACGAATTGCTGCACGGCTGTCCGTCGTAGTGACACTGCGGTGCCTCCGGGGCTGCGTCCACGGCTGCGTCCGGGGGCGGCGACACCCCGGGCGAGCACAGTCCGAAGCTGCAGATCGACGAGCAGCAGTCGCTGTACGCCGTGCAGCTCGCGCCTTCGACATGGCAGCCCGCGTCGGATGCTCCGCCGCCGCCTGCGGCGCTGGTGCCCGCCGCGCCGCCGACCGCGCTGGTTCCGCCGCTCCCCGCCGCGCCGCTCCCCGCGTTGCCCCCGGTCGCGCCCCCGTCGTGCGCGCCGGCGTCGCCACCGCTGTTGTCCGACACCGGCTCGGACACGCCGCCGCAGGCCCAAGGCGCGCCCAGCGCAGCGATGGCCAGTGCCACCCAGCAGAACCGCCCGCCTGCTCTCATCGCTCTGACGCTACGCGCGTCGAGGTGCTCCGTCTACCGAGCAGCGTTGCGCTCCGAGATGCTCATTCCGGCTCGGCGACCATGGGCCCGTCGAGGCCAACGGAGTGCTTGGACGCGAGATCGAAGAGCGCATCGAAGACGAACGGGCCGCCGACGTCGGACGGTGCCGGCGTGTAGGTGCCCTGCCACTGCACCCATTGCCCCGGCCCCGATGATGTCGGGGTTGCCGTCCACTGCAGGGTGCCGGCCGGGCCGCCGATCCGTAGGCGCTTGAAGTCGGAGAGCTCGACACTGGCTTGACCGTCGTCGGGTTGCACCATGTAGAACGACACCTTGTAGGTTTGGTTGGCGACCTTCCCTCCGAGGTCCTTCATGAGCCCGAGATCTTCGAACGCACTGGGGCTCCCGTTGCCCGACGCGAAGAGCTGCGTTCCGGCCCTCGGCGCGTGAAAAGAGCTCCCCACCCAGTTGCTCTCTTCGAGGCCAAAGTAGGTGTTTGCGCCGGGAGCTTCGTCGAAGTCGCTGGCGATGGGGGCGGCCCCGCCACTGCCATTCCCCCCGGAGGCACCTGTCCCCGAGCTACCGTTCGACCCGCAGGCTGCGGTGCTGAGACAGAGCACGAGGGAGCTGAGCCACAGGAGCTTCACACGCACGACGCTAAAGGCGTCCCGGGATTCCCGCAAGAGCGGGTGACACTCGGCAGCGGTGAACGTCGTTCGCGGGCAAGCCGAGCTTCGAGCCCCACTCTCCCTCCGGGACAGGCTCATCGAGTCGGTAGGGAAGATGTGATGCCGGCCGCTCGCGCCCCGCGGAGTGCCGTCGATCTGCTACGATGATCTCAGACATTCGCGGGTGAACGCCACTCCCGTCACACGGATACAGACCAGCATGGATCCGCGCGCACTGAAGCGCTACTTCCTCGACTTCGTCGACGAGCACGGAGTCGCGTTGCAGCGTGCGCCCGCGTCTGCAGGGTTCGCTTGTATGCTGGGGTTCTACGCCGACGTGCGCGCAACGGGGTGCGACATCGAGCACGACGGGGACATGCTCCTCTTTCAGTGGGGGACCTGCGATCGGGGCAGCGGACTCCTGTTCGAGGTGGATCTAACTCGCCAAGTACTCCTGCCGGGCGAAGTCGACGACGACGCCATCCTGCAACTCCACCTCACGTACTGGTACGCGCAGTCTGACGTGCTGGGTGCTCTCGGCAAAGGAGACCGGTGGTGCGCCAGCCCCGTGGAGTTGCCCGCATTCGAGGCCTTCGTGACGGCCTCCCCAGCGTTGGTGGCGGTCACGGCACTCCAAGGCCGCTGCACCGTTGAACTCGAGCACGCCGGGTAGACCGACACGCGATCGTTCCACTTGCTTACCGGACCGCGCGCCGCGGTCCCGACGGGTTGTCCGCGTGGCGCGCGTGGTGGTCATCGAGCGCGGCTCGCTCGGGTGAGGCACACGTTTTGGCCGCCGGTGGGTCATCGAGCGCGGCTCAGTCGGGTGAGGCACGCGTTTTGGCCGCGTGGCGCGCGTGGTGGTCAGGCAGCGCGGCCCGCGTGACGCGGTCCCCCCGAGTTGGCCGCCTGGCGGTCAGGCAGCGCGGCCCGCGTGACGCGGTCCCCCCGAGTTGACCGCCTGGCGGTCAGGCAGCGCGGCCCGCGTGACGCGGTCCCCCCGAGTTGGCCGCGTGGTGGTCAGGTTGCGCGGTCCGCGTGACGCGGTGGCCCCGAGTTGGCCGCGTGGTGGTCAGGTCGCGCGGTCCGCGTGACGCGGTCCCTCCCGGGGTTCAGCGCGTGATCTGCCGGGCGATCACCAGGCGCTGCACCTGGCTGGTGCCCTCGTAGATCTGCAAGAGCTTGGCGTCGCGCATCAGCTTCTCGACGGGGTAGTCGCGCACGTAGCCGTTGCCGCCGAAGACCTGCACTGCGTCGATGGCGGTCTGCATCGCGCGGTCGGCGCCGAACACCTTGGCGTAGCTCGACACGATCGGATCGCGCACGCCGTTGTCCAGGTTCCACGCGGCCTTCTGGTAGAGCAGGCGCGTCGCCTCGATGCCCACCGCCATGTCGGCCAACATGGCCTGCACCATCTGGTGCTCGGCGATCGGCACGCCGAAGGTCTTGCGGTCCTTGGCGTAGGCCACGGACTCGTCCAGGCAGCGCTGCATCAGGCCCGTGGCCAGGGCGCCGATGTCGGGGCGGGTCTGGTTGAAGGTCTCCATCGCCAGCTTGAAGCCCTCGCCCTCGGGGGCGAGGAGGTTCTGCTTGGGCACCACCACGTCTTCCAGGTGGACGACGCAGGTGTTGCTGGCGCGCTGGCCCAGCTTGTCTTCGTGCTTGTCGACCTTCAGGCCCGGGGTGTCGCGATCGACGATGAAGGCAGCGATGCCCTTGTGGCGCTTCGCCGGGTCGCTGGTGGCAAAGATCACGAAGAAGCTGGCGAAGCCGGCGTTGGTGATCCACGCCTTCTGGCCGGTCAGCACGAAGTCGTCGCCCTTCTGGCTGAACTTGGTGCGCAGGCCGGCCACGTCGCTGCCGGCGCCGGGCTCGGTGGTGGCGTACGCGGCGAAGAGCGGCTCGGCCGTGAGCATGCCGAGGTACTTCTTCTTCTGTGCGTCGTTGCCGCCCAGCTTGATCGGGGTGAGGGCCAGGGTGTTGGCCAGCATGCTGGTGGTGATGCCGGTGCAGCCCCAGGCCAGCTGCTCGGTGACCATCGCGTTCTCGAGCTCACCCATGCCCGCGCCGCCGTACTCGGGCGGCACCGTCATGTTCACCAGCCCGAGCTCGTGAGCCGCCTCCATCACCTCGGCGGGGAAGCGACTTTCGTGGTCGCACGCGGCGGCGATGGGCGCGATGCGCTCGCGCGAGAAACGTTTGGCGGTTTCGATCAGCGCCTTGTGTTCGTCAGAGAGGCTGAAGTCGATCATGGCGGGTCACTCTTTCGCGCGTTTCTTCTGCTTGTCGTGCTCCGCGCGGACCGCGCGGGCGCCGAGAACGTAGCCGATCACGACTCCGATGAGGAGCACGCCCGGGATGTAGATCAGATGCTCGAACGGCATGGCCGGCGGGGCAGGTCAGCTCTTGGCGGAATCGTGGCGGTCGAGGGCCTTTTCCAGGCTGTCGAGCCGGGTGGCCAGCTGCTGGCCGCGGCGCCAGCCGATCCACACGAAGGCCAGCAAGAGGGCCCACATCACCAGATAGGCGGCCACCAGCAGCGTGCCGGCGCTGGCGGTCTCTTTACCGCCTTCGACCGCCACGAACTCGGTAGAGCGATCCTCGGGGCGCTTGGCCGTGCCTTGAGCTTGCTGCATGTCAGGTTCCTTCCGTCAGACCGGCGGCGACCGCTCGCTCTTCCGCGCGGCCCACGCGCGCGGCCAGCGAGAGCTGGCGGGCGCGCAGGGCGAGCAGCACGACCGACAGCAGGGTCATCGCCAAGAAGCCAATCCCCAGGGCCAGCTGCATGTCGGGGTGCTTCAGCCCGCCGCCGCCCTGGCTGATCACCGTGGGGTGGTTGCCGCCCCACTTGCGCACCGAATAGTGGATGATCGGCAGGTTGACCGTGCCCAGCACGCCCAGCGCCGCCGCGAACTTGCGCTCGGCCTCGCCATCGCCCGCGAAGGCCCGCAGCACCACCACCGCCACGTAGACCAGCACGCTGAGCAGCGAGGTGGTCAGGCGCGGATCCCAGACCCAGTAGACCCCCCAGGCCTTCTTGGCCCAGATCGGGCCGCTGGTGAGGACCATGATGCCGAAGACCACCGCGCACTCGGCGCCGGCCTGGGCCCAGGCGTTCCACTTGTCGGTGAGCGACAGCAGGTACGCCACGCTGCTCACCAGGCAGACCACGCCGCACAGGTACATGGCGTAGGCGCTGGGCACGTGGAAGTAGAAGATCTTCTGCGCGAGCCCGCCGGCCTCGGCCTGCGCCACCGGCGCCTTGAAGAACACGAACTGGATCAGCCACAGAAACACCCCCAGGGTGGCAGCGACCAGGAACGGAAAGATGCCCAGCGGGGGCTGCTTGGCGGAGCCTTGCATCGAGCACGTTTGTATAGTCGCGCCGGGCCGAAAGCGCGAGCGGGCGCCGAAATCTGCGCTCAGACCTCGCAGCTCGAGAGCGCGAGCAGGGCGGCAATTTGGGCGCGGATCAGCTCGAACTCTTTGACCGCCCGATCCAGCTCGGCGCTTCGCAGGCGGCGGTCCGCGTCGATCAGGTCGAAGCTGTTGCCGTGCCCCGAGACGAAGGCAATGCGCGCAAGCCGCGCGCCCTCGGCTGCCAGCTGCCGGCTCTTGCCGGCGACGGCCAGGTTCCGCGTGGCCACCTCGACGGCGCGCTGGGCCTGGTTGGCCTCGACCCGGGCCAGACGGCGCGATTGGGTGAGCTGCTCGTCCGCGATCCGCTTCTGCGCCTGGTTGGTCGAGCGGGTGCCGTAGCGCAGGCCGCCGTCGTAGAGCTGCCAGGACAAGAGCCCTCCGATGGTCCAGGTCACGTGCTCTTGGTTGGCGGTGGCGCGCTCGTTGCTGGTCCAGCCCAGGTTCGAGAGCAGATCCACGGTCGGGGCGAATGCGTAGTCCGTGCTCTTCACGTTGCGCTCCGCGATCTCGACGCGCGCCCGCGCGGCCCGCACGTCGGCGCGGGTGTCGGGGTCGGCCACCGGGCGACACACCGAGCGGGCGTCGCTGGCCAGGGCGTCCACCCGGATGTTCGGCATGACGCCGTACGGATCGCTGGACCCGAGCGACAGCCCCAGGCCCTCGCGCGCGCGCAGCACGCCCTCGTCGGCCTGCACCACCTGCGAGCGGGTGAGGGTCACCTCTTGCTCGGCGCGCAGCACGTCGACCGCGCTGGCCGCGCCCAGCTTGGCGCGGCGCTGGTTCAAGTCGAGGGTCGAGAGCGCGCTCTTCAACGAGACCCGACTGATCTCGGCCACGCGCTCGGCGGTCACCACGCTGACGATGGCGTTCGCGGTCTGCGCCAGCACCTGGCGCTGCGCGTCGGCGTGGCTCAAGCGGGCGGCGCCCTTGCCGCGCTTGGCGGTGCCGTGGTCGTACCAGGCCTGCGGCGCGAACACCGGAACCCGGAGCGCCAGCCCGGCGTTCCAGGTGGTGGACGGATCGGGGATCTTGCCGGTCTTGACCCCGGCGGTGGAAAACTCGGTCACGCCCTCGCCGAACAGCAGGTGTCGCGTGACGCCGCCGGTGCCGGTCAGCGTGGGCAGCGCCCGCGCCAGCGCGCTGCGCTCTTGCCCGACCGCCAGGTCGATCTGGGCGCCGGCCACGGCCAGCTCGCTGCTCTGGGTCCTGGCCAGGCGCACCGCCTCTTGCCACGAGCGCAGCATGTTCTTGGCGGTGGCCACCGGCTTCAGCATCGGATCGTCGATCTCGGGCAGCTTGGGCTCGAGCGGCGCCTCGGCCGGCGGCTCGGCTGCCGGCGGCGCCGCGGCCGCGGGCTTGGGATCGGGCGCGGGTTTGGGCGCGGGTGCCGGCTGCGCGCTGGCTGCGGCGGTGATCAGGGAGAGCGTGAAGCAGGTGAGGACGGAGCGGCTCGAAGGCATGGCCACCGGATAACGACCATTTGCGCGGGCGCAAAGAGGTCGGGTGGCAGATTTCTCGGATTGCCGCGGTTCAGCCCTGCGTCCAGCGCTCGATCAGCACAGACGCTTCGGCCCGGCCGCCGGGCAGGTGCCGCTCGAGCGACGCCCGCGCCTCGGCGACCCGGCCGAGTCGCACCAGCGCGTGGGCGTGCGACGCTCGGATCTCGACGTCGTGCGGCGCCGCGCTCAGGGCCACGGAAAGGTAGCGCAGGCCCCGATCGGGGCGGCCGAGGCCCACGTCGAGCAAGTGCCCGAGGTTGTGGGTCGCGATCGGGCAGCGCGGGTCGTGCGCCAGCGCGTGCTGATACGCGCGGACTGCCGCGCGGAAGTGCCCCAGCATGCTGAGGGCCACGCCCAGCGTGCGCCACGCCTCGGCGTCGTCCACCCGGGCCAGCACCTCGCGGGCGAGTCGCGCGGCCCTCCAGGGTTTCGTCTCGCACAGCAGCTTGGCGAGCTCGCGCATGCCGAACAGCGCGGCGTCGGAGCCCTTCTCGGCGTGCAGCACCAGCTTCTCGAGCATCGGGATGAGCTCGCGCGGGGGGTAGCCGCGTTCGAGCGCGTAGCCGACGTCGTGGAGAAGGGTCTCGGCGTTGGCTCTGCGATCGCGCTGCATTCGGCGTCCGTCTAGCGCCGAGGCTAGCACAGCCGAACCGCGCTTCAGGGGCGAGGACGCGCGATTTCAGCAGCGACGGTGCGCCCTGCAATGGTCGCGCCATTGAGCGTCTGCAGGACTCGTTCCAGCAGCTCTTTGCGTGTTCCGACGAACGCATGCCGGTGGCGCACGTTGACGTAGTCGGTGGCGTCCCGCGAGAGGCCGCCCGCCTCGAGAACGGCGTGAAAATCTGCTGGCGTTGCGCCGTCGCGCCGGCCAACATTGACGAAGATCTCCGACAGCCCCTCGGCTCGCGGCGCCTCGCGTTCCGCGGCATCGTAGCCGGTGTCGGTTGCCTTCCCAGGGTTCGTGTCCGCGTCGGGCTCGATGCGCTCGACGCGCTCGGCGCGATCGATGCGCTCGATCGAGTATCGGAATGGCTCGCGGCCTCGCGACTCGCCCCGGTCGCGGGTGCGCTTGAGCTCGCGCGCGGGCGCGCGCTCCACCGGGCGATCGCCGCCCTGCTCGGGCTCGCGCTCACGCATGGGTGCGGGCTCGCGCTCACGCGCACGTTCGGGCTCGCGCTCACGCATGGGCGCGGGCTCACGCTCACGCGCACGTTCGGGCTCGCGCTCACGCATGGGCGCGGGCTCACGCTCACGCATGGGCGCGGGCTCGCGCTCACGCACCGGCGGGCGCTGAGGGCGGGGCTCTTCGACGGCCGGCGCAGCTTGCCGCTTCGGCGCGCGTGCGCGCCGGGCGGCGGTGGCTTCTTCCGCCGCGTCGGGTCGCGCGCCCAGGTGATCGCGCAACAGACCCGCGACGATCTGCTCGGCGCTCTCGTGGGTCAGAAGCCGGCGCGCCAGCGCCAGGTCTTCGGGGTGGGTGGTCTTGTCGCCGAACGCGCTGACGAACAGGTTGACCAGATCGGCCTCGGCGCGGGTCTTCAGCTCGCGGGCGCTCGGCAGGGTCTTCTCGATCGGTCGCAGCTTGTAGGTCAGCCGCAAGAGGTAGAGGTGACCGACGTCGCTGGGGGTGACCAGCGAGACCGCCATGCCGATCTTGCCGGCGCGGCCGGTGCGGCCGGTGCGGTGCACGTATTGCTCGGCCGACTCGGGGAAGTCGAAGTTGATCACGTGCGTGAGGTGCGAGATGTCGATGCCGCGGGCCGCGACGTCGGTGGCCACCAAGAAGCGCAGAGCGCCCTGGCGCGTGGCGGCCATCACCTTCTCGCGGTCCGACTGGCCCAGGTCGGCGTTCAGCCAATCTGCGGCAAAACCCTGCTGTTCGAGGGCCGCGGCCACGCGCTTGGTCTCGTCTTTGGTGTTGCAGAAGACGATCGCGCTCTCGGGGTCTTCGATCTCGATGATCTGCAAGAGCTCCGAGATCTTGTCGCCGAAGCTCAGGTAGACGAAGTGATCGATCTCGAGCGCGCCGATGTGATCGCCCGAGAGCGTGAGGAACTCGGGGCTCTTCAGCCGGTCCGCCGCCATGCGCTGGATGTCGGGCGGCAAGGTGGCGCTGAACAGCAGCGTCTGGCGCGCGTCGGGCAGGTAAGAGAGGATCTCGTTGATCTGGGGCAAGAACCCCATGCTCAGCATCTCGTCCGATTCGTCGAGCACCAGCGCGCGGACCGACGCCGCCGAGAACGTGCCGCGGCGCAGATGATCGAGCACGCGGCCGGGGGTGCCCACCACGACCTGGGCGCCGCCCCGGATCTGCTCGACCTGGCGGGGCATCGGCGCGCCGCCATAGACCGGCACCACCGCCACGCCGCGGTACTTGGCCAGGGCCTCGAGCTCGCGCGTGACCTGCAGGGCCAGCTCGCGGGTGGGGCAGAGCGCCAGGACCTGCACGGCGGGCGTGCCGCGGCGGACCAGCGAGTCCACGATGGGCATGCCGAAGGCCGCCGTCTTGCCGGTTCCGGTGCGGGCTTGCACCACCAGGTCTTTGCCCCGCGACGCCAGCTCGAACACGGCGCGCTGGACCGGCGTGGGGTGGGTATAGCCCAGGTCGTCGACCGCGCGGCGCAGCTCGCTGGAGAGCGGAAGGACGTCGAAAGTGGGCGGGGCTTCGGTGGCTTCGGTGGCTTCGGAGGACATGTGGACGGGGTCGGGTCGGGGCGGGAGCTTACCCTGGGCCCGGCGGCCTGGGGGACAATTCCGGCCGGGGAAATCCCGGGATTTCTGGCTCAGCGGGTGGCCAGCGTGCGCTCGAGGGAGGCGACGTCCCGTCGCCGGCGGGCCAGGTCGACGGCTTCGTAGCGCGTGGCGTGCTCTTCGGCGTAGCGCAGCCGATCGACCTCGCGCAGCGCGCGCTCGCCGGTGGCGTCGCCGCGGCAGGTGGTCGCCAGGGCGTCGCGGCCGTCCCACTCGGGGGCGAGGGTGGCCCGGAAGCGGGTCACCGCCGCGCGCTCGCCGCCGGTCTCGGCGTCAGCGGCCTGGCGGGCGCGGCGCACGGCCCCGATCAGGGCGAGCACCCCGGGCCGGCACGCGGCGCTACCGCCCGAGCCGGCCGGGTAGAAGGTCTGGCGGATGATCTGCGAGGTGAGGGCCAACGTGATGCCGGTGACCCAGATCGCGAACACCACGATGCCGACCCGCCGGCCCACGCGCTCGCCGCGCGACGGGGGCCTGACGGACTCGCTCAATTCAGCCCTCGGTCGGCCGGCTGCGAGGGCGGCACTTCCACGAAGGCCAGGGTGATCTCGCGCTCGAGCGCGGCCACGATCTCTTGTTCGAGCTCGTCCATTAGGCCCGCGATGCGCTCGACGTTGCGCTGATAGACGAACACCCGCGCCTTCGGCGGGTCGTCGGGCCCGTCACCGGGCACGCCGTCGAGCAAGAGCAACGCGCGCGGATCCACGCCGTCGACCACCACCTCGACGCCGGGCACGTCCGAGACGTAGACCTCGCCCTCGCGCAGGAACTGCTTGTACTCGGGCGACAGGCTGGCGGCCGCTGCCTTGGCTTTCAGCTCGAAGGCCTCGCGGCTCATGGCCCAGGGCGGAGGCAGCAGCTCGAGATCGAGCTCGCGGGAGCGCAAGAACGCCTCGGTGGCCTGGGCCGCCTCGCCGTGCTCGTCGCGGATCAAGCCCAGGTAGTAGAGCGCCTCGGAGTGCTTGGGCTGGGCCGCGAGCACCGACTCGACCAGCGGCAGCGCGCGGTCGGTCTCGCTCACTTCGTACAGCGCGCGGCCCACCAAGAAGGTGTGGTTCGGGTTCTCGAAGGGCCCGGCGGGGAAGCGCCGGGTGAGGGCCTTGGCCGCATCGAACTCGCCCTTGGCCATCAGCGCGTCGAACATCAAGAGCTGCGCGTCGACGACCTCGTCGTCGTTCTCGGCCAGCTCGAGGGCCTGCTCGCACATGTCCACCGCGCTGTCGAAGTCGCCGATCGGGTGGATGTACACCTCGGCCGCATTGAGCATGGCCTCGAGGTAGGTGTCGTCGAGCGAGAGCGCGGTGCGATAGTACTCGATGGCGTCTTCGAACTCGCCCTGCATGGCGGCGGCGTAGCCCAGCAAGTTGAAGGCCTCGGGCGACTGGGCGTCGAGCTCGAGCGCGCGCCGCGCGCTCTGTTCCGCGGCCAGCGCGTCCCCGCGCTGCACCAGGTCCCAGCCGCGATCCAGATGTGCCGAGAATTGATCCATGGCCCGAGGGCCTCATGGCCTCTCGCGTTCGACGAGTCAAGTCGGGGCGACCGCTTCAGTCGTGAATCACCACCAGGCTGCCGGGGCGGTCGGCGGACGACCACGCGCCGTGCCAGCCCGCCGGTAGCGGCGGATCGGTGTTCGAGAACACCCACTTGGCGTCCAGCGGCGCCAGGTTCACGCAGCCGTGGCTCATCTGCACGCCGAAGTTCCGGTGCCAGAACGCGCCGTGGAGCGCGTACGAATTGTGGAAGTAGAGCACGTAGGGCACATCTTCGATGCTGTACGGCAGATCCCCGGCGGCCGAGCCGTCGCCGTCCATGGTGGTGGTGACGTGCTTCTCGCGCATGCGCCACTGCCCGGTGGGGGTCGAGTGGTCCTTGTCCTTGACGGTGCTCTTCTTGCCGCTCGAGATCAGCGTGGCGTAGATCGGTTTGTCGCCCTGGTAGACCACCAGCGTCTGCTCGCCCAGGTTCACGTCGACCCAGCGCTCGCCGGGCTTCAGATCCTTCGGCGGCGGGCCCGGTCGGGTGACCCGGATGTGGATGTTCTTCACCCACGTGCCGTCGCGGGCCTCGCTGTAGCGCGCGCCGCCGACGTCTTCTTCGCGGCCGGTGAGCAAGATGGGCGTGAAGACCTCGATGGCCTTTGCGGGCTTGGTCTTCTTGGTGGCGAGATCGATCTCGTAGCTGGGCGCCGTCTTGCGCCCGCCGTACACCCAGCCCACCGGCAGCTGCGCCGTGGTGCCGTCGAGCTCGATGCCCTTGAACTTGGCGCCGGCCGTCAGCCAGAACCGATCGGCGGGCGCGATCAGGCCCTTGGTGGACTTGTACCAGGTGCGGCCGTTCCAGCTGAAGGTCTTGTCGACCGCGATGTAGAAGCCGGTGACCATGCGCTGAGCGAGGATGTCGTCCGAGTCCTCTTTCAGCTTGTTCAGCGTGATTTCGTGGAGCTTGTCCTTCGCGTCGTCGCGCTGCCACCACGGATCGGCGCTGGCGTCGGGGGCCGCTGCGGCCGGCGTGCCGCCGTCTTGATCCGAGAGCGCCGGATCGGCGGTCAGCGACGCCGCGCGGGTGTCGTCCGACTTCTCGCCGTCCTTCTCTTCACGCTCTTTCTCCTCGCGCTCTTTCGCCTCTTTCGCCCGCTTGGCCTTGGCTTCGGCCAGATAGGGCTCGTACTTGTGCATCTGATCGCGCGACGGCACCGAGCGATAGAGCGGAGTGCCATTCTTGGCGTTGCGCGCGTAAGGGTAGGGGAGCACCTCTTGCCAGTCGGGTTGCTTGATGGCGAACTTGACCTGCGGGTGACTCAGGTCGGTGGTGCCCAGGTTGCTGCACACCCAGCCGCCGCTCACCACCTCGAGCCAGCCCGAGCTGCAGCTCTTGCCCGGGACCGGCTTGTCTTTGACCGCGATCTTGCCGCCGCTGCGCACGTAGCCGAGCTTCGTCTTTTGATCGAAGTCGCGGGTCGGGTACACGGCGGCGGCCGGCGAGGTCACCACGAACCAGGGGCCCGCGTGCTCGGCCGGCGCAGTGGGTGCGGAGCCGGCATCGGGCAGGGGCGCCGGCGGCGCGGCGCTGGCGGCGCGCTCGGCGCTGGGGCGGGGCGTCAGCTCGTCGGGCAGCGTGGGGCTGCCGACCACCCCCGGCGCGCCCGGCCCGGGCTGGGCCGAGCCCTCTCCAGGGGGAGCCTGGCGCTCGCACCCCGCGAGCGCGACGGCCCCCAGGACCAGGGCGGTGCAATGTCGGGAAGGTCGGGGCATGGGTCGGTCGGCCCTTCGGGGTCTAGTAGCCGTTGTCATCCTGTCCAGCCACTTTCTGAGGGGCCGTCCGGCCCGGCTGGAATGCGAGCCACGTGCCAGGCGTGAAATCCCGGGTTCGCCCGTCGAACCGGTGAAGGCTATCTTGCAGCGCGTGGCGATCGGACCTGAGTGGCGTGGGCAGCGGGACACGACCCAGAGCCGCTTCTTCCGGGTTCTGGCCGTCTCGGTCCTGATCCACGCGCCCCTCACGCCGGTGATCGGCCTCTTGGGCCTGATGGGGCTCCTGGCCGGCAAGCCCGGGGACGAGCCGCCGCCCGCCGATCCCATCACCGCCATCCCCATCGATCTGGTGGCCGACGAGCGCCCGAGCGCGCCGCCGCCCGCCGAGACCGCGAAGCCCGAGCCCCCGCCCGAGCCCACCCACCCCGCGCCCGACGACCCGTTCGCCGAGATCAAGGACGACGACGACCCGCCGCCCGAGCCGGTGGCGAAGCCCAAGCCGCGGCCCGACGCCGGCGCGCCCGACGCCGGCCCGGCCGACGCCGGCACCAGCATCGGCGACCCGGTGGCGATGGCCGGCGGCGCCGGCAAGATCGTGGACGCGAACGCGAACGTGCGCCTGATCGTGTTCAACGATCGGATCCGCAATCACCCGCTCGGGGCGCGCATCGGCACGCTGCTCGGTGGCGCCGAGCAGTGGAAGGACTTCTTCGGGCCCACTGGGCTCGATCCGATCAAAGACGTGGATCGCATCTTGATCGCCGGACCGCAGCTCCGAAAGTCGGCAGACGTGGTGGCGGTGCTGCGGGTGAACGTGCCAAACGACAAGCTGCGCGCCGCGGTCGACGCGCTGGTGCAGCGCGACGCCCAGGGCGGGTGGCTGGACGCGGGCGTGCCGGCGGCGCGCCTACAGGCCGATCGTGCCGAGCGGTTGCTGGTGCTGCCGGCGCCGCAGATCTTGGTGATGGCCCCGCCCAGCGCCGAGAAGCACGCGCTCTCGCTGGGGTCGGGCCTCAAGTTCCCGAACCCCAAGGGCAACGAGGCACTGACCACGTTCGTGGTGACGCCCTGGCGGGCGTTCGTCGGCATTCCGTTCGAGATCCCGAAGAGCATCAAGTGGGTGCGGATGAAGATCACGCCCACCTCGGACGGCGGCGCGGTGGCGGACCTGGTGGCAGAAGACGAGTCGCCCGAGAGCGCGGCGAAGCACGCCGAGGAGCTGGCCGCCGCCATCGACCAGGTCACCCACCCGAAGGTGCTGGGCTTCCAGGTGGTGGCGCTGCTCGAGCCCATCAGCCTGAAGCCCGTCGGCAGCGAGATCCACGGCAGCGTGGTGGCGACGCCAAAGCAACTGGCCCGGCTGCTCGAGGCGGTGTCGGCCTATGCCAAAGAGCTGGCCGAAGAGGCCGCCCGCAAGGCCGCGGCCAAGGCGGCCAAAGACGGCGGGGCGCCTGGCGCCGATTCGGGCGCGAGCGACGGCGGCAAGCCGGCGAAGGACGGCGGCGCGCGGCCGAGCGTGGCCGACGCGGGCGCGGACTGATCAGCCGCGACCCTGCTGCGAGAGCGCGGCCAGCATCGCGTCGGCGCGCGCGGGGTCGACGGCGCCGACGCAGACGCGACGCCCCTTCTTGGGTTCGACCACCAGCCGGCAGCGGCCGCGGGCGGTGTCCGAGAGCACCGTCAGGCCGTAGTCGATGGCGAGCCCGAGCGCGACCACCACCAGGCCCATGCCCAAGAGCTGCGCCGAGCCGCCGGGCACGCGGGCACCGTCGACGAACAGCCCCACGCCGACGTAGCTGCCGACCGCCAGCGTGAACAGCCCCAGGTAGAGCCCGAGGCGCGGGTAGCGGACCTCGCGCGTGACCCGCGCCAGGTTGGCCAGTGGGATCAGGGTCTCGTGCTTGCCCAGCACGCGCCCGAGGAGCTCGGTGCGGTGCGACAGCTCGAGCCCGCGATCGCTCAGGCGCACTTCGGCCGGTTGCTTGAATGCCAGGCCCAGCTTGCCGAGCAGGCGCGCGCCGCGGGCGACGAACAAGAGCCCGGTGAGCGCCAGCAGAGTGGTCGCGATGGGGCCGCGCGCCGCCGGAGACAGCTCGCCGTCGAGGCGGGGTGCGCTGGCGGCGCTGCCTCGGCCCAGCAGCGCGCGGACCAGCGGATCTCGGGTGCTGCTGGCCAGCTCGACGGCGGCGGCGCGACCGCGCTCGCTGCCGCTGGCGGCCAGCGCCGCCAGGGCCGCGGTGGCCGTGGCCGGATCGTCGGCGCGCGACGGCTCGGCGATCGAGCCGAGAGCGCGCCAGAACGCGCCGACCTTCTCGGGATCGATGACCGCGTCCATCACCAAGAGCGGGTTGATGCGGGTGTGCGCCGCAAGCCACGCCAGCTCTTTCGCCCGCGCGAGCTCGGTCTCGGGGGCGCTGGGAAAATCGACCGTGGTGCCCAGGGCCAAGAGCACCGCGATCAGCAGCGCCTCGGACTCGGTGTCGGCGCCGCGCTCGAAGATCGCCGCCAGGTTGCCGTGCGCCGTCTCGGCGATGGCCGGATCGACCGCCACGCTCGAGCGCGGGAACGCGCGGTCGCCGGCGCTCACCGCCTGGTCGCGGGCCGAGCGCACCGCTGCGACGAGCTCGGGCAGGCTCGCGAGCCCACGCAGCTCGGCGACGAAGGCGCGGGGGTCGGGCGGGTCCAGAGCCATGCCGGTGCTTCCGATATCCGAACGCCCGAGAAACCGCCAGCCATTGTCGCCGGGCGGCCGATTGTCGGCTCGGGTCAGGCCAGGCCGCGGGGCAGGGCCAGGGCCGCGGCGGGCTTTTCCGGCGAATCGTCGGGCAGCTGCCGGTTGTCGTCATCCACCCGGACCACCCGCGGAAGGTGGGCCCGGGCCTCGTCCGGGGTCATGTCGGCGAAGGTGGCCAGGATGACCTTGTCCCCGGGCCGGCAGAGGTGGGCGGCGGCGCCGTTGATGCACATCACCCCCGAGCCCCGGTCGCCCGCGATGGCATAGGTCACGAGCCGGGTCCCGCGCGTCACGTTCCAGACGTGGATGGCTTCGTGGGGCAGGATCTCGGCGGCCTCCATCAGGCCGGCGTCGATGGTCACGCTGCCCTCGTAGTCCAGATCGGCGTGGGTGACGGTGGCGCGGTGGATCTTCGACTTGAACACGTTGAGCTTCATGGCTCACCTCGCATGGGTCGCGACATGGAGGCCCGCAAAGCGCAGGTCCACCTGCCGGACGCCGGGGAAATTACGCGGCCATCGCCCGCGGGGCAAGCCGACCCGCGATCGGAACTTGGCCCGTCTGCGCCCGCCCCGTTACGGGATGGGGACAGCCCGGCGTGCCCCGAAACGGGGACCCGGCGAGGCGAGATTCCGGGAGACGACGATGAG
The DNA here is from genome assembly GCA_023150915.1 of Polyangiaceae bacterium. Lineage (GTDB taxonomy): Bacteria > Myxococcota_A > Polyangia > Polyangiales > Polyangiaceae > JADJKB01. Next base: position 19,737 of record JAKLKA010000055.1, read on the forward strand.
TGCCAAGGCCGAGATGCTCGATACCCTGAGGACGATGCTTCGGGACGTGTTCCGCCTGCGTAACGACGGCGTGGCCTATGCCCGCCTCGCACGCGCCCACGGCTACGTGGACGGCTACATGCGGGCGCTGCTGGAGGCCAACGTGTGCGAAAAGCGCGAGCTTCTGGCGCTGGTGGCCGAAGAGCGGTCGCACGTCGACGGTCCGGCCACGGCCGAGGTGTCGAGCGCTGCCATCGTGGCGGCCTGAGCGCGCGCGGGCCGGGCGCCGGCCCCTACGGCGTCACGATGCTGACGTCGCCTTCGGACCGCGGCTTGGCTCGGCGCCACCAGGTCAGGACCTCGGTCTTGCTGCCCGAGACCAGCACCTTGTTGAAGCCGCCGGCGAACTCGCTCACGCCCAGGTCCTTCTTGGTCCAGGTGTGGGTCGCGCCCGACGCCTTGCCCACCGCCCAGCGCGCCTTGCCGCGGGTCGCGTCCTGGTAGGCGATCAGCACGTCGCCGCCGCTGCCGATGGCAATCGACGAGTCGGCGCCGACCACGGCCTGGCCTTCCGGCACCACGCCGTCGTCCACCACCTCGGCCTTGCCGGGCGTCGTGCCGCCGGCGATCTTGTTGTAGAGTAGGCTCTCGTCGAAGCCGTGCACGTAGGCCACGTGCCAGTCGCCGGCTGCGTCCACCGCCAGGCTGGCGCCGATCCCCACGTCGCCGGTGTCGATCGGGCCCTTGGCGTCGGTGCCCTGACCGTCGACCAGCAGGGCGGGCTGCCACTTCCCGCCCTCTTGCCGGGCGGCCATCAGGTTGCCGTGGATGCGGTCGTAGAACACCAGCCCCAGCCCCGACTTGGTCTCGGCCAGTGACACGTAGAGCCCCGCCGCCTCGGGGAAGGCGTCGGGGTACACCTTGTCGAACACCTTCTGGCAGGCCTTCTCGCCGGCGGTGTCGAAGCACTCTTCGCCGCTGCCGCACTTGGCGCAGCCCGAGGCCTTGGGCTCGCACTTGAGCGTGTCGGCTCGGCACGCGCCGGTCGCGCACATGAAGGCGCGGCAGGGCGTCTTGTCGTCGACGTACACGTCCTCGAAGCTCCAGTCCGAGTCGGCGGTGGGCGTTTCTTTCGACGCCTTCGCGATCCGCACGCCGCTCTTGCCGGCGCCGGCGGCGCCGGGCTCGATGAACAGGTAGGCGATCACGGGCTTGTCGCCGACCCGCAGCAGCTTGGCGTAGCGCCCGATGTCGCTGTTCGCCTTCTTCTGCACGGTGTGCGTCGCCCAGCTCTTGCCGTCCAGGCTGGCGAACTTGAGCGCGCGGTTCTTGGCGTCGAAGTACGCCACCTGGGGCGTGTCGCCCGCCAGCGCGATGCTGGTCCACAGGCCGACGTCGTCGCCCGCCTCGACCAGGCCGCCGCGGAAGCCCTTCACGTCGTTGTACTTCGGATCGGCGGGCCCGCCGGACTCGCCGGGTTCGAGATCGGGGTCCACCGCCGGCAGGCCGTCGACGCTCTCCCAGGCCACCTTCTGCCCGTCCCATTTGCCCACCACCAGATCGCCCCAGACGTACATGCTCTGGCCGTTCTCTTCGGTGGTGCCGTAGCCGAAGTCGTTGTAGCCGGCGACCCACACCGTGCCGTCGCTGCCGACGGCTGCCGAGGCGTACGCGCCCACCAGCCCCGGCTCGAGGGTCTCGCAACCTTCGATGTCGGGGCAGACCTTGGCGGCCTTGCCCGTCTCGTCGTCGCTGCCGCACGAGCAGCCCGAGAACGACGACGCGACGGCCATCAGCGCGAAGCCCCCGGCCACCCGCGCGCGGTGCGACAACCGGCGCCGCCGGCGCAGCGAGAGCGCGATCCCGAGCCCGGCCACGGCCAGCGCGGCGTACCACGGGCTGGAACCATCGGCGCCTGCCACCCGGCAGCCGCAGCTGCTGCCCGCGCCCCCGAGCGAGGCGTCGGCCTTGCCGTTGATCAGCGCGTGCTTGGTCTCGGCCACGTTGCCCTCTTCGTCCACCGCCTGCACGCGCAGGTGCTTCGCACCCTGCACCGCCACGCTGTCGAGGGCGCTGGCGGTGGTCCACTCGCCGAACTCGGCGTCGTCCAGCGCCCAGCGCACCTTCACCGCGGGCCGCTCGGACACCACGTCGTCCACCGACAGGTCCATCGAGCCGTTCTTCACGCGCTTGGCGAAGCTGACCGCGGGCGGCGTCTTGTCGACCCGGACCTGGATCACGGCCGGCGTCGGGTCCATGGTCTGGGGCTGCCCGACCACGCGCGAGCGCACCTCGATGGTGTGCTTCATCTGGATCGAGAGCGACGGCGCGCGCACCTTCAGCCAGCGCTGGCTGGTCCACGGGTGCCAGAGGCCGCCGTTCAGGCGGTATTGCCACTCGAGCGCCCGCGAGCCGTCGTCACCGCTCGAGCCCAGCTTCAGCGCGATCTCGGGCGCGTTGTCGTCGCTCAGAGTCGGCAGGCTGAGCCCCGCGAGCTCGACGCGCTTGTCAGAGACCTCGACGCTGGTGTCGAGCGTGTCGGTGTCGATGTTGCCCGGCTTGACCGGCGCCAGCGCCAGCCCGGCGAAGAGCGCCAGGTAGCGGTCGGTGCCCTTCTCGAGCCGGGTCAGGCCGGGGCTGCCCTGGCCGGCGACCGACGGCGGAATGTTGAGCGAGAGCCCGTAGCTCGAGAGCTGGGACGACAGATCGATGGGGTTGATGGCCCCGCCCAGCGCCGAGCCGATCTGATCGGCCACGATGCTCGCCAGGCTCTTGGCGGCCTTCTTCTCGTCCTCGCGCAAGAGCGAGTTCTTGAGCGAGGGGTTGTTCAGCTCCACCTTGTCGAGCACCGGCGCCAGGCCCGCGCTGGTCACGTCCAGGTTGACCGGGGCGACCACGTCGAAGCTGGCGGTGAAGGCCCGGATGAAGCGGTCGCTCGACCAGACATAGAAGTCGATCTCGAGCTTGTTCATCGTCACCTTCAGCAGCGGGTCGGCCGCCAGATCGGTGCCCTTGCCCACCACCACGCTCGGCGGCTCTTGCGGGCGAATCACCAGCGCCAGCGGCGCCGAGGCCTTCTGCCGGGCCAGCTCGGAGAAGCTGGGGATGAGCAGGCCGATGGTGTTCGAGTTGAGCAGCGAGCCCAGGGTGCCCGAGCCCACGCCCAGGCAGAGCGCGCCGCTGTTGTAGATCGCGCCCAGCGCATAGTTCAGATAGCGCTCGCTGATTGCGACCCCGAGGTGCGGGCCGGGGCCGGTCCAGTTGGGGATGCCCTTGTCGAACAGCTTGTTCGCGTCTTGCAGCTCGTCCGGCACCGGGATGTTGGTGGGCTTGGTCAGGTTCGCGATGGGCACGCACTGCGTGATGGGCTTGGGCTCGGCGCCGCCCATCATGCCCAGGGTCATGCCGCCGCCGACCGGGTTCAGATCGCCCCAGGCGAAGCCCGAGCCGTCGTCCCGCGCGCCCTCGCCGCCGACCGCCGCCAGGAAGTCGAAGCCGCCCTTGGTGCCGGGCGAGAGGCTCGAGAGCGCCGATGAAAGATCGATGTTGCCGTCGATGCCCAGGGCGATGCCCACGCACTCTGCCTTGGTGTCGGGGCACTTGCCGGTGCCGTCGGGGGTGCAATAGCGGCACACGCCGTCCTTGTCCGGATACGAGCCGGCGGGGCAGGTGACCCCGGTGGCCGGGTCGGCCTTGGTGCACAGCTGGTCTTCGACGGTGCTGGTCAGGGTGCCGGTGATGCCGCCCAGCAGGCTGTTGATCAAGAGCGGCTTGATCAGGTTGATGATCGTGTCGTCGAAGCCCGAGCCGCAGAACTTGATGCTGCTGCCGATGGCGCCGTTGTCGATCTCGAGCTTGACGATCTTGACCTTGGTGTAGCCCTGCCGCGAGCCGTGGGCCGGGTTCTTGTCGACCTCGAGCGAGATGTCGACGTTGAGCGGGATGTCCGCCGGCTCTTTCGGGCTGCACACGCCGCCCTTGGTCAGCACCACCTCGCTGTTGACCCAGCCGAGCAGGCCCGAGCCCTTCAGCGGCACCTTCTGCATCCGCACCGCCAGCGTGCCGGTGATCTTGATCTCGTGGGGCGCCGCGGTGGTGATGTTCAGCTTGGCCTTGCCCAGATCGACCTCGGCCACGCACTCGGGCGGGTTGGCCGTGGGCTTCGGCCCGTTCGGGCAGATCTTCACCTTGCCGATCACCGCGTCGGCATCCGAGGTCGGAATGTCGAAGGTGATGACGCCGGCGTTGGCCTGACCCGAGCCCCCGAGCAGGGTGGGCGCCAGCGCGCTCACGTTCTGCGCCAGGAAATCCAGGCCGGTCTTGCTGACCCGGACGCTGGTGGCGTTGTCGATCCGACTCTCTTTGGGGAAGCCGCCCGGCAGCGGCGTGATCCCGCAACCCGAACACCCTGAGCAGCTCCCGGAGCAGCCTGCGTAGACGACCAGGAACAAGACGAAGACCAAGTGCTTCAACCAGCGCGGCATAAGGCTCTCCCGTGTGCGGCATCCGGCCGCTCGCGGCGCCCCGAAAAGCGGACGACCGCTGTGGAGTCTAGCCCGAATCCGCGGCTCGGGTCCGCGCGTTCTCGCGCCGAGCCGTGTCGCACAAGGTGGGATGCCCCAGGCTCAGCAGCCGTTCTTGGCGCTGTCGTACACGCCCTTGATCTTGATGGCCTGGGCGGCGAAGTCGATGACCAGCTTCCACGAGTCCTGGCAGCCGCCGGCGCTGTTGGTCTTCGAGCACCAGTCGCCCTTCGGCATGCCGTCGCTGGCGAAGCCCTTGCTGGTCTTGCAGTCCCGGTCGGTGCCCAGCCACTTCGACGGGTCGCCGGTCAGGACCACGCACAGCGACTGCGAGAGCGTGACCACCATCACCTTGTCGGCCTCTTCGACGGTGATGTAGCCCTCGTACGTGCCGTCGGCCTCCCAGGCGAACTGCCCCTCGGTGGGCTGGCACGAGAGGCCCTTCTGCAGGCCCTCGGGGGCGTAGCGCCCCACGCAGTTCTTGTCGTCGCTGAGCTTCGCGGTGAACTTCATCTGGTGCAGGGGCACCAGCACGGCGCTGTCGACCGTGGCCTTGTCCTCCAGGTAGATGGGCATCACGAACTTGTCGAGCGTCGCCTCGAGCTTGCCGCCGCTCTCGGTGTACGCCGCGGTGTACTGCTTCACCTCGAGGCCCGACTTCGGATCGGTGAACTCGGCCCAGCAGGTCCCGTCGAGGGTGGGCCCGATCAGCGCCTGCGGCACGCCGCCGCCCAGGGTCAGCTCTTTCTTGGCGGTGTCGAGCTGCATCAAGTAGTTGAACTGCCCCTTGCCGTTCATGTTGCACGCCGGCTCTTTCAGCGTGCTCTTCTCGGTGATGATCGAGTCTTGCATGAAGGGCGCTGCCAGCGCTGCCGGGCTCTTCACCTGGTGCGAGGTCATGCGCAGCTGGGTCACGTCGGCGCCGCTGAAATCCGCCTTGGCCAGGCAGGCGTTGCCCGGCCCTTCCGCCCCGGCCACGTAGCAGGTGCCGTCGGTCGGCTTGCACTCGCTCGACCCGCCGCCGCCGCTGCCCGACGAGCCACCACCGCCACCGCCGCCGTCGTCGTCACCGCCGCAACCGCCCACCGCCACCATCGCCAGCGCCGTCAGCGCGGCGCACCCCAGCCATCCCATTGCCATCCGGCCGCTCTAGCATTGTCGGCGGGGGAAGACGAGGTGTGCCCCCACCCGCCCGGCTTGCGCCGGGCTTGCCTCCCCCTTACCCGGCAAGCGCGGGCAGGGTGAGGTCTTGCCAAGGCACTGTAGCATCGCTCCGTGCCCGCGCTCGCGCGGGTGGGGGAGGCGCGTCGTGCCGAGCCTGCGGGCGGTCGGGCGAGTGAGGCGGGCGGCCGGTGGCTGAGGTCGCGTCAGGCAGCGGGTGTGGCTCGGGTGACTTCCGCGGAGGACGGTGCTCACGGGTCGGCCCCGCGTTGCGAGCTCTGCCGGTACGACCTTCTGATTGCGACGATTGCATCGGCGAGATACGGACCGCTCCAGGCGCCGAGGAAGCTGGCCGCCGCGACGAGCGGATTCCAGGGAGGGGCACAAAGAGCATATGCCGCGGCCGTGACGGCCAGGCACGCCGTGAGCTTCGCGATTCGCGCCCTCCGCGCCCACCGGTGAGTCTCTACGTGTAGCGGAACGGCAAGCGCGATTGCTCCGACGACTATTGCGCCCGCCCTGGGCCCCGCCAGGAGACAGGCAAGCAGCGACTCCAGCAGCAAGAGCACGGCGACTCGTACACCGCGGCTCAGCACTTTGGCATCCAGACGGGCCAGAAGCCGACCTTCTCACACACAGCCAGGCACTGCTGGCAAGCCGCGAGGTCAGCGGGCATCACACTCGGTAGTGTAGTTCGGTCCCGGACCCGCCTCCGTTCCGAATTCGCACACACCACTGGTTTCGGGGCCAGCCATGTCGCCCTCTCTCGAATGCCCCGCCGCTCGCGAGAACAGCAGAACGCAGTCGCGATGAACATGACGCGCGTCAACGCGGCGTTCGAGTCGCACGATGGCGGCGAGTTGACGATCACGACCTGCCACAACGGCAGGTGCTGAGTCTCATGCTGAGACACGGGAGGCATGCCCGCAGCTCCTCCACCGGGCTCGCCGCGCAGCTCTGTGATGCGCGCCGGCTGTGGTGCGCCAGGTTGAGCCACCGGCGCTGGCATGGCAGTTGCGTCGGTCCGAGCCATGCACCTGCGCTTCGCTCCAATTGCCCTCGCCGCGCTCGTCGCGCTCGTCGCGCTCTCCTGCGGGTCCACCAACGACGACGCCGCCGCCGCAGGGAAGTCCAAGTTCCAGTGCTCGAACCCGACCCCCGAGGTCCCAGGCTACGAAAGTGGTTTCGAGCGCTGCGATGGGAACTGGCACCACCGACCTCAGATCGTCGAGTGTCCATCGACCGTGCCTCGCGCCGACTACACTTGCCAAGGCAACTACGAGCCGTCCGAGTGCTCGAAAGACGCGGACTGCGCCGGCACTCAAGGTGGCCACTGCACGCTGATGCCCCCCGGCAACTGTCGTTGCGCGAGCGGGTGCACCAAGGATTCGGACTGCGGCGCGGGCTACGTCTGCCTGTGTGGGGAGCCGACGGGCCGGTGTGTCGCGTCGAGCTGCAGCTCCGACGCCGACTGTTCCGACGGGAACCTGTGCAGCTCTTACGTGGAAAATCCAGCGTGTGGTCCGCTGATGTTCCGTTGCCAGCAAGGAAACGACGAGTGCGCGAGCGCGCGCGACTGCGCCAAGGGTGAGGCGTGCACGGTGAAGGGCGGTCGGCGCGTCTGCACCGGTGACATCTGCACGCAGTAGCCCGCGGTGCGCGCCTGGTCGCCGTCAACGGGGCTTGACGTCGCCCTTTTCCGACGCGAGAGGTCCCCGGGCGCGCCGCGAAGCAGGCGCCGGACTTCCGGCGCTTGCCGGGGCGCTCTTCAAGCCGACGCGCGACCGGAGCTCGCCGGCTGAGGCTCACCGCGCGCGCGCCCCGAGTGGAGCAGCCTCGCTGCGAAGCCCGCCGACAGCGCCATGCACAGCGCGCTCGAGACCAGGTCGGCGAGGGTCCCCACGAGCGAGAAGTGGTTCGACGAAGAGTAGAGCCCGAAGTTGACGCCTGCCCAGAGCAGGGTCCCCACGATGGCGCCCGTCTTCAGACCCGAGGCCCAGCTGCTCGCCCCCGACCACCTCACGGCGGTCGTGATGAGGTAGCCAAACGCCAAGGCCGAGAGCGCCAGCGCCCAGAGCACCATGTGGTCAGCGCCCTTCACCAGTTGCCGCTGCAGCGCCTCGGTGCCGCCGGGATGGGCCGCGAAGACCTGCCTGAGCACCAAGAAATACGCGAGAGCGTGCAGCACGAAGTGAACCAGGGTCGTGAGCAAGCCGGTGAGGGCGAATCGCGCGTTCATCGCGCCCCGTTCACTCTTTACCGAAGTGAACCAGGCCCCGCAGATCTTCCAGCCGGCGCGCCACCTGTTCCTTGTCGAGGGACACGAGCCGCTGAGTGCCCACGCCCTCGACGCAGAACGACGCCACCGTGGCGGCGACCATCAGCGCCTTGCGCAGGCTGGAGCGATCGAGAGACCCCTCGCGGGAGAGGTAGCCCATCAGGGCGCCCGCGAAGGTGTCGCCGGCCCCGGTGGGATCGATCTCTTCTTCCAGGGGGTAGGCGGGGGCGAAGAAGATGCCGTGGTCGTCGAACAGCATGGCGCCGTACTCGCCGCGCTTCACCACCAGGCGCTTCGGGCCCATGGCGCGGACGACCGCCGCGGCCTTCTTGACGTTGTGCTCTTCGGCCAGCTGCCGCAGCTCTTCGTCGTTGATCACCAGCGTGTCGATCTTCTTCAGCATCTCGAGCAGGGTCGGGCGCTCGCCGCTGATCCAGAAGTTCATGGTGTCTGCAGCCACCAGCTTGGGGCGCTCGACCTGGGCCAACACCTCGAGCTGCAGGCTGGGGTGGATGTTGCCGAGCAAGAGGTATGGGCTGGCCCGGAACGCGTCGGGCAGCTTGGGGCGGAAGTCGGCGAAGACGTTGAGCTGGGTGTCGAGGGTGGTGCGGCTGGTCAGGTTCTTCGCGTAGCGCCCGACCCAGCGGAAGGTCTTGCCGGCGGCGCGCTCGATGCCGCTGGTCTCGACGCCGCGGGTGGCGAGCAGCTCGACGGCCGAGGCGGGGAAGTCGTCGCCGACCACCGCGACCACGCGGGCGGGGGCGAACAGCGCCGCTGACAGCGCGGCGTAGGTGGCGGACCCGCCGACCACGTCTTTCGCGTTGGTGGTCGGAAGCTCGAGGTCGTCGAAGGCCATCGACCCGACGATCAGAACGGGGTCCGTGGAGCGAGTGGAGTGGATCATGGGGGGCTCACTTGAGGGGTGCGATCGAGCAGAAACCCGAGGCGTGCCCGGGACTCGGGGCTGATGGCGTCGGGCTGGGTCAGAAGCGCGTGGGTCAGGGCGCCGGCGGCCGAGCTCTGGGCCGGATCGGGCAGGGCATTCGCCAGCTCGAGCACGGTGCGCTGCGCCAGCTGGGCGTTGGCCTTCAGCACCGCGACCACCGCCGCCACGTTCACGTCCTCTTCGGACTCGTGCCAGCAGTCGTAGTCCGTGGCCAGGGCCAGGGTGGCGTAGGGCAGCTCGGCCTCGCGGGCCAGCTTGGCTTCCGGCATGGCCGTCATGCCGATCACGCTCACGCCCCAGCCGCGGTAGACCAGGCTCTCGGCGCGGGTCGAGAACTGCGGCCCCTCCATGCACACATAGGTGCCGCCCACGTGCACCGTGCCCCCGGCGCGGCGCGCGGCCACCACCAGCGCCTTGGCCAGCTGGCCACAGACCGGATCGCCGAAGGCGACGTGCGCGGCGACGTCGTCGTCGAAGAAGGTGCTGATGCGACGCTTGGTAAGGTCGATGTACTGGTCGACCACCACCACGTGGCCGGGCACGATCTCTTCCTTCATCGAGCCCACCGCCGAGAGCGAGACCACGTGGGTGGCCCCGAGCAGCTTCAGCGCGGCGATGTTGGCGCGGTAGTTGATCTTGTGGGGCGGCGTCTTGTGACCCCGGCCGTGCCGCGGCAAGAAGAGCAGCTCGGCGTCGCCGTGCCGCGCCCGCACCACCCGGTCGCTGGGCGCGCCGAAGGGGGTGTCGATGGCATGCTCTTCGATCACCGACACGCCGGGGATCTCGTAGATCCCGCTGCCGCCAATCACTCCCAGGACGTGCTTCATCGAGCGTGCCCGTACCACGGAGCGCGCACGCGCTCTAGCCTGCTTTGGGGGCCGGCGCGCGACTCTCGGCCAAGAGCGCCTCGGCGCGGCGTGCCTTGCGGGAGCGGCGGCACTCTTCTGCCCGGAAGATCCCCACCAGGTTCAGGGTGGCATCTTCCAGGTCTTCGTTGACCAAGAGATAGTCGAAGAAGCCATAGTGCTCGATCTCGGCCCGGGCCACGCGGAAGCGGCGCTGCACCGTGGCTTCGTCTTCGGTGGCGCGGCCCCGCAGGCGCTGCTCGAGCACGCCCATGCTGGGCGGCAAGATGAACACGCTCACCGCGTCGGGGTGCACGCTCTTGATCTGGCGGGCGCCCTGCTGATCGATGTCGAAGATCAACCCGCGACACTGCTTGGCGCTCTCGACCTCGCGGCGGCTGGTGCCGTACAGGTTGCCGTGGACCTCGGCCCACTCCGAGAACTCTTCCAGCTGGATCAGGCGCTCGAAGGTCTCGCGGCTGACGAAGTGGTACTCGCGGCCGTCTTCCTCGTTGGGGCGCTTCTGCCGGGTGGTGTGCGAGACCGAGAATTTGAGGCCCGGGATGCGCTCGCGCAGGCGGGTGGTGAGGGTGGTCTTGCCCGCCCCCGAGGGCGACGAAATGATGATCAGCAGCGGACTTTCACTCGACATTCTGCACCTGCTCTCGCATCCGTTCGAGCTCGCTCTTCAGCTCGACCACCTGCTGCCCCACGCTGCTGTCTTGGCACTTCGAACCCACGGTGTTCACCTCGCGCCCCATCTCTTGCAAGAGAAAGTCGAGGCGGCGCCCGACCGGATCGCGGCTGCCCAGCAGCGCAGCCAGCTGCTCGGCGTGGCTCTCGAGCCGGACCAGCTCTTCGGTGATGTCGGTCTTGTCGCCCAAGATCGCCAGCTCGGCCTCGAGCCGGTGCGGCTCGATCGACACGCTCACGTCCGAGAGCAGACGCTCGACCCGAGCCCGCAGCCGCGCGTGCGCGGCGCGGGTGAGCTCGGGGGCGCGCTGCCGCACCGCGCTGGCCAGGGCCCGGACGGCGGTGAGCCGGGCCGCGAGCTCGCGCCCGAGGGCGGCGCCTTCGGTGGCGCGCATGCGCTCGAGGGCGACCAGCGCCTCGCAGAAGGCGCAGGTGAGGGCAGCGCGGACCGCCTCGGGGTCGGGGCTGGCGACCATGCCCGACAGCTCGGGCAGGCCGAGCACCGCGGTGATCGGCAGCTCGGTGCCCGGGGCCAGCTCGTCCCTCAGCTCGCACAGCGTGCGATACGCCGCCCGGACCTTGTCGGGCGAGAGCCGCGGGGGCGGCAGGGGTGCCCCTTCCAGTCGAATCGCCACGTCGTATCGCCCGCGCGAGAGCTTCTCGCGGGCCAGCTGCTCGGTGAAGAAGGTCTGCTCCCCGATCTCTGCCGGCACGCGGACCCGGACGTCGAGGAAGCGGTGGTTCAGCGAGCGGATCTCGCAGCTGACCCGGCCGTCGCCCAGCGGAGCCCCGCCGACGCCGAAGCCGGTCATGCTCTTCATGCGGCGCCCCGCGACGCGCTGAGCGCCCTCAGGTACGCCACGGTGGGGGCGATGCCGTCTTCCCAGCGCACCTTCGGCTCGTAGCCGATCAGCTCTTTGGCGCGGCTGATGTCGGCCAGCGAATCGCGCACGTCGCCGATGCGCGGCGGATCGTTGTTCACTTTCGGTGCCGCGCCGAGCACCCGGCCGATCTCGACGATCAGCGCATTGAGCGAGATCCGGCGGCCGCCTGCCACGTTCATCACCTCGCCGCTCAGCTTGCGGGGCGCGCTGGCCGCCAGCAAGTTCGCCGAGACCGCGTTGTCGATGAAGCAGAAATCACGGGTCTGCTCGCCGTCGCCATAGACTGTCAGCGCCTCGCCGTGCAGCGCCGCCCACACGAAGCGGGGGATGGCCGCGGCGTAGGCGCCGTCGGGGCGCTGGTTCGGGCCGAACACGTTGAAGTACCGCAGGCACGCCGTCTCGATGCCGTACAGCGAGGCGAAGACCTTCATGTACAGCTCGTCGGCGACCTTGGTGACTGCGTAGGGCGAGAGCGGCGAGATCGGCATGTCTTCGCGCTTCGGCAGGGTGGGCGTGTCGCCATAGGCCGCCGAAGAGGCCGCAAACACCACCCGGCGGACTCCGCCCCGGCGCGCGGCGTCGAGCACCGTGACCGTGCCGTTGGTGTTTACCGCGTCGCTGGTCACCGGTGCGTCGATGCTGCGCGGCACCGAGCCCAGGGCGGCTTGGTGGAAGATCACGTCCACCCCGGCCACCGCGCGGCTCATCGCCTCGGCGTCTCGGATGTCGGCGGTCACGCACTCCACCCGGTCGCTGCCCCGAAGGTCGCCCAGGTTCTCCCAGAAGCCGGTCGACAGATCGTCGACCACCCGCACGTGCTCGCCCGCCGCGGCCAGCGCCTTCACCAAGTTCGAGCCGATGAAGCCCGCGCCGCCGGTCACCAGATGGCGGGCCATGGTCACAGCCCCTTGCGACGCTTGATTTCCTCCATCATGCGTCGGTACTCGACCTCCCACAGCGCCGTGCCCTCTTCCACGTGCTTGAGCTGGGCCCGGACCTCTTTCTGGATCTCTTCTTCGTCGCCCAGCTGGCGGCGCAGCGGCTCGCGCATGCGGCGACGCAGCTCGTAGTCCTCGGCAAAGACCTCTTCGACCGCGGCCGAGTGCATCAGCATCTCGAGCAGCTGGTCGAGCAGATAGTCGATGGCCTCGTCCCCCAGCTTCAGCTTGCGCTGGTCGGCCACCAGACGCTTGATCTTGCCCAGATCACCGGGCGGAAGGTTGCGGGCAGCGAGCATGTCCTTGGCCTTCTCGCTGACCTCTTGCTCGTCGCGGATGTACTGGCTGAGCACCGCCTCGATGTCGAGCTGCATCTCTTTCGGCGCCTCGCTTTCGACGGCGCCGTCTTTGGTCAGGCTGCTGACCATCTCCGCTGCAATCTGGGACACCCGGGCCGCGTGAATGCGCATGACGGGCGAGTCGTAGCCGCGACCGGCCAGGAAAACAATGGCGCGTCGAGGGATTCGATCAGCGGCGCTGTGGGTCCCGCGCCGGCCGGGCCCCGAGCCTGAGCCGTCGCATCACCGAGGCGCGCTGCCGGGACTTGTAGGCGTCGTGGCTGGCCTCGCCGGCCTCGTTCATCGATTCGGTCTCGGCGTCCAGCAGCTGAAACTCGCACAGCATGTAGACCACCGGACCCAGGTTCTCGCAGCCAGCAGGGGCTTGCTCCATCAAGTGCGCCGGCACGCGCAGCGGCACGTCGGCCACGAAGTGGATCACCCGATACGACGGCGCGCTGAAGCGGTTGTCGCCGGGGGTGAGCTGGTCGTCCACCGTGCCCTGGAAGCGCTCGGTCATCGCCGCCAGGTGGGGGTGCTGCTCGCAGAAGCTGCGGAAGTGGAAGATGGTGTTCGTGCTCTCGCCCGGCACCACGTAGTTGAAGGGGAACAGCCGCTCGGACAGGTAGTTGAGCACCGGCAAGAGGTGCTCGCGCGTGCGGGTCACGATCCGGAAGCGTAGCTTGTCGTAGAGCGCGGCAGACGTGGCCTCGGGCTTCGACAGCAGCTTGGTGTAGGTCGAGTCGAGGTTCTTGCGGCCCCCCACGAACTCGGTGATGGGGAAGCCCTCGCTCAGCATGGTGCCGACCACGCGGTAGACCTTCTCTTCCACGAAGTGGAACAGGTCGCGATCGCTGATCGGCAGGCGGAACAAGAGCTCGCGCCCGGCCATGTGGTTGATGATGTGCACCGTCTTCAAGATGGTGCAGGCGCACAGCTGGCGGTGCCCCTTGCCCGAGGCCATGAGGAGCAGGTCTTCGAGGGACGCGCGCTCCACCGGCTTGGGGATGGCGAACGCGAACATCCGCCGCAGGTAGCTGATGGCCTCGGACTTGACGTGGTCGATGTACGCGCGGTCCGCCCTCGGATCGAGCTCGTGGTTCTCGATGAACCGCGCCGCGGCCTCGTGGGTGGCCAGGTTCAGGCGGTGCCAGTCGATGACCGAGTCGCCGCGCAAGATCACCCGCAGCGCTTCCACGTCGTGGAGGGCCAGCTCGCCGATGGTCTTGAGGCGAGGGGCACCCGGCAGCGAGGGACGCTCACCGGACTCGGGTGCGACTTCGTTGTCCGACGTGGGGTTCAGGGACTGGGGTGTCCGGATACGGCACGGCCCACTGCGGGCCGCCTCAGCGTGAGAGTGCCGAAGAATATCCCCAGCGTCAGCCCCAGAACGGCAAGCTGCGCCCCCATCACGCCCGTGCCCAGCAGCAGCACCAGCGGAATGAGGATGACGAGGTACAGGACCGGTGACTTGACCATCAGCAGCATGTTGGAGCGTCCAGCGAGATCCCCCAGGATTTGCGTCGGGCGCCGCGCTCGGGTTCGAGCGCCGCAAGTGCTCAAGAGGTGGGAGGCGGTAAGATTATGTAGGTAAGCCTGCCACTTGTTCGGCCAGCGGGGCAAACTGTTAGCGGCAGGCGCCCGGCGGCTCAACCCCAATTCGAACCCGCCACTTATTTAGGTGGGACTCGGGCGTACCCGCGCGAGCCCCCCGATCAATCGGAAGTGTCGCTCATGCCTCGTGTTTGTTAGGTTCCAGACCTGTGAAGCCGCTGTCGCCTCGGAGTTTCGGCCTCGCGCTGCTGCTTCCAGTCGTGGCGTGCAGCAACACCGTCGAGCCGGGCGAGGACTTCAGCATCGCCGAAGTCGTGTACGACGAGAACTTCTACTACTGCCGCGTCGAGCCGATGCTGTTCGCGAACAAGTGCGGGCCCGGCGACTCGAGCCAGGGTGACGGCAAGGGCAGCTGCCACTTCGACGTCACGCCGTATCGCCTCACGCCTTACTCGCCGCTGGTGGGCGAGCCCGACGGTTGCGGCGGCACGCTGGTCCCGCCCACGGTCCCGCCGGCCGCTGCGAAGTCGAACTACGGCGCGTCGCAGGGCAAGATGCAGCTCGATCCGAACCTGGCCCCGTTGCTCAACCGTCCCATCGGCAAGGCCGCGCACCCGCGGAAGATCTTCGAATCCGACAGCCCGCCGGCCGACCTGCTGCGCGAGTGGGCCACCAAGTTCTCTACGCAATGAGGCGCCTTTCTTTCACGGCTTTCGCCTTCTCGCTGCTCGTTGCGACGGCGCCGCTGCATGCGGCCGAAGACGACGAGGACGTCGACGCGTTTGCGAAGGTGACCGCGGCCGAGGCCGAGCTTCGCTCGGGGCCTGGGGTGTCGCACCGGGTGATCCACGTCGCCACGCGGGGCGGGACGCTACTGATCGAGGGCCGCGAGAGCTCGGGGTACTGGCTGAAGGTGGTGCTGCCCGACGGTCGCATTGGCTACGTGCTGGGTGACACCGTCGAGCCGGTGGCGGCCGGTCCCGATGCGCCCGAGGGCGCGGCCAAGCCCGGCTTCTTCGCGCCGCCGGCGCTTCAGACCGCCCGCGGCGGGTTCGCGATGATGGCCGGGTTCTTCGATCGCGACGGCTACGTCGAGATCCGGCCGGCGCTGGTGCTCGCGCCCGCCATCGCCATCGAGCCCTACGCCGGGCTCGCGCTGCAGCACGACGCCAAGCGCATCGTGTTCGGCGTGGGCGGCACGCTGGTGCTGATGCCCGACTGGCCAATCGCGCCGTTCGTGCACATTGGCGGCGGTGGCATGCACGAAGACCCCAACGACGAGTTCGTGCGTTCGGCGGCCGATTTCTACCACGCGCGCGCCGGCGGCGGCTTCTTGATCTCGCTGCGCTGGCGCATCTTGCTGCGGGCTGAAGCCAACAACACCATCTTGTTCACCGAGGACTCTTACACCAACGTGCAAACCTATTACGGCGGGCTCGGCACCTACTTCTGAGCCTGGGATGGACGCATGAAGAAGAACCTCGTACGCGCCGTGATTGCACTCGGGCTTGTCGGGTTGGCCGCGCCATCGGCAGGCTGCGCCACCGTGCGGCCCGAGCAGCGCTCGATCTTGGCCGACCCGGTCATGCAGTTCGAGAGCGAGTCGCCGGAAGAGCGGCAGCTCGAGCACGTGCTCGAGAACCGTGAAGGGTCGTTCGGCGGGGGCTCCGTCAAGGGAGGCGGCTGCGGCTGTAACTGATGCGCCCCCGTCTCTCGCGCTCCGTTCGCTCGCGTCTCGCCGGTCTGGGTGGCCTGGCCGCGGCCGCCGTGTCGCTGCTCGCTGCCCCGGCCGCGGCCCAGGTGGTCGAGCTCGATTTGAACAATGCCTCGTTCCACGAGCCCAGCACCACCAGCCAGATGACGGTGCACAACCCGGGCGCCACGCTGACCGTCTTGCCCTGGGACTGGCTGACCTTGGGCGTCCACTACGAGGCCGACGTGGTGTCGGGCGCCAGCGAGCCGGTCAAGGCCGGGCCGCTCTCGTCGCCCGACGTGATCTCGCAGGCGTCGGTCACCGATCTGCGCCACCTGGTGAGCGGCAGCTTCACGCTCAGCCGCAAGAACACCTCGATCACCGGGTCGTATTCCTACGCGAAAGAAGAGGACTACAAGTCGCAGGCGTTCGCGGTGATCGCCGGCACCGAGTTCTTGCAGCGCAACACCCGGCTCGAGCTGTCGTATGCCCGCGGCTTCGACAAGGTGTGCAACGTCGCGTACCCGCCGAACCGCGACCCGACCGTGCGGACCCCGCTCGACAGCTCGAAGGGGTGCTTCACCTCGGACGCCAAGCGTCAGCAGCTGGACATCGACATCGACACGTTCGGCGCCGCGTGGACTCAGTCGTGGACGCCGGTGTTCACCACCCAGGCCATGCTGAGCTTCGGCCTGCTCCACGGCTTCCTCGGTAACCCTTACCGCGGCGTGGTGATCGGGGCTTCGGGGCAGGTGGCGCAAGAGCACCACCCCGAGAACCGCGCGCGCTTCGCCGGCACGCTCAAGGCCAAGTATTACCTGCGCGGCCTGGACATGAGCGTGGGCGGGTCGTTCCGCGGGTACCGCGACACCTGGGACATTCTCAGCCAGACCTACGAGATCGAAGCCGAGCGCTACATGCTGCCGTGGCTGCGCCTGTTGGTGAAGGGGCGCTTCTACAACCAGACCGGGGCGCTCTTCTGGAGCGACGACTACACCGGTGGCGAGCCCGAGTACGGCCCGCGCGGCCAGTACTGGTCCGGGGACCGCGAGCTGTCCCCCTTGAAGAGCTATCTGGTCGGCGGGCGCGTGCTCGCCAGCTGGAAGGGAACCCGTGAGCAGCGCCTGGCCGGCATGCTGCTCGATTTCTCGGCCGGGGCCAGCCTGGACGTGATCCAGACCCAGCTCGAGGACTTCACCCTGGCGGGCACCGCGCCGGACGACACCACGGCGTTCGTGCTGGGGCTCAGCGTGCACGGCGGCTTCTGACGGGCCGGCCGACGCCGAGCTCAGCTCACCCGCGGAGACCGTGCTTGCGCGCCAGATCGTAGAGGTGCTTGCGATCCATCTTGGCTTCGCGGGCCGCCGCCGAGATGTTGCCGGCATGGCGCTCGAGCAGCCAGGCCACGAAGCTCTTCTCGAACTCGGTCTCGTAGCGAGTCTTCACGTCGCGATAGCTCTCGCCGGCCTCGAACACGAAGGTGCCGGCGCCCTCGCTCTTGGCTGGCGGGCCCACCGGCAGGTCGACCAGGTGCAGGTCCTTCATGCCGCTGGCGGTGGCGATGTAGATGGCGCGATCGAGCACGTTGCGTAGCTCGCGGACGTTGCCGGGCCAGTCGTGGGCGGCGAGCGCCGCGACGGTGCTCTTGTCCAGGCGCACCTCCGACGCCTTGGGGTCGCGCTTCTTGGCCAGCTCGAGGAAGTGCGACACCAGCATCGGGATGTCGTCACGCCGCTGGCGCAGGGCGGGGACGTGGATCGGGACCACCGCCAGGCGGAAGTACAGATCTTCGCGGAACTTCCCCCGCTCGACCTCGTCTTTCAGGTTGCGCTTGGTGGCCGCCACGATGCGGGCGTTGGCGCGCAGCGTCTTGTTGCCGCCCACCCGCCGGAATTCGTGGCTCTCGATCACCCGCAGCAGCTTGGGCTGGACGTCGATCGGAAGCTCGCCGACCTCGTCCAAGAACACCGTGCCCTCGCCGGCGGTCTCGAAGGCGCCCTGACGGGTGGCCACGGCGCCGGTGAAGGCGCCGCGCTCGTGGCCAAACAGCTCGCTCTCGATCAGGTTGTAGCTCACCGCGCCGCAGTCCACGACCACGAACGGCGCGCCGGCGCGCCGGCTCTTCTGGTGAATGCTGCGGGCCAGCACGTCTTTACCGGTGCCGGTCTCGCCCTCGAGCAGCACCGGCGCGTCGGTGGGGGCGATGTGCTCGAGCACGCCGAACAGCGTGCGCATGGCCAGGCTGGGGCCCAGCGCTTCGCCGAACTCGCTCTGCTCGCTGGGCAGAATGTGCGCGCGGTTGGGCTCGGTGCGCAGGATCAGATCCACGTCGCCGACGGTGAGGGTGGCGCCGGGTTCGACGGTGGCTTCGCGCACGATGGTGCGCCCCACGCGCGTGTGGTTGGTCGACCCCAGGTCCTTGATCGAGATGCCGTTGGCGCTGCGGCTGAGCTCGCAGTGGTGACGCGAGACGGTGTCGTCGGCCAGCACCAGATCGTTGTCCGCCGCCTTGCCGATCCGGACGCGCTCGCCCACGCTGAGCCGCTGGCCGCGGGACTTGCCGGTGACCACCACCAGCACCAGCTCGTCGGGCGGGCCTTCGCTGGGGCCCGCGGCGCGGGTCACGAGCTCCGCGTGTGAGGCTGGATCTCTCATTTCTGGTCTTCGATCGGCAGGACCGTCTCGCCGCCTTCGAGGTTAACGCGGCGCACGAGGCTTGTCTCCCTCACACCGCCGTCGGAAAGCGCGCGCTCGGCGGCGATGTCCAGGGTGTACCGCCCGTTGGGCAACGACACGCTGTGGCGAAAGCTGGCGCTCGAGCCGGTCAGCGTGGTGCCCACCGCAGGCTCCGACTCGCCGTCGCGGGTGATGTGGACCTTCAGCCGACGCACCGGATCGCCGCCGCCGACGCGGTAGACCAACACCTGCTCGCGAGGCACCCAGGGCGCGGCGACGGTGGCTGCGATCGCGACGCCGCCGAGCAGCACGGCCCGGGCGGCGAAGCGGCGCCAGGGCGAGCCGCGGGGCGCCTCGCCGTCGGTCATGGCGCGGGCTCGGCGCCGGGCTTCTTCGCGGAGGGTGGGGCGCCGCCGTCACCCGGTGGCGGCGGGCGCCTCTGCGCCGCACCCGAGTCGGCGCCGGCGCCGGCGTCGGACGCGGGCGGAGCTTCGGGCGCCGCCGGCGCTTCGGCGCGGCGGGCGTCGAGCAGGCGGATCAGCCGCACCAGTTGCTCGACCGAGCTCGCCGGCAGGTCGAACTTGGGCATCTGACCTTTGCCCTGGCGGATGCTGCTGGCGATCTGCTCGTCGGTGACGCCGGCCTGCCACGCAGCGTCGGTGAGATCACGCGCCTTGACGGAAGGCCCCTTGGGGCCGTCGCCGCGGCCGATCACGCCGTGGCACGGAACGCAGTTCGCGCGCCAGGCGGCCAGGGCCACCTCGTCGACGCCCATCACGCCGGTCTGACCGCCGTCGGTCATGTCGGTCTGCGCGGCGTTCGGGCTCTCGGTGTGATCGTGGTCCGTGGCTCTCCACGGTCTCACGTCCGAGGGGGCCTGGTTGCACCCAAGGGCCAGCGCGCCGAGCACGAGAGACACGGACCGATGCATGACGTGGGTCCACATAGCACGCGGGCCGGGGCGCTTGGGAGCGCTCCGGCCCGCATCGGTGCTGGTTCGGGCGGAACGCGGCCGCCCGAATCGGCTCACATGTCGAAGACCTTGCCGCCGGCCGTCGGATCCATGCCCATGTACGCCTTGCCCTTGAGCTCGGCGATCTTGAACTCGGTGCGGCGGTTCTGAGCGCGGCCCTCTTCCTTCGAGTTGTCGGCGATCGGCTTCTTCTCGCCGAAGCCCACGGCGATCAGCCGCTCTTTCGGAATGCCCTTGTCCACCAGCCACTTCTTGATGGTCAGCGCGCGCTCGCCCGAGAGCTTCTCGTTGTCACCGGGCTGGCCCACGTTGTCGGTGTGGCCCTCGACGCGCAGCTTGGTCACCTGCGGGTTCTCGTCCAAGAAAAGCTTGAGCTGTTCGAGCACGGTCTCGCTGCCCGATCCCTCTTTCAGGGTGGCCTTCTTGTTGTCGAACACGATGTTGCCCGGGATCGCGACGCTGTCGCCCTTGACCGTGGCGGTGCTCTTCTTCGGCGCGGGGGCCGGCTCGGTGGTCGGGGCGGGGGTCGGGGCCGGCGCCGGCTCGGTGGTGGCCGGGGGCGGGGTCTGACCGCCCGCCTGGGCCTCACCCGAGGTGTGCGTCGTCACCGTGCAGCCCGCAAGAGCCGCAATTGTCACCAACGATAGCATCAAAGAAGTCTTTCGCATGTTCTCCTCCGTCGGCCGGTCGCGCCCTCGCGCGCCGTGTTCCTCGGCCCTTTGGCCGCAAGCGGTAGTCCAATTCACCGGGTCATGGCAAGGCCGCCCTCGCCGGCCCGCGCGCAGAGATGGACGGGACAGTGGGGAAGGCTGTTCAACTCTACGCCCCACAAACGCCAAAACCCCCCGGCTTTCCGAGGGGCTCTGGCGATCTTTGGTCGGATCTTACCGGGCTCAGTCGCTGGAGGCGTCCGAGGCGCCGGCGTCCGAGCCGCCGCTGTCGGAGCCGCCGCTGTCGGAGCCGCCGCTGTCGGAGCCGCCGCTGTCGGGCTTGCCGGCATCGGGCTCTTCCTTGCACGGGTCCTTGGGGGCCGAAGCGGCCGGAGCGATCCCGCCGATCTTCACCGCCAGGCCCTCGAAGCCGAGCCCGATGCTGATGCCGTCGCAGGTCTTGCTCGAGTCGCCGTTGGTGCCGTCGGCCATGATGTCGCTGGCGCCGCGGATCGACTGCGCGATGGTCTCGAAGGTCGAGCCCTCACACATCTCTTTGCTCAGGCTGCCCGCGATCTTCTTCAGCTCGGCGATCAGCTGCTCGGTCGGAATGATGCCCGCGATGATGCCCTGGGTGGCCTTGGGCGTGCTGCCGATGCCACTGACGTCGGCGGTGATCACGGCCTTGGTGATCTTCAGCGCCAGGCTGTACCCCTGGATGCTGAGCGACAGGTCCAGATCGCCCTCGGACCCGCTCACCCACTTGCCGCCGGTGACGTACGAGGTGGGGAACACCACCTTGGCGCTGTCCACGTTCTTCGGATCCGTGAGCAGCTCGGGCAAGATCGGCCACTGATCGGTGCCGTCGAACTTCGGCGCCGAGCAGTTGGGGTCGGTCTTGTTGGCCGCGCAGTCGACCAGCGCGTCGAACTTGGCGCCGCCGTAGAGCGAGGTCTTGATTCCGGTGAGCTCGGGCTTGTCTTCGATCTTCTCCATCCGCAGCATGATGGTGAAGTCGCCCTGCTCCAGCGCGCCGCTGATCTCGCTCGACGGGTTCGGGGCCAGGGTGCTGATCACCTTGATCAGGTTCGAGCCGAACGAGTTGTCGATGCCGTCGTCGCCGTCGGTCTGCACCGACGACTTGGTGGCGCCCTTCTGCGGGGCGCAGTGGTTGCTGCCGTTCTTGGTCGAGATCAGGCCGTCGAGGTTGTAGCCAATCTTCTTCCAGGCCTGCGCGTTCTCCTGACCATCGAAGCCCACGTCGCCGAGGATCAGCTTGTTCATCGCGATCACCACGTCGCCGGAGCCGGCTGCGGCCGGGCCGCTTCCGAGCGGCGGGGGACGCGCGCCGTCCTTCTTCGGATCGGTGCTGCCGGTACTCTCGTCCCCGCTGCTGTCGCCGCCGCAAGCCGCTGCGGAGATGGAGCCGACGAGGCCGACGGCGATGAGTGCCAGGTGTCGAAGTCGAAGCATGCGGTGATCCTCCTGAATTGATGCAAGCCGACGGGCGCGGTCGGCTAGCTGACCGGCGCGCTCGAAGCCAGGGGCATCCTAGCGGGAAAGATCCTGTTTGCAAGCGCGCTCGACGCCAGCGCGTTGTGTGGGGCGGTGTAGGTCTGCCCGGCCCGGCCCCGCCGCGCCACCGGGGTGGTAGGAGCAAGCTTGGCCATGCCCGCCGAGCTCGTTCACCTGCACGTGCACTCGCAGTTCTCGTTCCTGGCCAGCACGGTCAAGATCGATGCGCTGATCGCGCGCAGCGCGGCGCTGGGCATGAAGGCGGTGGCGCTCACCGATCACGCCAACATGTTCGGCGCCATCCGGCACTACACCAAGTGCCGCGCCGCCGGCATTCAGCCCATCTTGGGCGCCGAGCTCAACATTGCGCGGCCCGAGGGCAAGGGGGTGGTCGACCACCTGGTGGTGCTGGCGGCGGACAACGAGGGTTACGCCAACCTGGTGCGGCTGGTCTCGCAGAGCCAGGTGAAGTCGGCGTGCGACGCTTCGCCGGCCGTCACCCTGGACGACGTGCGCGCGCGGGCCAAGGGCCTGATCGGGCTGACCGGATGTCTGGGGGGCGTGGCGGCGCAGCGGGTGCTCGAGCAGGGCCCCGACCACGGCGAGAAGGCCCTGGCCGAGCTCAGCGAGGTGTTCGAGCCGGGCGCGTGCTTCGTCGAGCTGCAAGACCACGGCTTCCCCGAGCAACGAGTGGTGAACCGCATCTTGGTCGAGGCGTCCGGGCGGCTGGGCTTGCCGATCGTGGCCACCAACGACGTTCACTTTCTGGAGCGCGCCGACGGCGAGGCCCACCTCTACCTGGACTGCATCCGCCAGAACCGTGTGGTGGCGCAAGAGCGCGCCGGCCACCACGGCAGCTTCGAGATGTACCTGAAGACCG
>JAKLKA010000249.1 GCA_023150915.1 Polyangiaceae bacterium
CAAGATGGTGATGCCGGGTGACAACGTGACCGTGGAAGTGGAGCTGATCACCAACGTGGCGCTCGAAGAGCAGATGCGCTTCGCCATCCGTGAGGGCGGCAAGACCGTCGGCGCGGGCGTGGTCACCAAGATCATCGAGTGAATAAAATGGCTGACACGACCAGAATCCGAATCAGGCTGAAGGCCTTCGATCACCAGCTGCTCGACAAGTCCACCACGGACATCGTCGAAACGGCTCGGCGCACCGGTGCGCGCGTGGCGGGTCCCATCCCGCTGCCGACCAGCATTCGGCGCTACACCGTGCTGCGCGGACCGCACATCGACAAGAAGTCGCGTGAGCAGTTCGAAGTGCGCACCCACAAGCGGTTGATCGACATCCTCGAGCCGACCCCCCAAACCCTCGACGCCCTGATGAAGCTCGATCTTTCGGCAGGCGTCGACGTCGAGATCAAGAGCTAAGGCGGGAAACCGATGGCCAAGCTGGACGTTTACAATTTGAAGCGCGAGAAGGTCGGCGAGCTCGAGCTCGCAGACGAGGTCTTCGCGGCGGAAGTGAAAGAGCACCTGCTTCACGAGGTGGTCACGGCGCAGCTCGCCAGTGCGCGCGCCGGGACCCACGCGGCCAAGGAGCGCTCTGCGGTCCGCGGCGCGAAGAAGAAGCTGTACAAGCAGAAGGGCACCGGTCAGGCCCGCCACGGCGGAAAGCGCGCCCCCATCTTCGTGGGTGGCGGTCGGGCTCACCCGCCGAAGCCGCAAGACTGGTCCTTCCGCCCCCCGCGCCGGGTGCGCTCGGGCGCGCTGAAGAGCGCGCTCAGCCTGCTGGTGAAAGAGGGGCGGCTGACCGTGGTCGAGAACATCGACCTCGGAGAGGCCAAGACCAAGAAGCTTGCGGGCGTGCTCGACACGCTGAAGACGCCGAACAAGACCCTGGTCGTCGACGACAAGGGAAATGAGCAGCTGCGTCTCTCGATCCGCAACATGAAGAACCGCCAGTTCTTGCCGCCCGAAGGCGTGAACGTGTACGACCTGCTTCGGCACGACCACCTTGTGGTGAGCAAGGGCGCCGCCAAGGCTCTGGAAGCCCGTTGCCTGGGGAACAAGTCATGACGCCGGAACAGATCATCAAGCGGCCCATCGCGCTGACCGAGAAGGCCGCCAACATGAAGACCGAGAACAAGGTGGCCTTCGAGGTTGCCCGCTCGGCCAACAAGATCGAAATCAAGACGGCGGTCGAAGCCCTGTTCGACGTGAAGGTCGCCGAAGTGAACACCCAGCAGTACCGCGGCAAGCCGAAGAAGATCGGGCGCATGCCGGCGAAGCGCGTCAACTGGAAGAAAGCCATCGTCACGCTGCGTCCGGGCTCGAGCATCGAGTTCTTCGACGAGTCCAAGGAGTGAGCCATGGGCATCCGAGTATTCAAACCGACGTCAGCGGGTCGCCGCTTCTACACGGTGAGCGACTTCGCAGAGCTCACCACCGATAAGCCCCTGAAGAAGCTGTGCGAGTCCAAGCACAGCACCGGGGCGCGCAATCACTTTGGTCGCATCACCAGCCGCTTTCGTGGCGGCGGGCACAAGCAGCAATATCGGCTGATCGACTGGAAGCGGAACAAGATCGGCGTGCCGGCCAAGGTCGCGCACATCGAGTACGATCCCAACCGCACGGCGCGCATCGCGCTGCTTCACTACGCGGACGGCGAGAAGCGCTACATCTTGGCGCCCGACGGCCTGAAGCAGGGTGACACCGTGGTGTCGAGTCGGAACGCCGACATTCGCCCGGGCAACAGCCTGCCGCTGGGGTTCATCCCCGCCGGCACCACCATCCACAACGTGGAGATGCGGAAGGGCAAGGGCGGTCAGCTCGTGCGCTCGGCCGGGGTTGCAGCGCAGCTCATGGGCAAAGACGGCGCTTACGCGCAGGTCAAGCTGCCGAGCGGCGAGGTCCGAAAGATCCACGTCGAGTGCCGCGCCACGGTGGGCCAGGTGTCGAACCTGGAGCACCAGAACGTCAGCCTGGGCAAGGCCGGCCGCGCGCGCTGGTTGGGCAAGCGCCCCCACAACCGCGGCGTGACCATGAACCCGGTCGATCACCCGATGGGTGGTGGTGAGGGTCGTACCAGCGGTGGCCGTCACCCGTGCTCGCCATGGGGCCAGCTCGCCAAGGGTCAGAAGACCCGCAACAACAAGCGTACCGACAACATGATCGTGAAGCGCCGGAAGGCAAAGGGTTGATAGATGGCACGCAGCATCAAGAAGGGCCCGTTCTGTGACGGCCACCTGATGAAGAAGATCCAGGACGCGGCTGCCTCGGGCGGCAAGAAGGTGATCAAGACCTGGTCGCGTCGTTCGACCATCTACCCGGAGGCCATCGGGCTCACCTTTGCGGTCCACAACGGGCGCAAGTTCGTGCCCGTGTTCGTCACCGAGAACATGGTCGGTCACAAGTACGGCGAGTTCGCGCCGACGCGGACCTTCCACGGTCACGCGGGCGACAAGAAGGGTGGAGCGAAGAAGCTCAACCCGCGCACCGGCAAGGCCTGAGAAAGGCCGGGCGTCTGGCAGAACGCGAGCTCGCGAGGGCTCGCGTTTTGTCATTTGGGGGGTTGGCGGCAGAATTGGCCGCCAAGGGCGCCACGCAGAGAGGAGATCCCTCGCTGCGCAACCCGCCTCATTGGAGGGGCTCGTGCCATTTCCGTGGCATACTCTCAACCATGAAGGCGCAAATCGATTCGGCGGGGCGCATCGTCGTGCCCAAGGCGCTCCGGCTAGCGCTTTCCCTCAAGCCCGGGCAGGTGCTCGAGATCCGTGAGCGCGACGGCGTGCTGGAAATCGAAGCGGCGAGCAGCCCGATGCGGCTGAAGAAACGAGGCAAGGGAGTCGTGGCTGTCCCGGACAAGCCGCTGCCCGTGCTCACGGCCGACGAGGTTCGCGCCACTCTGGAGCGCGTTCGACGTTGAGAGTGGTAGATTCCAGCGTCGTCGTCGCCGGGTTCGCCTCGTGGCACGAAAAGCACGAAGTTGCTAGGCGGGTGCTGGACGGTCGCCCGCGGCTGGTCGATCACTGCGCGCTCGAGGCGTACTCGGTCCTGACACGACTGCCGCCGCCCCATCGTGCGGCCGGGGCCATCGTGCGGGACTTTCTGTGCGCGCGCTTTCCGCAGCCATTTCTCAGACTGTCGGCGAAGAGCCAGCGACAGTTCGTTCTCTCCCTTGCGGATGCGGGGATCGTCGGGGGAGCAGTGTACGACGCGCTGATCGCTGCCACGGTGGCCGACTGCAAAGGGGAGCTCGCCACCTGCGACCGCCGTGCGCTACCGACCTACGACCGCTTTGGGATACCGATCGTCGAGGTATGAGCGCCGGGCATCGAATGGCGCTACCCTTCCGCCATGTCGCCCCGGCAGTCCCTCCTCGCCGCCGCCGTGGTCCTGTTCGTGGCCTGCTCCGGCAAGTACGACGGTGGTGGAGCGGGCACGGGGGGCGAGTACGACGCGAAGCGTTCGACGACCTGCAAGAGCTGGCAGGACGCAACCTGTGATTTCTTGGCCGACAAGTGCCAGGCGCAGGCTCGCGCCGACTGCGACCTGCTCTACCAGAGCCTGTTCTGCAAAGACGACGCCACCATGCAGACGTGCATCGGCAAACTGTCGCAGGCGAGCTGCCCGTCACCCATCGACTTGCCGGCCGAGTGCAAGAACATCAACGACGCCGCCCCGGTGGCCGAGTACTGCAAAGACTTCGCCCGCGCGGCGTGCAAGTTCGGCGTGCGCTGCAAAGAGGCCAGCGATCAGGCGGCGTGCGAAGCCGAGATGGCCGTCGAGCTTGCCGCCACCTGTTCCAGCGGTGTCGGCCTGGCGCCCGGCGCGGACGCCTGCCTGTCCGAGCTGAGCTCGCTCGCCTGCGGCAGCCAGGTGCCGGCGAGTTGCAAGGGCGTGATCAAGGTCTTGAACGACTCCCCGGCGGCGGAGGTCGTGCACCCGGGCGGCGCGCAGGTCTCGGGTGCGCTCCGCGAGATCGCTGCGGGAGCGGGCGGGTAGCGCCGCCCGAAATCGCCAGCCCCGAGGGAAGATGCTGCCTTCGGCGGGCACATGAGGAACACCTGTCATGGATCGACACCTCTGCCTCGTGCTCTCGGCTCTCGCGGCTTCAGTTGTCGGTTGCTCCTCTGCGGGCGGCGGGGGCGGCGGCATCCCCTGTAGCGATGCGGGGCTCTGCGAGAACAACCTGGTCTGCGTGCAGGGGGTGGGCGTCACACCGGAGGGCGGGGCCGGCACGGGCGGCGCGGGTACGGGCGGCGCGGGCACGGGCGGGGCGAGCGGTAGCGGCGGCGTCGGGGCCGGAGGCAGTGGCGGCGTCGGAGCCGGAGGCAGTGGCGGCGTCGGAGCCGGAGGCAGTGGCGGCGTCGGAGCCGGAGGCAGTGGCGGCGTCGGAGCCGGAGGCAGTGGCGGCGTCGGGGC
>JAKLKA010000056.1 GCA_023150915.1 Polyangiaceae bacterium
CCACCACGCGACCCGGCCACCGGGACGCGGCGGCCCGCACCAGCGCAGGGTCTTTGATGGCCGCGGTGCCAAGCACCACGCGCTCCACGCCGAGGCTCAGCGTGGCCTCGATGGCCGCGAGGTCGCGAATGCCGCCGCCCACCTGCACGCCCGGACCGAAGGCCGCCACGATCCGCGCCACCAGCTCGCGCTGCACGGTCTGTCCAGCCCGCGCGCCCTCGAGATCGACCACGTGCAGCCGCGAGACCAGGGCGCGCCATTGGGTGGCGATCTCGGCGGGGTCGCGATCGTAGTGCGTCACCTGATCGTAGTCGCCCTGGCGCAGGCGCACCGCCTTGCCGTTCAGCAGATCGATGGCGGGGATGACGATCACGGCGCGGTCACCCTGCCAGGAATTCGCCGAGCATCGTCAGGCCCGTGTCCTGGCTCTTCTCGGGGTGGAACTGCACGGCGAACACCTGGTCGCGCCCGATGGCCGCAGTGACCGTGTGAGGGCCGTGGGTCGAGGTGGCGAGCACCAGCGTTCGGTCCACCGGGAGCGCGTGATACGAATGCACGTAGTAGACCCACGCCCCGCTCGGGAGCCAGGGGTGCCCAGCGCCGGCCCGATCGAGCTGATTGTGGCCCATGTGAGGGATCTTCACGCCGTCGGGCGTGAGGCGCTCGACGCTGCCGCGGAACAGGCCGAGCCCCGCCACGCCTTCGGCCTCGGCGCTGGACTCGAGCAACACCTGCAGCCCCAGGCAGATGCCGAAGTAAGGCGTGCCGGCGGCGATGCGCTCGAGCAGCGCGGCGCCCATGCCCGCGCCCAGCGCGCGCATGCAGTCGCGAAACGCCCCCTGCCCGGGAAACACCAGCTTGTCGGCCTGGCAGAGCCGATCGGGATCGGCGGTGAGCTCGACCACCACGCCGGGCAGGCCCCGGCGATCGGCCGCGGTGAGCAGCGCCTTCTCGACCGAACGCAGGTTGCCGAGGCCGGTGTCGACCAGGGCCACCCGCATCACAAGACGCCCTTGGTCGAGGGCACGCCGGCGGCCCGGGGGTCGCGCGCCACCGCGCCGCGCAGCGCCCGCGCGAAGGACTTGAAGCAGACCTCGGCGATGTGGTGCAGGTTGTCGCCCGAGTGCAGCACCACGTGCAGGTTTGCCTCGGCGCTGCGGGCGAAGGCTTCGAAGAACACCCCGCACAGCTCGCTGTCGAACTCGCCGATCTTGGCCTTGGGCAGCGGCACCCGCCACACGAAGAACGCGCGGCCCGACAGATCGAGCGCCGTGGTGACCAGCGCCTCGTCCATGGGCAGCGTGGCCGACCCATAGCGGCAGATCCCGGCGCGATCGCCCAGCGCCTCGAGCACGGCCTTGCCCAGCACGATGCCCACGTCTTCGGTGGTGTGGTGGCCGTCGACGTCGACGTCGCCCTTGGCCTTCACCGTCAGGTCGATCACGCCGTGGCGCGCGATCTGCTCGAGCATGTGCGAGAGGAAGGGCAGCGGTGTGTCGATGCTGCTCTTGCCGGTGCCGTCGAGATCGAGCTCGACGGTGATGGAGGTTTCCCGGGTCGTGCGCTCGACCCGCGCCCGGCGCGAGGTCACCGGAACTCCTCGACCTTCCACGCGCCGTGCTCGCGGAGCAGTTCGACCGTGCCGCCAGCGCCGTACGACATGGTGGCGCGCTCGCCGATGCGCTCGAACTTGGCCGTGGGCAGCGCCGCCGCCAGCGCCTGGGTCAGGCGGGTGAGCTCGTCTTTCTGCTCGCCCTCCCAGGCCTTCTTCAGCTTGGCCGCGTCGAGCCCCTCTTTCTTGCCGTCGGGCACGAAGCGCATCAGCACGTCCCACCGCTTGTTCTCGAAGGCGCGGATGAAGGCGCGCACCGCGGCCTCGGGCGAGGCCTGGCTGTACAGATCGATGGCCGAGGCGTCGACCCGCCACTGCCCGGCTTCGTACACCAAGAGCAGCGATTCGCCGTTCGGCGCGGTGACCGTGGCGGTGACCAGCGGAGGGCCCGAGGGTCGGACCAAGGCCGCCGAGATGTCGCGCACCTCTTCCGGGTTCTCCTTCACCATCCGCGCGAAGGCCTCGTAGGGCAGCTGCTTCTTCGCCTCGTCGCTGAGCAGGGCATAGGCCTCTTCGACGTGCCCCGCCCGGAGCGCGTTGGCGTAGGCGTCGAGCGTGTCTTTCGGGCCCTGGGCGGGCTTTTGCGAGGCGCAGCCCAGCGCCAAGACGGCGAGCGCGGCGCCCAGGGTCGGCAGGCAGAGGCCGAGGGGATTCACACCGGCGGGATACCACAGGCCGGGCGAAGCGTCAGCGTGCTGGCCTTTGCCCCGGGGCGTACTACTGTCGGGGTATGGCGCCCGCCCCGGCGAAGCCGCTTGGCACCGAGCAGATTGCGGTCGTTCCGTTGCGCAACTCGGTGCTGTTCCCGATGTCGGTGGTCCCCATCAACGTCGGCCGCCCGCGCAGCGTGCACCTGGTCGAAGAGCTGGTCGGCAAAGAGAGCGCGCTGGTCGGGGTCTTGACCCAGAAGAACGCGGACACCGTCGAGCCCACCTTCGACGAGCTGTACGAGGTCGGCACGCTGGCGCGCCTGGTGAAGGTGATCCGGCTCGGCCCCAGCAACTACAGCGTGGTGCTGAACGGCATCGGCCGCTTCCGCGTCGACAAGCCCTTGGGCCTCGAGCCCTACATGCGGGCAGAGATCGCGCGCCTTCCCGACGCGGGGGGCGACGACGCGGCCCTGGCCGAGCTGACCCAGCGCCTGCGCGAGGCCACCCGCAAGATGCTGGGCCTCTTGCCCAACCTGCCGAAAGAGACCGCCGGCATCTTGGACAACGTGCGCGAGCCGGGCGCGCTGGCCGATCTGATTGCCTCGAATCTGCCGGAAGAGCAGGCCGAGATCGCGTTCCGCCAGCGGGTGCTCGAGGCCGTCGACATCCCTGAACGCATCCGGATCGTGCTCGCGGTGGTCGAGCGCCAGCTCGACGTGCTGCGCGTCAAGGGCGAGATCACCAGCATGGTGCAAGAAGAGCTCAGCCGGTCGCAGCGCGACTTGGTGCTGCGCCAGCAGATGCGCTCGATCCGCGAAGAGCTGGGCGAGGCCGGGGACGACGACGAGCTGGACGAGCTGCGCGAGCGGGTGGCCCGCGCCGAGCTGCCGGCCGAGGCCGACAAGGCGGCGCGCAAGCAGCTGTCGCGGCTGGCCGGCATGCAGCCCCAGGGGGCCGAGTTCCAGGTCACCAAGACCTACGTCGAGTGGCTGGCCGACTTGCCCTGGAACCGCACCACCAGCGATCGCTTCGACGTGCGCGAGGTGCGCCGCTGCCTGGACGAAGACCACTTCGGGCTGGAGCGGGTGAAGCGGCGGATCGTCGAGTTTTCCGCGATTCGCCAGCTGCGCCGGGACAAGAAGGGCCCGATCTTGCTGTTCGTGGGGCCGCCCGGCGTGGGCAAGACCAGCCTGGGCCGATCCATCGCCCGGGCCATGGGTCGGCGCTACGGCCGCATCGCCCTGGGCGGCGTGCGCGACGAGGCCGAAGTGCGGGGCCATCGCCGCACCTACGTCGGCGCGCTGCCCGGGCGCATCATCCAGGCGTTGAAGAAGGTCGGGACGCGCAACCCGGTGCTGGTGCTCGACGAGGTCGACAAGATGGGCGTCGACATGCGGGGCGACCCCGCGGCCGCGCTCCTCGAGGTGCTCGACCCCGAGCAGAACGACACCTTCGTCGATCACTACATCGACGTGCCGTTCGACCTGTCCGAGATCATGTTCCTGGCGACCGCCAACTACTTCGACAACATCCCGGCGGCGCTGCGCGACCGGATGGAGGTGATCGAGGTGCCCGGCTACACCCGCACCGAGAAGCGCGCCATCGCCGAGCAGTTCTTGGTGCCCAAGCAGCTGAAAGAGCACGCGCTCAGGCCCGAGGTGCTCGCGTTCTCGCGCGAGGGCATCGAGACCATCATCGACTTTTACACGCGCGAGGCCGGGGTGCGCGGCCTCGAGCGCGAGATCGCCGGCGTGTGCCGCGACGTGGCGGTGCGCCTGGCCGAGGGGCAGACCGTCGAGAACGTGGTCGCCGATCCGCACTGGGTCGAGCAGGCGCTGGGCATCCACAAGTACGACCTCGAGGTGGCCGAGCGCCGGCTTCGCCCGGGCGCTGCCACCGGTCTGGCGGTCACCCCGAGCGGCGGCGAGCTCTTGCTGGTCGAGGTGACCCGCATGCCGGGCAAGGGCGAGATCACCGTGACCGGTGGGCTGCGCAACGTGATGAAAGAGTCGGCCGCCACGGCGCTCTCGTTCGTGCGCTCGCGGGCCGAGTCGCTGCACATTTCGCCCGAGTTCTTGAAGGCCAGCGACCTGCACGTGCACCTGCCACGGGGCGGCGCGTCGCGGGACGCCGCCAGCGCCGGCGTGCCGATCTTCGTGGCGGTGGCGTCGCTCTTGCTCGACGCGCCGGTCAAGCCGTACATCGCCGTCGCGGGCGAGCTGACCCTGCGCGGCCGTATCTTGCCGGTCACCGGGGTCAAGGCGATGGTCCTCGCAGCGCATCGCGCCGGGCTCCGCGCGCTGGTCTTGCCGGCGAGAAACGAGCGCGACCTGGAAGAGGTCCCCGAAGAGGTGAAGCACGATCTGGAAGTGCACCTGGTTCATCACGTGGACGAGGTGCTGCCGCTGGTGCTCGCCACCCCGGAGGAACGCGGTCCGCTGTCCGACCGCTCCTTGCCACCGCCGGGCAGCGGTGAGGCGCGGCCCTGACCACGGAGCTCGGTCCGCTCCACCAGAGTCGCCCGCTCTCCGTCGGCATCGCCGTGGGGGCTGCGGCCTGTCTCGCGACTGGCTTTCTGCCGCTGTTCGGCGGCCCGGGCTACGAAGCGGCGCTGGCCGCGGGGCTGATCCTACCCAGCACGGCGGCCCTCTCGGTGGCCCTGGCCGTGTCGAGCACGCGTGCGAGCCCTTTCGATGCGCTGGGGCGTGGCGTGGCCACCGGGCTTTCGCTGGCGGCGCTGGCGCTGTCGATCAGCCTGCTGCACGGACTGCGCGTCGGCTTCTGTGACCTGTGGGACGGCGTCGCGATCTTCGCCCTGGGCCCTGGTGTGGGCTCGGTGATGGGGGGCGCGTGGGGGGCGGCGGCGGGGCTCATCGCGGCGGGCCGACGCCGGCGGCGCACGGCTGCCGTGCTGTTGGCGCTCGCGGGTCCGGCCGGCTCGATCGGGATCAGCCTGTGGCGCTTCTGGTCCAGCCCGATGGTGTTCGCGTTCGACCCGTTCTTCGGCTTCTTCGCCGGGCCGCTCTACGACACGGTGATCGAGCCGCTGGCTCGGCTCCAGAGCTACCGTGTCGGGTCGCTCTTCAGCTTGCTCGCCGTCGGCGTGCTCGGCTTTCACCTCGAGCGCCGCGAGCGCCGCTTCGTTCTGGTTTCGCGGGGGCGCCCGGGCGTGGTGCTGGCCGGAGCCCTGGCGGCCGCCGGCTCGCTGTTCGTGACGCTGTCGGGGCCCCGCCTCGGACACTTCAGCACCACCGCCAGCATCCGCAGCGAGCTCGAGCGCAGCCACGTCAGCGAGCGCTGCGAGATCGTCTACTCCCCCGGCGTTCCCGAGCACGAGGCGCGCATCTTGGGCCGCGAGTGCGACGGCCACGTGCAGGCGATCGAAGCCTGGTTCGAGACGCGCGGTCCCGACCGCATCACGGTGTTGATCTTCGAGTCCGAGGCCCAGAAGGGCTGGCTGATGGGGGCCGCCAGCACTTACATCGCGAAACCGTGGCGGCGCGAGGTGTACCTGCAGTTCGCCAGGTATCCGCACCCGGTGCTCGGCCACGAGCTGGCCCACGTGATCGCCGGCAGCTTCGGCGCCGGTCCGTTCCGGGTGAGCGGGCCGCTGGGCGGGCTGATCCCCGATCCGGGGCGGATCGAGGGTGTGGCCACGGCTGCCACGCCCTCCGACGACCCCGAGCTCACCCTTGCCGGGTGGTCCCGCGCAATGCTCGATCTCGGGCTCTTGCCGCCCCTGGCCGCGGTCTTCCGCCTGAGCTTCCTGGGTGAGAACAGCAGCAAGGCGTACACCGTGGCGGGCGCCTTCATCGAGTGGCTGCGCGCCGCGCACGGGCCCGCGGCGGTGCGCGGCTGGTACGCCGGCACGCCCCTGCCAGCGCTCACCGGCGGCAAGGATCTGGCCGCCCTCGAGCGGGACTGGCGCGCGTCGCTGGCGAAAGAAGCGCTTTCGCCGCAGGCGCTGGAAGCCGCCCGCGCGCGCTTCGATCGCCCGGCGATCTTCGGGCGGAAGTGCCCCCACGTGGTCGATCGCATCTTGGGGGAGGCTCACGGCCGGCTGGGGCAGGGCGACGTTCGCGGTGCGCGCGAGCGCTTCGACCGCGTGCTGGCGCTCGACCGCGCGCACTTCGGCGCGCGGGCGGGGCTCGGCAGCTGCTCGGTCAAGGCGGGCGACGATGCCGACGCCCGGCGTCGCTTCGAAGAGCTGGCGGCCGATCCGAAGCTGCACGCAGCCTTGCGGCTCTCGGCGGAAGAGTCGCTGGCCGATCTCGATCTGGCCACCGGCCAGCTGGGCCGCGCGGTGGAGCGCTACGGGCGCATCGCCGCAGGGGTTGCCGACGACGATCGCCTCCGCACCCTGGACGTGAAGGCCAGCCCCGAGAACGACCGCGAGCGCGCGGCGATCGCGTCGCTCTTGGTGGGCGACCCACGCATCGGGCGGGACTTCGGCGAGGCCGCGGCGCTGATCGGCGAGTGGTCTTCCGCCGCGCCCGACGACGGCCTGCCCGAGTACCTGCTGGGCCGCAACTTCTACAACTCGGGGCGCTATCTGGAGGCGGCACGGCGCCTCGACCGCGCTCTCGCGAAGAAGCAGCGGCTGCCCCGGGTCGAGCGCGAGGCCCTGCGTCTGCGCGTGGTGGTGGCCTGCGCCCTCGACGATCGACCGCGGGCGGCCGAGGCGTTTGCGCGCTACAGATCCTTGCCGGGGGTGGAACCCGCGGCCCGCGTCGGCGTGGAACAGATGGCGCGGCGCTGCGGCCTGCAATGAACGGGCGCCGGGCCGCAACCAAGGCTTCCGCATGGCTCTCGGTCGATCCCTCTTCGGTGCGCTGGCGCTCCATGCCGGCGTTGCGCTGGCGAGTCGATGGGCCGCCGGGCCGGAGCGCGCTCCGCTGGCGCGGCCCCAGAGCTACGAGGTGAGCGTGGTCGAGGTCCCGGAAGCGCCCGCGCCCGCCGCCACCGGGGACGCTCGCGGCACCGGGGGCGGAACTGCTCCCGCGCTCAGAGCGCCGCGAGCGCTCGGCCCAGGTCCCCGCCTGCTGACGGCGCCCGCCGGTGATCCGGCGGCCCCCTCGGCATCGGCCGAGGCGCCAGCCACCGCGGCGATCGAGCCGCCCGAGGCCGAGCGCCCCGTGGATCTGGGGCTCGGTCGGATCTGGGTGCGGCCCGGGCTGCCGGACCGCCGGAAGAAGCCCGAGTGGTCCACCGGTGCGCAGGCGGCCGGGGGTCTTGGCCACGCGCTCGAGGCGCGCGACCAAGAGCGCGGCCTGGGGCGTGGCGGCGTGGTGGCCACGCTCGCCCGCAGCGCCGCGCTGGGCGCCGGCCCCGAGGAGGGTGAGGCCACGTTCCTGGTGATGGCCGATCGCGACGGCCGCGTGACGAGCGTCTCGCTCAGCGAGGACCGCGGCGGTTGGTCCGCGGTCACGCGCGCGCTCGAGCGATCCCTCGCCGGCAAGCGCTTGCGCGTTCCGCCGGGCGCGAACGGGCTCAGTGTCGCGGTCCGCGTGCAAGCCAAGGTGCAGCTCCCGAGCGGCTCGAGCCCGAAGCGGCCGGTGCGCGGCGCCGGCGCCGGCGCCGAGTTCGACGTGGCCGACATCGGTGCCACGCCGACCCGTGTGGTGTCGGCGCGGGTGACCAGCGAGCGGGTGCTGTGAAACCCGAAACCTAGTACTTGCTCAGCTTCTCGCTCAGCTCGGCCCACGCGGGCGTCAGCACGTTGTCACACATCGGATAGAGGATGCCCTCTTCCTTCACGTTGTGCTGCTGGATCAGCATCAAGAGCGTGTCCCCCTGATCGAGCGCGCCCGAGACGTCGCCCCGTTCCATGGCGGCGGTCATCTCGTCGAGCATGCGCTTCATCTGGGCGTGCTCCATCCGCATCACGTGGGTCGGGCCGCCGCCATGCATCCCCGTCGCGTCCTCGAGGGCCGGGAACAGCACCTCTTCTTCCATCGCGAAGTGGCGGCGCATGGCGCGATCGAAGGCTGCGTAGCGCGCGCGAGCTGCCTGTGGATCGTCCGCGACTTCTTCGATCTGCGCCCACAGCTCGTCGCAGTGGCGGTGGTCGGGGGTGAAGAGGGCTCCGGGGCTGTCTGCGCTCATTTGGTCTCCGTCAGGCTTTATGTTATCGGTCGATAACATGGTGCTGGGGTTCCGGCGAGCAAAAACCGACGTCCGGCGGCAGCAGATCGTCGAGACCACGCTCGCGCTCTTGGCCGACTCGCCCCTCGACCAGCTCAGCACTCGGCAGATCGCCAAGGGGCTCGGGATCTCTCAGCCCGCGCTGTTCCGACACTTCGCCTCGCGCGACGCGCTCTTGCTGTCGGTGATCGAAGACAGCACGGGCCGGCTGGGCCAGCTGGTGGAAGCAGTGGTGCAGGGCCAGGGCGGTGCGCTCGACAAGCTCGCGGCGCTGGGCGCTGCGCTGCTGCGCCACCTGGACGCCCATCCCGGGCTGCCACGCCTCTTGTTCGCCAACGTCGCCGCGGGCGAAGGACCAATCTTCGATGCCCTGCGGCGGCTCTACTCGATGCAGAGCTCGCTGGTGACGGAGCTGATCCGCGACGGCCAGCGCTCCGGTGAGATCGAGCCGGCGATCGACGCGCGCGACGCGGCCACGCTGTTCGTCGGCGCGCTGCAGAGCGCCACGCTCTTGCGCCGGCTCGAAGGCCGTGCCGAGCCGCTCGAGAGCCAAGGGCGCAGGCTGATGGCCATCTGGCTACGGGGCGTGCGCGCGACCACGAAGCCCCCGAGCCTGACGCCCGCCGTCGCAAGCCAGCCCGCGCGCGCCGACGGGCTGCGCGGGCTGGACGTGCGGCCGCTCTTGGCTCGTGGTGTCGATCCGCTCGAGCAGATCTTGCAGGCCGTGGACGAAGTGGGGCCATCGGGCGTGGTGAAGATCATCGCGCCGTTCCGGCCGGCCCCGCTGATCGCCTTGCTCAGCGGGCGCGGCCACGCCGTGCGCGAAGAGCAGCGTGGCCCCCGCGAGTTCGCGCTCGAGGTGATCGTCGGCGGCGGGCCCGAGCCGGAAGATCTGCGCGATCGCGAGCCCCCGGAGCCCCTCGAGCGCGTGCTGGTCCGGGTCAGCGCCCTGCCGCCCGGCGCCGCGTACCTGGCGCGGCTGCCGCGCCACCCCCGGCTGCTCTTGCCCCGCCTGGTCGAGCGAGGCCTCGATCACCAGGTGTTCGACGAACCCGACGGCACGGCCCTGATCCGGATCAGCAGGTCACGATGAGCGCTGGCATGAGCATGGCGGGGCTCCGGCCCGAGCAAGGCCCGCCGCTGGCGGTGCCGGCCAGCTTCTTCCTCGCCGCCCCGGTGGCGGTCGTTGCGGCGGGGGCGCTGCTCACGGCCGGCGGCTCGTCCTTCTTCTGGACGCGCTTCGCTGGGCCCACGGTGGCTCTGGCGCACCTGGGCACGCTGGGGCTCATGGCCGCGGTGATGCTCGGCGCGCTCTACCAGATGATCCCGGTGGTGGCCGGGGCGCCGGTGCCGTGGGTGCGCGCCGCCCACGCGGTGCACGCGGGCCTGGTGCTGGCGGTGGCCGCGCTGGCCGTGGGCTTCGCCACCGAGACGCGCGGCGCGATCGTCGCGGGCGCCGGCCTGCTCTCGCTGGTGTTCTTGCTGTTCCTCGCGCCCGTGGCGCTGGCGCTGGCCCGTGCCCCGGTGCGCGGGCCCACCGTCGCCGGCATGCGCATCGCCGTGCTCGGCCTGGCGCTGGTGGTGGGCCTGGGCGTTTGGCTCGGCCATGTGCGGGGGTCGGGGATCCCGAGCCCGCGCTATGCCAGCGCCGTCGCGGTGCACCTGACCACCGGGCTGGTGATCTGGATCGGAGGGCTGATCGCCGGCGTCAGCTTCCAGGTGGTCCCGATGTTCCATCTGACGCCGACCTTCCCGCGAGCGCTGACGACTGCGCTGGTCGCCGGCTTTGCGCTCGGACTTCTGGCGATGGTGGGCGCGCTGATCCTGGGCGCGAGCGCGTCTCAGGTTGCCCTGGCGGCGCTTCCCGCGGCGCTGGCCGCCTGGCTGGCGCACCCGATCGCGACCCTGCTGCTGATCCGTCGCCGCCGGCGCAAACGCCCCGACGCCAGCCTGGCGTTCTGGAAGGCGGGCCTGGCGAGCGCGCTGGGCCTCTTGCCCTGCGCCGCGCTGGCGGTGATCGGCAACGACTTGCGTCTGCCCGTGGCGTTCGCGTGGCTCGCGCTCTGGGGGTGGGGCGCGATGATCGTCCACGGCATGCTGGGGAAGATCGTGCCGTTCCTGGTCTGGTTCCACCGCTTCTCGAAGCGGGTCGGCACCGCGCCGGTGCCCTCGATGAAACAGCTCTTGCCCGACCGGTACCCACGGATCGGCTTCGCGCTTCACCTGGTCACGTTGCTCTTGGGCCTCTGCGCCTTGGCGACCGGGGTCGACGTGCTGGCGCGCGCGACCGGGCTTGGGCTGTGCGCCACCGGCGCCGCGATGTTCGTGTCGGTGCTCCGACCGCTCGCGCACCGCGCTTCAGCGTGACGCGCCGGCGCTCTCGACGCAGCTTGGGCAGATGCCGTGGCTGGTCGGGATGGCCTGGGCGACCAGCTCGTGCAGCGGGCGCCATTGGTCGTCGTCGCCGCGGACACTGCGGCACCAAGCGCACATGCGTAGCAGCGCCGCCGCCGACTTCAGATCCTCGCGTGCGCGCCGGAGCTCGATCTGCGCCACCACCGCGCCGCGCAAGATCTCCAGCGCCTGGCGCTGGATGGGCGAGAGCTGACGCGGACGGGTGTCGATCACGCAGAGCGTGCCCAGCGCGTGGCCTTCGGCGGTGATCAACGGCGCGCCGGCGTAAAACCGGATGTTCGGATCCGAGGTCACCAGCGGGTTGTCCGCGAATCGGTGGTCGGTGAGCGCGTCTTCCACGATCAGGGTCTCGGGGGTGAGGATGGCGTAGGCACAGAAGGCGACGTCCCGCGAGGTCTGCTCCGCCTGCAGCCCCACTCGCGACTTGAACCACTGTCGCTGGTTGTCGACCAGGCTCACCAGGCTGATGGGCGTGTCGCAGATGGTGGCCGCCAAGCGCGTGAAGTCGTCGAACACCCGTTCGGCCGCGGTGTCCAGGATGCGGTGCTGGTGCAGCGCGTGCAGCCGCTGCGCTTCGCTCTCGGGGTGCGGGGCAGGCATGTGCCGGATGCCTGGGGCTGCGGTGACCAGCCCGCAAGGGTGGGTCAGGGGGCCGCGGGCTTGGGCTTGGCCAAGACCTCGACGTAGGCGTCACCGGTCTTCGCCAGATAGATGCAGCTGTCGTCCACCGCAATGTCGCTGACGCCGCTGCCCATCACCACGTCTTTGACCTGGAACCACTCGATCTCTTTGCCGCGGCCGCCGCTCTTGGGAAGCTGCGAGAGAATGTGGCGCATGCCGTACGCCTCGCCGTTGAACACGAAGAACTGGCTGTCGTCCCAGGCGAAGAAGTGGAAGGGCGTAGAGCCCAGATCGCTGATCTTCTTGGCGTCGCCGCCTGCTTTGGGAACGCGATAAAGCCCGCCGCTGGCCTGGAACACGACGTCGCTCGGCTCGACCGCGATGCGGATCGGGAAGGGCATCTTGCTCGCCAGCTCGCGCACCGCGCCGTCTTTGCGCGCTATCTTCAATACGCGGCGTGACGTCCAGTCGTCGACGAAGACGTCCTCGGCCGTGACCACCACGTCGCCGTACTGGCAGCCCTTGCCGGGCGTGGTGCGCGGCCAGCTGGCGCGCACGGCGGGCTCGCCGCCCCCAGTCGGCAGGCTCATCAGCTGATCTTTTTTCTCGCCCGAGTTGCACTCCACGTACCACAGCGCGTCCTCTGCCAGCGCGATCGGGCGGATCACGTCTTGCCGCAGCGTGGTCGCCTCACCGCCGGAAAGTGGAAGCTTCACCAGCGCCTTGCCGTGGACGAAGTAGGCCGCGCCGTCGTCGACGACCAGCCCCGAGATGCGACCCGGGCTCTTCGAGTGGCCGATCACCGTCGCGCCCTCGCCGTCGCGCCCCACGCGCTTGAGCGTGGCCCGGGCGGCCGGTTGATCGAATGCCAGCAAGTAGACGTTGCCCGAGCGCACCGCCAGCCCGCCGAACTCGCCGGCCTGAGCGGTGAGCGCCGTCAGCTTCTGCTTGGTGACACCCTTGCAGGCCACGCTGGGGGCGGGGGCGGGGGCGGGGCCGGGCGCCGGAGCAGGGGCCGGCGCGACGCTGACCACGGGCGCAACCGAGGGCGCCGGCACCCACTGCGAGGCGCTGGGCGCGGGCGAGGCATTGCCCCCCTGTTTGCAGGCGAAGAGGGCGAAGACGATCGGGGCCCAGGTAAGTGTGAGTCGCACGCGGAACATGCTGACAGCAATGAAACGGACGTTCAAGCATCGACGAGGACGACCGTTCGCGGGACGCGATGACTTCCGCGATGTGCCAGTCGCCCTCGATCCAGGAGGCGCTGCAAGAGAGCGAACGCCGCTTCATGGACGTGCTCTACAACTCCGACGACGCCATCTTGCTGATTGGCGAAAACACCTTCGTGGACTGCAACGAGGCGACGGCGCGCATGCTGGGCTATCCCACGCGCCAAGAGTTCTTGCAGACCCACCCGTCCCAGCTGTCACCCCCGGTGCAGCCTTGCGGTCGAACCTCTTTCGAGAAGGCCGAAGAGATGATGCGCCGGGCCTGCGACAAGGGGTTTCATCGATTCGAGTGGATGCACCGAAAGGCGAACGGTGAAGACTTCCCGGTCGAGGTCTCGCTCACCCCCATCGTGCACGGTGGGAAGAACGTGCTGCACTGCGTGTGGCGTGACCTCACCGAGGTCAAGCGCGCCGAACGGGCGCTGCAAGAGAGCGAACGCCGCTTCATGGCCGTTCTATACGCCTCGGACGACGCCATCTTGCTGATCGGCGAGAACACCTTCGTGGATTGCAACGAGGCGACGGCGCGCATGCTGGGCTACCCCACACGCCACGAGTTCTTGCAGACGCACCCCTCGCAACTCTCGCCCCCGGTGCAACCGTGCGGCCGAAGCTCGTTCGAGAAGGCCGACCAGATGATGCGCTTGGCCCATGAAAAGGGGTTTCATCGCTTCGAGTGGGTCCACCGGAAGGCTGACGGCGAGGACTTTCCCGTCGAGGTTTCGCTCACCCCCATCGTGCACGAGGGCAAGAGCCTGCTCTACTGCGTGTGGCGCGACCTCACCGAGCTCAAGCGCGCCGAGGCCGAGCTGCGCCAGGCCCAGAAGCTGCAGGCCGTGGGCCAGCTGGCAGCGGGCGTCGCCCACGAGATCAATACGCCGGCCCAGTTCGTGGGCGACAGCCTGCACTTTCTGTCCGACAGCTTCCGCGACATGCAGAACCTCTTGGGCGAGTATCGCAGGGCGCTGGCTGCGCTGTTGGCCGACGCCGAGCGCGAACAGGTGCAGAGCGAGCTGGCGGCAGCGGAAGATGCGGCTGACCACGAATACGTGTCCGAGAACGCCCC
Organism: Polyangiaceae bacterium; assembly: GCA_023150915.1. GTDB lineage: Bacteria > Myxococcota_A > Polyangia > Polyangiales > Polyangiaceae > JADJKB01. Next base: position 13,738 of record JAKLKA010000056.1, read on the forward strand.
GAGGGCTTTCGAGCGTGCCCTGGACGGCGTGGCACGCATCTCGACGCTGGTGCAGGCCATGAAAGAGTTCGCGCACCCGGGCAACAAGGAGAAGGCCCCCACGGATCTGAACCGCGCCCTTTCCACGACGCTGACCATCGCCAAGAACGAGTACAAGATGGTGGCCGACGTCGAGACCGACTTCGGCGAACTTCCCCCGGTGGCCTGCGTTTCAGGGGAGCTCAACCAGGTGTTTCTCAATCTGATCGTGAATGCGGCCCACGCCATCGCGGACGTCGTACGCGAGAGCGGCGGGCGGGGGGTGATCCGCGTGCGCACCCGCCAGGACGGGGGTCAGGTGCGGATCGAGATCTCGGACACGGGCGGCGGCATCCCCGATTCAGTCCAGCCCCGGGTCTTCGAACCCTTCTTCACGACCAAAGAGGTGGGTCGGGGCAGCGGGCAGGGGCTGGCCATCGCACGCACGGTGGTGGTCGACAAACACGGTGGCGGTCTCACTTTCGAGAGCACGCCGGGCGAGGGCACCACCTTCGCGGTGGTCCTGCCGCTGTCCTGACTCATGCCTTGCTAGCAACCGCCCGCAGCAGGTGCCGCTGCGCGAAGGCGAATACGGCCAGCGCCGGCGCGCTCAAGAGCACGTTGCCCGCCATCACGATGTGCCAGCGCACGCCGGTGCCCTGCTCGCGCAGAAGGGCGATGCCCAGGGGCAGGGTGCGGACCGCGTCGTCGGTGGTCATGACCAGCGGCCAGAAGTAGTCGTTCCAGTGATAGACGAAGCTGAACAAGAAGAACGACACCAGCGTTGGCCTGAGCATGGGGCCGAGCAGGCCGTAGATGATCCGGAGCTCGCTCGCGCCGTCCATGCGTGCTGCCTCGATCAGCGAGTCGGGCACGCTGATCAAGGCCTGGCGGATCAGGAAGGTGCCGAAGGCGCTGACGCCGAAGGGCAAGATCAGCGCGGTCATGGTGTTGACCCAGCCCACCTCGGCCAGCAGCGCGAAGACCGGCACGAAGCGCACCTGCGCGGGGATCAAGAGCGTGGCCACCACCAGGCCGAAGGCCACCCCGCGGCCGGCGAACTTCAGCTTCGCCAGGGCGTACCCGGCGGGCAGCGCCACCGCGATCTGCGTGAACGCGATGCCCAGGGCCATCACCGTGGTGTTCCAGAAATAGCGCCCGAGCGGCATCGACTCGAGCACCGCGCGATACGCCCCGAGATCGAGGCCCGAGGGCAGGGGAGCCGTCGGTGCGCGCACGATCTCGGGCAGGGTCTTGAAGCTGGTCGAGAGCATCCACAGATAGGGCAAGAGCCAGACCGCCGCGACCAGGCCGAGCAGCACGTTCACCACGCCGTCGGTCAGCGGGCTTCTGAGCGTGCGGGTCTCGCGGCCGCTCATGCTGCCCCCTTCTTGCGCCACGCCCAGAGTTGCAGTGCCGTCAGGCCCAATAGCAGCACGAAGAAGACCACCACCAGCGCGCTGGCGCGGCCCACCCGCAGGTTCAAGAACACCTGCTCGTAGATGGCGTACACGAACACGCTGGTGGAGCGCACCGGCCCGCCCTGGGTCATCACGCGCACCACGTCGAACACCTGGAAGCTGATGATCAGGCTGGTGGTGCCCACGAAAGCGGCCGTGGGTCTGAGCAGCGGCCAGGTGACGTTCACGAAGCGCTGCCAGGCGCCGGCGCCGTCGAGGGCCGCGGCTTCGTAGAGCGAGCGCGGAATGTCCTGCAACCCCGCCAGGAACAGCACCATCGAGTAGCCCGCGATCTTCCAGATGGTGACGCCCGACAGCGCATACAGCGCGCTCTTCGGGTTCCCCAGCCAGTGGGTGGTGGGCAGGTGCAGCGCCCGGCACAGCGCGGTGAGCGCGCCGGCGTCTGCGTCCAGCACCCACAGCCAGAGCAGGGCCACGCTCACCCACGACACCACATAGGCGCTGAAGACCGCGCTGCGCACGAAGCCCGCGAAGCGCGTGGGCCGATTGAGCGCCAGCGCCAGCACCAGGCCCAGCGCCATGGAGCCCACCACCACCACCGCGCTCATGATCAGCGTGGTGCCAAGGGCGTGCCCCAGCTCGCCCGAGTCGATCAGCGCGCGATAGTTGTCGAGCCCCACGTAGCGCGGCGGGGTGAGCAGGTCCCACTCGTAGAGGCTGCTCTTGGCTGCCTGCAGCAGCGGCACGAAGAAGAACACCACCAAGAGCACCAGCGTGGGCCCGAGCATCCACAGCGGATCGAAGCGGCGGCTGGGTCGCATCAGCGCCACCTCGTGGCCAGGGCTCGGGCCTCGTCCAGGCTCTGGCGCGTGCCCTTGCCGCCCAGCACCGCCCCCTCGAGCCGCGGCTGCACGATCTCGCGCTGCACGCGGAACAGGTCTGGCGACCAGGGCCAGGGGCGCGCCACGCCCAGCTGATCGAGGGCCACGCGATCGTTGGGGTGCTTCAGGTAATAGCCCTCGGCCTCGAGCTGCGCGATGGCCGCGCGGGTGACCGGCATGTAGCCGGTGCGGGTCGCCCAGGTGATGGCGTTCGCCGTCTCGTGCATGAAGCGCAAGAAGGCCCAGGCCGTGGGCTTCTGCTCGGCGGGCGCTGCCCGCAGCATGATCCAGTGCGTGCCGCCGGTCGGCACCGCGCGGCGCCGCTCGGCCGGAAGGGGCGCAGCGACCACCGGAAACGGGGCGTTCTCTTCCAGGTATTTCAGGAACGCGGTGCTGGTCCAGATCATGGCCACGCGCGCGCCGAGGAAGTCCTGGTTGGTCTGCTCCCAGGCGTTGTAGTCGCGGCCCGGCGGCGGCTTCATGCTCTTGTCTTCCAGGACCAGGGTCTTCCAGAAGTCGAGGGCGCGCTCGCCGGCCTCGCCGCCCAGGCTCACGCGGCCGTCGGGCTCGACCACGTCGCCGCCGGCTTGCCCGACCAGCGCCGCCCAGAACCACCAGTCGATGGGGCAACCGAAGCCATGGCGCCCTTCCTGGGTGAAGGCCCGTGCCACGGCGCGAAGCTCGTCCCAGGTCTTGGGCGCAGCGAGCTTCTTCTCGGCGAACAGCTTGCCGTTCAAGTATGCGATGGGCGTCGAGCGGTTGAAGGGCAAGGCGACCAAGCGTTGCTCGGCGCCCCCGGTCCACGAGCCGGCCTGCCCCAGGGCGGGCACGATGTCGAGCTGGCGGGCGCCGGGGTAATCGTCCAGCGGCTCGAGCACGTCGGCTCGAGCCAGGTAGGGGACGACCTCGCCGACCACGTGCGAGAGCGCCGGCGCGCGCCGGGCCGCGATCGCCGTGCGCAGCTTGGCCAACCCCTCGAAGTAGTCGCCCTGGTAGATGGGCGTGATCCAGTGCTCGCCCTGCGAGAGGTTGAAGGCCTTGACCAGGCCCTCGAGCACCTGCCGGTTCTTGCCGCCGTAGGTGAACCAGAGCGGGGCGGTCTTGCGACCGGGCGGCGCGGTGCTCGCGGCGCAGCCGGTGGCCGCCAGCGCCAGGAACGCCCGCCGCGAGAAGCTCACAGCGCCTTTCCTGACGCGCGATCGAACCAGCGCGCGTGCTCGGCAGAGAAGCCGACGCGCATCGGGCTGTCGATGGTCGGCACCTCGAAGCCTGCCACCTTGGCGCGCACGCTCACGCCGCCCAAACCCAGCTCCAGGTGCGTGTCGCTGCCGTGGGGCTCGCTGCTCAGCACCCGGGCGTCGGCGCTGACCAGGCCCTGCGCTGCGTCACCCACCCGCAGGTGCTCGGGTCGAACGCCCAGCACCAGCTGCTCGGCGGCCTTCGGCAGGTCCAGGGTGAAGCCGGCGGCAAGGGCCTGGTCGGCGTCGATCAAGTTCATCGGGGGCGAGCCGAAGAAGCTGGCCACGAAGGTGGTGGCGGGCGTTTCGTAGATCCGACGCGGGGTGTCGATCTGCTCGATGCGCCCGGCGCGGATCACCGCGATGCGGCTCGAGAGTGTCATCGCCTCGGCCTGGTCGTGGGTCACGTACAGCGCGGTCGCTTCCAGGCGACGCAGCAGCTTGCCCAGCTCGACCCGCAGCTCGGCGCGCAGCGCGGCGTCCAGGTTCGAGAGCGGCTCGTCGAACAGAAACACGGCCGGCTCGCGCACGATGGCGCGTCCCATGGCCACGCGCTGTTGCTCGCCGCCCGACAGCTCGGCGGGCCGGCGATCGAGCAGCCGAGTGATGCCCAAGAGCTCGGCGGTCTGGCTCACCTTGGCCTCGCGTGCGCCGGCGCTCACCCTCCGCATCTTGAGGGGGAAGGCCATGATCTCGCGCACCCGCATGTGCGGATAGAGAGCGAAGCCCTGGAACACCATCGCCACGTCCCGGGCCTGGGGCGGGACCCGGGTCATGTCGCGGTCGCCGATCAGCACCCGGCCGCTGTCGGGGAAGTCCAAGCCCGCCACCATGCGCAGGGTGGTGCTCTTGCCGCAGCCGCTGGGGCCCACCAGGCTGACCACCTCTCCCTGCTCGACCCCGAGGCTCACGTCGTCCACGGCGGGGCGCTCTACCCCGGAAAAACGCCGCACCAATCGCTCGAGCTGGACGCTATTCGCGGGCACGCCGGTGATATACGGGAAATCGCGGCGGAGCCGGGAATTTCGGGAAGGCTCTGTCGGGTTCGACCGGGCGTGCCGCGCCATCGTCCACGAAATTCCGCCCGCCGCTGGCAGAATTGCGTGGTATCCGGAGCGGGCTGGGCGGGGTTTGCGCTGGAGACCGTGAAGGCGAACGCACGACAACGCGGCCGGCTGCGACGGGGGCTTCGCGAGATGCGTCGGCGCTCGATGCTCGTCGCCGCGCTTCTCGCCACCGCCTGCGCGGACAAGGCCTCGGCCCCGAGCCCCAGCGGCAGCGCGAGCCCGGCGCCGTCGCCGCCCGCGGCCAGCTCGAGCGCAGCGCCGAGCGCCAGCGCGAGCGCCCGGCCGGTCACGGTCGCTCCGTCACCCGCGCTCGCCGCCTGCCCGGTGAGCATGGCAAAGATCCCGGGCGGCGCGTTTACGGTGGGCAGCGACACGCCGGGCTCGGCGCCCGAAGAGATGCCGCGCTTCGAGACCCAGGTTGCGACCTTCTGCCTGGGCGTGACCGAGGTCACGGTCGACGCCTATTCGGCGTGCGTGAGCGCCGGCAAGTGCGAGAAGGCCCACGACGAGGGGCGCTTCTGCAACACGCGCTTCTCCGACCGCGGGGATCACCCGATGAACTGCGTGAGCTGGGGGCAAGCCCAGGCCTACTGCCAGGCGCAAGGGGCGCGGCTACCCACCGAGCTCGAGTGGGAATACGCCGCCCGGGGCGGCGGCGAGTACCGCGCGTTCTCGTGGGGCTCGGAGTCGCCCGAGGGTCGAACCTGCTGGAAGCACATCGGCGGCTCGTGCAAGGTCAAGTCGTTCGCGGCCGGAGCGTTCGGCCTGTACGACATGATCGGCAATGTCTGGGAATGGACCGACGACTGGTTTGGCGACTACCCGTGGCCGCCCCCCGGCGGCACGAACAAGGTCTATCGCGGCGGCAGCTGGAGCCGGCGCTTCGTGAAGTGGATGAGCCCCAAGCTGCGCAATCGCTGGCCCCCGAAGCTGTCGGGCTCGCACCTGGGTTTCCGCTGCGCGCTGACCCCCGGCGACGTGATCTGTCCCTTCGGTCGCAGCGCAGATGGCCAGCGCTGCCAGCACGGCGTCACCACCATGGCCTGCAGCGGCCGGACGAAGTGGAACGGCGTGCGCTGCGCCCGGGACGGCGAGCCCGAGTGCCCGGCGGGCAGCGAGAAGAAGCCGGGGCACGGCTGCGCCGTCGCGCTCGACGTGAAGGGTGCTCTGCCCGCCGCCGACACCGCGCCGGTGTCCCGGGTGCGGACGCCCACCCATGACGCGGACTGCCAGCAGAACAAGCCCGGGCGCCCGAGCGCCTATCGTTACACCGGGGGGACGCACCACGCCCGCAACCAAGTCAGCGCAGCCGCCGGTTGCGCCAATCGCGATGTCGGAGTCGGATGGAACTCGACCTGCTGCCCCTGATCGGTCTCTTGCTGGTGAGCTGCGCCCGCCCTGCGCCCGCGCCGGCCGAGCCGCCCCTGCCCACTCCGACGGCAAGCGCCGCGCCCGTGCCCGCACCCCCGGCCACTGCGCCGTCGCCCGCTGCTCCTGCCCCGACCGCGAGCCCCGCGCCCGCGACCCCCGAGCCGGTGCCCGAGCCGCCGCCGGCGCCCCCACGCTTGCCCGAGGGCACGGTGGTCTTGCACATCGGCGACTCGATGGCGGGCGCGCTGGGCGTGGCGCTGAACGACGAGCTGAAGCAGCACAACGTGAAGGGGATCTTGCGCTTCAAGACCGCCAGCTACATCCCCGGCTGGGCGGGCGGGCAAGAGCTGCCGCTGCACCTCTCGCAGATGAAGCCCGATCTGGTGCTGATCACGCTGGGCACGAACGAGGTGAAGATGCCCGATCCGACCCAGCGCGCGCCGCTGGTGAAGAAGATCGTGAAGCTGATCGGCGATCGCCCGTGCGTGTGGATCGCGCCGCCGATCTGGACCGAAGAGCGCGGCCTGTACCAGGTGATCCGCGACAACGTGGCGCCGTGCCGCTACATGGACACCGAGGTGGTCTACCCGCGGATGCCGCGTCTGGGCGACAAGATCCACCCGACGATCAACGCTCGCAAAGAGTGGGCGAAGCGCGTGGTGGCGTGGCTGGCCAAGGAGCGAGAGCCTGCCGCCGGCAAGCCGTGGGCGCTTCGCAGCGAGTGACCGCGTGGTCGCCGCCACCGTGGCCCTGGGGCAGCCGCAGAAGCGGATCGCCTACGAGCTGGGGCTGTCGCGGGCGACGGTCTCGCGCACGCTCTCGTCCGCCTTGACGAAGCTGGGCTGCGCGACCCGCGACGAACACGCCCCTGTTCCGCGCCTCCTGTCCACCCGGTGGACACAAGCAGAGGAACACGGCCCGTGTTCCGCGCGTCCTGTCCGCCCGGTGGACACAAGCTGAGGAACACGCCCGTGTTCCGCGCCTCCTGTCCGCCCGGTGGACACAAGCTGAGGAACACGGCCCGTGTTCACCGAGCGGCACTACTGCGCCGAGAGCAGCTCGTCCTTCGACGCGAACAGGGACTCGATCTCGGCGGCGTATTTCTGCGCGATGACGTTGCGCTTGATCTTCATGGTCGGCGTCAGCTCGCCGCCATCGACCGAGAAGGCGACCGGCAGGACGCGGATGCGCTTGATGGTCTGGTACCGCGCGACCTTGGTGTTGCAGTGCGCCTCGATGGCGGCAAACAAGTGCTTCTCCACCTTGGGATCCTTCGCCATGTTCTCGAGCGAATCCTTCTGCGTGCCGGCGTCGGCGGCCAAACCGTCGAGGTTCTCGGGGTCGAGCACCAGCAGCGCCGCCAGGAACGGCATGCGGTCGCCGACCACCACGGCCTGGGCAATCCCGCGGATCTGGTTCACGTACCCTTCCATCTCTGCCGGTGCCACGTTCTTGCCTCCGGCGGTGATCAGCAGGTCCTTCTTCCGGCCCGTGATCTTCAGGTACCCGTCCGGGTCGAAGGCCCCGAGATCGCCGGTGTGGACCCAGCCCTCGGCGTCGATCAGCTCCTCTGTCTCGGCGGGCATGCGCAGATAGCCGCGGGTCATGGTGCGACCCCGCGCGAGGATCTCCCCGTCGTCGGCGACCTTCACCTCGCAGCCCTCGAGCGGCGTCCCGACCGTCCCGAAGCGGGCCTCGCCCAGGCGACAGCCGGTGACGATCCCGGTCGTCTCGCTCATCCCGTAATACTCGTGGATGGCGATGCCCAGCGACGCGAAGAACTTCAGCGTCCCCACCGAGATCGGGGCGGCGGCGGTGCCGGCCATGACCAGCCGCTCGAGCCCAAGGGCCGCGCGCACCTTGCCGAGCACCAGCTTGTGGGCGAGCGAGCGGCCCAGGCCCGTGACCGGGGCCTTCTCGGCAAGCTCGCGGGTCATCGCCGCGAGCTCGGTGTCCCGAGCCCAGCGGGCGAGCGTGCCCTTGATCCCGGTCGTGGCCGAGAGCTTCGCCTCGAGCGCGGCCTGGAACTTCTCCCAGACGCGCGGCACGGCCACGAACACCGTCGGGCGGGCCTCGAGCAGGTGGTCTTTCACCTGGGAAATATCGGGGCAGAAGTAGACCTCGCCTCCGGCCCCCATCGACATCAGGTTCGTCATGATCTGCTCGGCGATGTGGCAGAGCGGCAGGTAGCTCACGACGATGTAGGGCTTGCGATCGGGCCCGCGAAAGATCGGAACGTGGTTGAAGAGCATCTCCTGCATGCCGAGGAGATTGCCGTGGTCGAGCATCACGCCCTTCGCGATGCCGGTCGTCCCCGACGTGTAGATGAGCAGGCAGGTGTCGTCGTGCCCGAGCGATGCCAGGCGCGCGTCGAGCTCGGTGTCCGGTTCGGCCCGCCCCTTGTCACGGAGCACGGTCAGGCTCATGGCCTGGTCGTCTGCCCCGTCGAGCATGGCGATCAGGTGCTCGACCTGCACCTGGCCCGGGTCGAGGGCGACGGCCGCGCGATACCGATCGACCAGCGCCTTGGTGTCCGCGATGGCGATCTTCGCGCGCGAGTTGCGGAGGATGTGCGCAAACTGCTCGACCGTGTTGGTCGGGTAGCCCGGCGCCGGGATCCCCTTGGCCGCCATGATCCCGAACTGGCACACCACCCACTCCATCCGGTTCGCACCGACCACCGCCACGCAGTCGCCCGGCTGGTGCCCGAGCGCGATCAGGCCCTTGGCGACCTCGCGCACCTGGGCGAAGTACTCGGCCCAGGTCAGCGTCTTCCACGCACCATCGACCTTGCCGTGGATGGCGGGTGCGTCGGGCGTCTCACGGGCGTGCGTCGCAAGTTGGTGGACCAGGCTCTGCGGGCTCTTCATGGCTTCGTTTCGGGGGTGGCCGACCATCGTAGGTCGTGCTCACGGTCACGTCGATGGCAGAGCGGGGCAGGCCCCCCCCCTACTGCGAGCCGGCGATCGGCTCATGCCGGCGCCGGCGCGGCGCCGAGCCGGGCCACCGGTCGCGAATGGATCACGCGCTTCAGCTCCCGGCCGCTCCACAGATCCTTGAGCGCCAGCCCCTGGGCGCTGAGCTGCGGGAAGCCCCCGCGGGGGTCGGCTTCGAGCCGGCGCAGGGCGCGAATGTAGTCCAGGTTGGCGACCACCTCGCGCGACCAGACCCAGTGGCGCGCCAGGGGCCAGCTCACTGCCAGCGCGGCGAGCACCGGGCGCGGCCAGTGCGGCAAGAGGCGCCGAAGCTGCTTCCACGGGCTCTGCCCGGCATAGAACGCGGGGTAGCAACGAAGCGTGCCCAGATACAGCTCGAGGGGGGTCATGTTCTTGGGGAAGGTCACCACGTGCTGCATGTCGTAGAGCTCCCAGTCGCGGGTGAAGATGCGGCCCTCGCGCTCGAGCTTCTTCCACATCGGCGTGCCGGGGTAGGGCGTGAGCGGCATGAAGCCCGCCAGGGTGCAGCCGATGCGGTGAGCGAAGCGCACGATCTCGCCGAAGTCTTCGCGCCGATCGTGATCGGTGCCGGTCAGGAAGAAGCCGTTGACCAGGATGCCACGCTCGCGCAGCTGGGCGACGTCCCGCTCCACGTCGCGCACGGTCTGGCCCTTCGAGAGTGACTTGAGGGACAGATCCCGGACCGACTCGAAGCCGCAGCTGACGAAGGTGCAGTTGGTGGCCGAGAGCAGCGCGAGCAGCTCGGGATCGCGCGCCACGTCCGAGCGCAGCTGCGAGTGCCAGCCCAGCTTGGGCACCAGCCGGTGGTCGATCAGCGCCGTGAGCAGCTGCTTCAAGAACGTGCCGCCCACCGCCAGGCTGTCGTCCATGAAGAACAGGAACTGGCGCTCGGGGTCCCAGCGCGCGCCCAGCTCGTCGATCACGCTCTGCACCGAGCGGTGGCGGAGCGCCTGGCCGAACACCTTGGTGATCGAACAATAGTTGCAGGCCTGGTCGCAGCCCCGGGTGGCCTGAGTGAAGTAGATGCTCGGGTTCAGCGGGTAGCGCAGGCGGCTGGCCGCGCCGGCGATCAGGCCCACGTTGGGCCAGGGCAGAGCGTCGAGCTCGGCGCTCGAGAGCGGCGCGCGGGCCGGGCTTGCGTGAGTCTCGCCGCGGCGCCGGAAGGTGAGCCCGGCGATGGCGGCGAGATCGCCGCCGGTCTCGAGGGCGTGGCACAGCTCACGGAGAGTGTGCTCACCCTCGCCGCGCACCACGTAGTCGGCGTGACCGAGGGACTCGTCGGGGTTCAGGGTGGCGTGAGCGCCGCCGAGCACGACCGGCAGGCCCAGGGCGCGCACGCTGTCGGCGATGCGAAAGCCCTGGATGGCGTTGCAGGTCTGGATCGACACGCCGACCAGATCTGCGCCCGCCACCAGCGCGGGGGTGAACGGGGTGATCTGCTCGTCGTAGGCCTCGACGCTGTGGCCCTGGCGCTCGAGCACCTGCTTCAAGATCGACAGCCCGGCGTGGGTGCACACCTGGCCTGGCACGCGCTGGGCCGAGAGGTAACCGGAGTACCGGCGCATGGCCGGGTAGATCAGGACGACGCGCATGGGTCGCCCGTGAGCAAGCCCCGGGCCACAGGTTTTTTGCGGCGCAGCGAGCGTCAGTTACCGGCAACTCAGGCGGACTTGGCTTCAGTCCGGGCGACGGACCAGCCGGGTGGCCACGGCGCCCAGGGCGAGGCCTGCGCCGCCGCCCACGAACAGCGAGACCATGAGGGCGGCGATGAACGCGTCGAGCGCGTCTTTGCCGACCTTGGCGTGGCTGGGCAGGTAGAGCGCCAGCAGGGTGACCATGCCCATCCAGGCGGTGAACGTGTTGCGCATGCCGCGCCCGGCCGCGGCGGCCTGAACCCCGGCCGAGGCGAGCAACGCCAGGACGGAGATCGCCATCAGCACGCTCGTGGGGACGATGGCGTACAGGCTGACGCTGGGCTGCAGGGCGTGGGCAATCGAGAGCTCGGCGGCGGCAGCGCCGGTGCCGCCGATCACCAGGGCTGGGGTGAAGATCGTGCTCTGCTTCAAGGGCGCGCTCGCCGCCAAGAGCGCCAGGACCGGAAAACCATAGGTCAGCAGCACCCCGGCGACCGGCCGCGTGGCGTCCATGCGCGACGCGCCGTAGAGCGCGAGCCCGCCGGCGAGCAGGCCCGGGACCTTGTAGCGCGCCCAGCCGGTTTCGAACTCGAGGTCGCTCATTCGAGGCGGGTTTGTGACACCTTTGGCTCCGCTTGGCCAGCCTGCTATCAGCCGGGGCATGAAGCCCGAGCAGCGGTTTTCGCGAGAGCAGATCCTGGCGGCGAGCGGGGCGCTGGCCGCCCAGCGCCGCCCGGTGCGCTTCCAAGACGTGGACGCGGCAGGGACGATCTTCTTCCCAAAGGTCTTCGAATACTTCTCGGACGCCTATCTGGAGCTCTTGTTCGCCGCGGGGCTCGACGTGCCCGGCGATCTGGCGCGGCGCACGGCGGCGGCGCCGCTGGTGCATTCCGAGGCCGACTATCTGGCGCCGCTCTGTTTCGGCGACCAGGTGGACGTGGAGGTCGTGCTCGCCCACGTGGGCGGCTCGAGCACCGCGTTCGCACACCGCATCCGCAAGCTCGACGGCACGGTGGCGGTGATCGGGCAGACCGTTCACGTGTGGGTCAGCGGCAAGACCTTCCAGCCCATGCCGGTGCCCGAGGCGCTGCGCGCCTACTTGGCTAGCCCGAGCCGGGCTCGTTGATCCGGCCCAGTGCCAGGATCAAGTTGCGCTTGCGGTCGCGGACGACGAAGAGGAACGGCTTGTCGGCCTTGACCACGACGCCCTGAGGCGCCGGCGGCTTGCCACTGGCCGTGCTCTCGGCGGTGGCGCCCTCGTCCACCACCAGGCGCACCCGGTGCGGCACGCTCGAGAGGTGCAGCTGCCGCGTGCCGGTCATCACCGAGAAGTCGGCGCTGCCCCGGGCAAAGGCCGAGTGAATGCCGATCTTCTGCAGCGGCCCCGCCAGCTCGAGGGGCTCGCCCACGGTGAAGCGGGGCAGGGTCAGCGTCGTTTCTTTGGGCGTCAGGCCCGAGAGCAGCTGGTCGAGCTTCTTCTCGTCGAAGCCGGCTTCGAACTTGCTGGCGTCCTTGGGGACGATCAGATCGAACACGAAGCCCTCGGTCGCGTATTCGAGCTCGACGACCTGCGCCTCGGGCGTGTCGTTGACCGGCAGATCGGCGGTGCGGGTCATGAACGTCGCGTCGACCCCCTTGCCGTCGGCGCGCTTGAACTTGGCACGCGTCGTCAGACCGAGGTCGAAGGCGGCCTTCCACGGGGCCTCGAAATCGACGGCGCTCACCAGCATCAGCGAGACGCCAGAATCGACGCTTCCGGCCGGCAAGAAGCCCTCGAGCCGCTTCTCGGTGCGCGTCTCGACCCAGTGGTTGATCTGGTCGCGCGCGGTGTCGGGCGACGCGAAGTCTTTGGGGGAGACGGGCGCGTCGTAGTGCCGCTGGAGCAGCTCGATGAACGCCTGGGTGGGTCGGCGCTCGGTCGGCGCGAAGAAGCCCTGGGCGATGCGCAGCTTGAAGCTCACGGGCAGGGCGCCGGCGGGCGCCCGCCAGACCGCGAGCAGCCCCTGGTTGGCCTGATGGATCGCCAGCGGATCCCCGCCCAGGCCCAGCACGCTCTCGAGCTCGCCCGCCGTCTCGCCGCTGGCCCCCGCCCAGGCCATGCACAGCGCCATGCGCACGGCCGCCGGCGACAGCGCCAGATTGCCGGGGCGATCGCGGAGCACCGAATACAGGCGGAACGCGAAGGCGCGGTCGCCGGCAGCGACGTGAGCCACGTCGGCGCGGCCCACGGGCTTTGCGGCCTTCGGCGGCGCCGGCTCGAGAGCGCGACAGCCAATGGCGAACGCCGCGGCGCAGAAGATCGAGATCAGTCGCATGCGGGGAGAACGTTCGCCAGGCCCGGCGAAGGCGTCAATCTCAGAAGCTCGAGATGCGTTGTTTCTTCTCGTCCACGCCCGCGCTGGTTGCCTCGCGCAGGCGCTGGGTCAGCATGCGGATCACGCCTTCGGCGATCTCGACCTGCTCGTGCAAGATCTCGTAGAACTCGGGGCTGCCGATCCGCAAGACCTCGCACTCTTCCTGGGCGACGGCGCCGGCGCTGCGCGGGACCTTGTCGAGCACGGCCATCTCGCCGAAGGCTTCGCCCGGGCCGAGGGTGGCCACCGTGTCGCCGTCGTGCACGATCGAGACGTGTCCGCGCACGATGACGAACAGGCTGTCGCCGGGCTCGCCCTGCTGGAAGATGGCCGCCCCGGGTGCATAGGTCTGCTCTTCGGCGACGTGGGCCAGCGGGGCCAGATCTTCGCCCGTGACCTTGGCGAAGAGCGGGGCGCTCTTGAGGAACAACACCTTTTCCACGGTCGAGTGCATGGGTACCTCTGGCGGCTGGCCCTCGAGTCGGGCCAGCTCGATCTGGGCGTGACGAGCCACGACGGGATCACGGTCTTCTGAGAGCTGGGAGAGCAGCCCGCGAACCCGCTGGGGGGGACCGCTGGCCAGGGCGAACACCGCGCCTTCGCGGGCCAGCGCCTCGGGTCTGGACGCGGCGGCCTCGCCCAGCTCGACGGCCAGGGCGTCGCCGTGGCGCGCCAGGGCGTCCAGCACCACCAGCGTGATGTACGGGTTCGGGTGGGCCGCCTCTTCGCGCATGAAGTCTTCAGCGGTGGGGGCCGCTTTGGGGGCCAGCGAGTCGGCCTTCTTCACCAGCTCGCGCGGTGAGAGGTCGTCGAAGAACTGCATCACCATCGGACGCAGCGTGGGCTCGAGCATGGTGTCCAGCACTTCGAGCGCGTTGGCACGCCGGCTCGCATCTTCGATGCGCTCGCGCACCAGTCGCAGCGGCTCGGGCGAATAGCGCAGCTCGAGGATGCGCAGGATGCGGCGGATCGCCCGGGTGTGGCGGAAGTTCATCTCTTCGGACAAGAGCGGGGTCTCGAAGCGCATGCGCGCGGCGTCCCACCCCGCCAGATTGCGGTAGCCGCGCTCGAGCTCGCTGCGCAAGAGGGCGCGGACCCGCTCGATGGGCTCGGGCGGACGCTTCAGCACTTGGCGCAGCCGGGACAGCGCACCCAGGACACGCAGTCGCAGGTGGCTCTCGGCGACGTCGGCCTGGCTCATGAGTCGCTGATACGTCTCTTGGCTCGGGATGCGGCGCAGCACCCGCGGAACCAGCAGGCGAACGTCGCGTGGGGTCTCGGCGCTGGTCATCAGCGAGAGCAGCGGCTCGAGGGCCGGGGCGCCGATGGCGGCCAGCGCGTTGGCGGCGCGGACGCGAACCGCCGGATCCGCCAGGAGACCGACGAGCAGCGAGACCAGGCGGGGATCGGCCACTGACTCGCAGGCGCGGAGCGCAGCGCGTCGCACGACCGGATCGGGATCGGCCAGCAGCTTGACCAGTGGGCGATAGGCGCCGGGGCCCACCGCGCCCAGCACCAGCGCGGCTTCGGTGCGGCCCTCGGGCTTGCCCGCCACGATCAGCTGCTCGAGCCGCGCGCCGCCCACGATGGCACCCTCGACGCCCGCGTCTCGCAAGAGCCCCGCGATGGTGGCCACGCGCACCTCCATCTGCGGATCGTCCAGCCGCGCGATCAGCGCGTCGACGCACTCGTCGCCCGCGAGCTTGGCATAGGCCTCGACCGCGGCGCGCCGGACCAGCGCGTCGGCGTCCTCGAGGGCGGCCCGGGCGGGGGCGGCCGAGGCGCCGGGCAGGGTGTGGAGCTTCTCGAGCGCGGCGCGCCGGACCACCGGGTCGTCGCTGGCCGAGAGGCGCTCGATGTGCTGCCGAAGCTCGGGGGTGGCGTCCGAGCCCAGCTGCTCGAGCGCGGCCAGCACGTGCCGCGGGTTGCCCCGCTCGAGCACGCTGAGCAGCGCCCGCCGGCTGCCGGCGTCGAGCACGAAGTCGGCGTCCAGCGCCAGCGTTCCGCGCACGCTCAGCGTGGATTCGAGGCTGGACAGGTAACGGCGACGGACCAGCGGCACGCTGGACAGCCACACCACGACCACGGCGCTCGTGACGTAGCTGAGGTTCGCCACCGAGAGCCGCTCGGCCAAGAGCAAGAGCAGCACGCCGCCAGCGCCATACGCGCACGGCTTGACCACCGCGTCGAGGATGGCCCGCGTGCGCGCCTTCACCGCAGCGGGGAAGGGGACGTACAGCGCCTGCAGCGTGGTCTCGTGGATGGTGTACTGAAAGCCGTTGTCGGCGAACTTCATCGCGCTGGCCAGCCCCAGGCTGGGCACGAAGGGCAAGAGGGCGCTGGCGCCGCCGAACACCCCGGGCATCACGCTCATGCCCCAGCCCACGCCCAGCCGCCGCAAGAGGCGCGGTGTGACGAACAGCTGGAACAAGAACGAGACGATGCCGGTGGCGGCGTAGAAGAGCGCGAAGAACTGGGCCAGCGCGTCCTCGCGATAGGTCGCCCGCGCGATGGCCTTGAACTGATAGTCGCCCACGGTCAGCGCGGTGAAGGCAAAGAGCAAGAACACCGCCAGGGCCTGCACGTACGGATCGGACACCACCGCGTGCTCGCGCTTCGTGGCCGTGCCCCGGACCTCTGCCTCGGGCCGGGGCTCACGCGAGAGCGCCAGGGCGATGAAGGCGATGGCGATCATCATCGCCATCAGCACGAACAGCAGCTGAGCGGTCCCGATGGCGCGCACGACGATGCCGGCGGTGGTTCCGACCAGAACCACCCCCAGAATGCGCGCGGCGCCGATGGTTCCGAACAGCCGCTTGGCCGAGCGCGGGTCGTGCAGATCGTTGGCCAGCGTCCAGAACTGGACGATGAACAGGTTCGCCACCACCTCGGACCAGACATAGAACACCGGGTAGATGAAGGTGGCGCCGGCGCGGACGGCGACCCACACGCCCAGATAGGTGACGATGCCGATGGCGACCGAAGCCAAAATGGCGACGTGGCGTGGGATCTTGTCGGCGAAGCGCGCGTAGACCACGGCCGTGATGGCCGAGGCCAAGCCGTAGAGCACGAACATCCACGGCAGCGCCTCGAGTGAATACCGACTCAGGAACAGAGTGTCGCGGACGGTGCGCCCCAGGATGAAGATCGCCGACGCGAGCAGCAGGTGGGCGAACAAGAGCGCCGTGCGGCGACCCTCGCCCCGGCGAACGCCGAGCAAGCCCAGAGCTTGCTCGAGGACGGAGGTCGCGCTCGCCATGCGGAAGGGCCCACCCGACTATAGCTTCGGGCGAGCGTGGCAGAATCGCGAAGATTCTGCGGGGCGGCGCGGGTTCAGGGACCTGCTCGGACCAACAGGTCGAGCAGCCAGGGCCTGCGGCCTTCGGGCGCCAGCTCGGCCACCGCCAGCGCGATCTGCGCACGGCTGGCGTTCGGCCCAATGCCCAGCATGGCCCAGGTGCCGGCGGGCTCGGCGCAGAGGTCGCGCCCTTGCTCGACCGAAAGCCCGCTCGTCTTCGGGTAGACCGCCACCGTCATGGGCGGGCGCAAGAGCGCGAGGGCGCGCATCGCGAACGCGATACGATCGAACTCTTCGCTGCTGGTGGCGTCGAGGGTTCGCTGCTCTTCGACGACCCAGTGGTGGCTGTCGTGGCCTTGACTCACGCGACGCCAGTTTGGACCAAGTCGGGTCAGTGGCCCATCGGTTTTTCGGCCGAGCCCAGGGTGACGGCCAAGAGCACCGTGTCGACCCGCTGGGCTCGGCCGTCGGTGGCGCCGTGAAACCAGCGCGCCTCGAAGCACGCGCCCAGGCGCCGCGCCCCGCCGCACAAGAGCGCTGACACCAGATCCACGCTGCCGTAGTCGGCGTCGCGCGGCGTGACGCGCGTGAGCTCGACGTCGAGGTCCAGGGGACCGGCACCGAGCGCGAGGCGTCCGCCCCACTCGAAGGTCGGGCCCAGTCGGCGCCGATCGTCTCCGGGGTTCATTCGGCCCGTGAGCACCGAGCCCACGCGGGGCGCGAGCTCGAGGTAGAGGTCGCGGCTGAGCAGCTGATAGCCCAGCTCGAACTGCGGCAGCTCGACCAGCGAGGCGTAAAACACCGAGCTTCCGAGCACGAATGCCCGGCCGCCGAGGCGCGAGAAGGGGCCGTGCCGGTTGCCCATTGCGTGAAACAGACCGAAGCCCAGATCGACCCCGAGGCCGCCCTCGACGCCGCCGCGGCCGCCGCCGATGAACGCCATGTGCCCGGCGCGTGCCGTGACGCCGCCGCGCGGATCGGTGACCACCGACCGCGACAGGCTGGAGAGCGCCAGCCCCGCCTTGGCGTCGCTGCCGTCCACCACCGACTCGCTGCCCCTGAGCCCGAAGATCCCGGCGGTGCGCCGCGCGCCGGCGGTCTTCTCGCAGCGCGCGCCGGGGCTGAGGCAGCCGACCGCGACCTGAGTCGTGACGTGGCCGCCGGGGTCGCCGGTCGCCACCACCAGCGGGTCGGCGGCGGCCGACGCCGACAGCAGGGTCAGAGCAGCGAGGGCTCGGGTCACTTGCCGGCCGCGCTGCGGATCGCCGCCTCGACGTCCGAGTCCTTGGCGGCAAGCTCGTCCGGGAGCTTGGCGCACGAGCCATAGTCCGTCACCTTGACCACGCCCTCTGCGGGCTCTCGGAAGCCGACCGAGTCGCGCGTGAGCTTCACCACCCCGGGGGACCACGGCACGATCCGCTGGGGCGATGCGCCGGGCGCGCTGACCAGGGCCATGACCGAGCAACCGGTGCCGGCCTTGGCGAACAAGATGCCGACCGAGAGCGCCTGGCAGCCCTGCTTCGGGCAGACGCGCTCGGGCTCGGGTCGCATGTCGACCGTCACGTTGCCCAGCACCTTGCGCGCGATGTCCGCCAGCCGCGACTGGACGCGGGCCGCGGCCTTGAGCGTGTCCAGATCGGGCTTGCCGGCGTCGCGCGGCAGCACGATGCGTGGCCAGAGCACGACGGCGCCGCCCGGGGCCCCTGCCGAACGGCTGATCTCGGGCGCGTCGTTGCTCGCCGGCGCGGTAGCCTCAGCCGTCGGTGGCGGCGGCGCGATTTCGGCGCTGACCACCGGCGTCGGCGCCGTGGGCGCCGGGGGCGGCGCAGGCTCGGGATCTTCGGCGGGCTTCTGGGCGGACGAGTTGCAGGCGAGCAGCGCCAGCACGACCAGCAGGGCTTGGGGGAGCGTTGCGCGAGCGATCACCCGGCGACGGTCGATGACCTGCCGGCGCGCGTCAACCCGTCACTCGCGCTGGCGCCGCCCCCGGCCACCCCCGCCGAACCCGAGCTTCTTGTCGTCGTCCAGGGCCTTGTACTTCTGCAGCTGACCCGAATCGAGGATCTGGCCCAGCTTGCCTTCGGCCTTCTCGCGCTCACTGCGTGCCGCCTCACGCCACTCCGAGCGCGAGGCGGGGCCGGCGTCCGAGTCGCGGAGCGCGCGCAACGACTCGAAGTACTCTTGCACCGCTTCTGCCACCTTCTGCTTCTGCGCATCGGAGAGGCCGAGCTCGCTGGCAAGCTCGCTGGTCCAGCGCTCGGCCATGCGCTTCCGGCGCTCTGCGCCGCGGGCGGTGCGCTCTTCGCGCCGCTCGTCTTCGACCTGCTCGAGCACGTCGCGCACGGCGTTCTCGAACACCGGGTCGTCGATGTGCGGCCGGCCGGCGCCGGCCGGCGCGGGCTCGTCACCGGCGCCGCTGGGGGCGGCCTGGGCCGCGGCCCGCTCCATGCGCTCTGCGCGGTCGCTTCGGGAAGAGCCGCGCTCGAGTCGGGCGACGCGCTTCTCGAGATCGCTGGTGTCCGGCGCGGCCCCGGGCTCGCGCGTGGCCGACGCCGACGGAGCAGGGCCACGCAGGGTGAAGCGGACGATGCCACCGCCGACCAGCCCGCCGAGCACGGCGGCCACGATCGCGGTCACGGCGGGGGAGAGTTGGGCCATGGACCGAAGATACCGCCGCTCGGCGGAAGGTTAGAGGCTCACTTGATGGCCTTGCCCACCGCGCAGGCAAAGGCGTCGCCGCTGGTGCAGGCGCGCTGCAAGTCCATGGTCGCGCCGGCCTTCTGGCCCTGAGCGGCGTTGATCACGCCCACGCGCGTGCAGGCTCTGAGGTCGTTCTTGGTGCAGGCCTGGCGCCACTCCATCAGATCGGTGGGCTTCGGGACCACCGCCCCGGTGCCGCCGTACATCACCTTCATGGCGGCACAGGCGAACGCGCTCATGCGCTGGCAGCCCATGGTGAAGCTGCGCTTCGCGCTGTCGGCGCCACCGGGCTTGCCCGCCTCGAGGCGGCCCAGATCGGCGCAGGCGTCGGCGTTGCCCATGAAGCAGCCGCGCCGATAGTGCATCTCGGCGATCATCGGGTTCTTGCTCGTGCCCTTGCCGTACTCGTGCATCTGCGCCAGCTCGCTGCACGACGCGCCGTCCGAGCCGCGGCACGCTTTGGTGTAGAGCTGAAGGGCCACGCCCAGGTCCTGCGTGACGCCATCGCCGGTCGCGTACAGCCGCGCCGCGCGCCCGCAGCTCTTGTCGTAGCCGCCGTCGCAGCCCAGCTTGAGCTTCTCGGCCGCCTTGGCGGTGTCTTTGTTGGCAAGCAGCAGCGTGCCCAAGAAGCCGCACGCCTCGGCCACGCCGTCGGCGCACGCCTTGTCGAACAGCTCGCTGGCCTTGGCTTCGTCCTTGGCGACGCCATTCCCGTCGGCCAGCATGCGGCCGCGGTTCACGCAGCTCGGTGTGTCGCCGCCCGTGCAGGCCTTTTCGAAGAGCTGCGCCGCCTTGGCGGCATCTTTCGTGGCACCGTCGCCGGTGGCGAGCATCACGCCCAGCGCCCCGCAGCTGCCCGCGTGGTTCTTGTCGCATTGCGCCTGGCACTCGGTCGCGTTGCCGGGTTTGCACTGATAGGCCGGCGCGTCGGCGGCCTTGGTGCACTTGCCCTCGGCCAGCACCAGCCCGGCCGGGCACCCGCCCTCGATCTTGGCCAGCTCGACCCGCGGCTCTTTCGGCGCCTTGTCGTCCGCGGCCTTTTCCTTGCTGATCGGCGAGATCAGCAGGCGCACCGGTGCGCCGCACTGATCGGGGGCGTTCGCGGCGTTCGAGGTCGAGGCCTTGCAGGCGCCGAGATCGCCGTCCTTGTTCTGAACCTGGCGCTTGCTGGCCGACGCGCCGCCCGTCTCGGCGCCGAAGAACTCGGCGGCGGCTTTGGCCTCGCCGCTGGTGTTGGTCTCCATCACGAACGCGCCGACTGTGGCGCCACGCACGAAGTGGGTCGCGCCGTCGCACTTGCCCTTCAGATCGCCCTTGGTGGGCTCGGTCCAGGTGGTCTTCTGCTTGCCCACCATGACCATGGCGACGTCGAGCGAAGAGCCACGCTTGAGCTCGGCGCTGAGCTTCACGCCGCTGAGCGGCAGGTTGGCGCGCACCTCGTCCGAGTTGTTGAGGCGCACCACCTGCTCTTTGCGGGTCATGCCCATGTAGCCGTAGTTGCCTTCCAGGTGGCACTCTTTGAGCAGCTTGATGCCCTCGCAGCTGTAGGCCACCACCGCGACGCCCTCTTTCATCGCGATCTCGAGATCGCCACGCTGGTCGGGCTTCCAGTCGACGACCAGCGGCTCGCCCCCTTCGCCCACGCCCTGGCACTTGCCTTCTTCCAGGGCCTCGCCCGCGCTGGTCTCTTTGGGGCGCACGGCGTTGCCGACGCCGCCGGTGCCACAGGCGGCCAGGGCGCTGGCGGCGCTGAGCGAAAGGAGCAGGCGAAAGCTGAAGACTCGGGTCCGGTTCGACATGGCGCGCATGATACGCCGAGTTCGGAGCCGGGGAAGGGGCTGAGTCGCCGCGACTTTGACGCTTCTGGCTCGGCCCGGGTACGCTCCGGCCCGACGATGCACACGCGGGCCTGGCTGATCCTCTTCGCCACTCTGGCGGCCGGCGCCGGCGCTTTCCGCTTCGGGCTCTCGTCGGCCGCGGCACAGCCGGCGCGCGGTCGCCTGCACGCCGGCCTGGTCGAGCCGTCGCTCGCGCTCACGCGTCAGGCTCGGGTGGCCTTCGAGTCGGAGCAGGCCGCGGAGATCACCCGCCGAGAAGAGCGGGATCGGCTCGACCAGCACCTGCGGCCGATGCCCGACCTCACCCAGACCGACCCAGCGCTCGGCGTGTCGGGTGGCGGCGAGGCGTGGTGCGGTCCGGTGGCGGTCTCGAACGCGCTGGCATGGCTCGGGTCCCAGGGTCGCGAGACGCTGCTCCCGGCCGGCGCGTCGCCCCGCGATCGCCAGCTCGAGCTGGTGCGCCGGCTGGGGTCGGGGCGGTACATGGGCACCACGCCGAACGGCGGCACCGGTGCGAAGAACGTGCTCCAGGGCCTGCACGCGTTCATGCGCGACAGCGGCTGGGGGTACAAGCGCCTTCAGTATCAGGGTTGGCGGGGCCACCCGGCTCGCTTCACCACGGGCGTGAAGTCCGTCGAGGTCGGCTTCATCGAGCGCGCGCTCGCTGACGGCGGCGTCGCGGTGATCCACGCGGGCTGGTACACGCCGGCGAAGTACGGCGGCGACTTCCACCGTCGCCACGGCGGGCACTGGCTCACGGTGGTAGGCGTGAACGTCGACGAGCGCGGCAACCCGGCCGACGGCGTGCTGGTGGTCCACGATCCCGCGCCCTATGCCGGGGCCGCGGGGCGCCGGCACTTCGTGCAGCTCAGGCGGCTCGACGGCGGCTGGCTGCTGGCCGAGGACGGCGCGTTCCCCGCCAAGGGCTTCCACCGGCTCGAGGGCGGGATGCAGATCAAGAAGGCCGGCGACATCGCGGTCCTCGACGGCGCGGTCGCGCTGATTCCGTGACGCCGCCGCGCCGCGACCCGTGACGCGGTGGATGGCGCGGTGGGTCGGTCCTCGTCGACCTTGCCTCTGCGCTCGTCGCCACCTAGGTTGCGCCCATGACGTTGCTCGGTCGCTGGGCCCTGGGCGCGCTTCCCGGCGCGCTCCTCGTCTCGTCGTTCTTCGCCTGCGGGGGGCCTTCGGAGCGCAGTTGCGCGGCCGAGGGCGCGTGGAGCGGCACATGCAAGCTCAAGAGCGTGGTCAAGATCCGCCACGCCGAGCTTCCGGTGCCGCACGGGATCTTCGAGGTGATCTACGAGCCGCAGTCGAACCCGTCGTCCCCCAACTTCACGCCTCCGGCGCTGCGCGAAGAGATCCGCGTTCTGGCGAACCAGGAGCTGGAGCTCGACGACTATTTCAAGAAGCACGAAACCGCGCCCTGCCAGATGTCCGCGCCGCCCCAGGGGACCTGCCAGCCCGGCAAGGTGAGCATCGCCCTGCCGCCGTTTCAGCCCACCGGCGCGACCGCTGCTCAAGAAGTGCGCGGCTGCGCCCAGATCGAGTCGCAGGCGACCCAGGACAAGCTGCCCGAGCTCAGCAAGAACGCCCAGGCGATGCCGGAAGTCATGCTGTTCGAACAGTCGTCGGCGGTGGCCAGCGCAGAGGTCGCCACGGCGGCACAGGCCGCCGCGCAGCGCATGAAGTCGTCGCCTGGCATCGAGTGCGTGGCGGTGGTCGGGCAGGTGTCGCCGGGCGAGCACCCGTCGGTGGCCACCGAGCGCGCCACGGCCGTGCGCAAGCTGCTGCTCGACAGCGGCGTCGATCCGGCGCGGATCACCACCATCACCGTGACCGCGGCGGTCTACGGCGGCGGCACCGAGGCGCCGCCCCCCGACCCCCAGAAGCGGCGGGTCACCCTCAAGATCCTGCTGTCGCGCTGAAGATCTCGTACCACGAAGCAGGCGAGAGCGAGACGCGGCTCACGCCTTCGACTTGGGTGCGGGCTTGGCCTTCGGCTGAGACTTGTCCATCTCACGAAATCGCCGCTCGAGCTCTTTCATGCGCTTCTCGATGCGATCGGGATCGGTGGCGGGGTCTTTGCCGCCGTCGGGCGGCCACTTCCACTGCCACTGCTTGAAGAACTGCTTGCTGTTTCCCGGCCCCATCCCCTTGAACAGCTCGCCGAAGCCGTCGAACGAGAAATCGAAATCCAGCTCGCCGTCGGCAGGCGGATCGCTGTCGAGCTTGGCCTGAAGCTGCAGCGTGCGCCGCGCGCGCACCACCGTCACCGGCACGGCGTCGCCCGCCTTCTTGTCGGCCAGCGCGCGGGTGACGTCGCTGGGGCCGTCGACGGGATCGCCGCCGACGCGAGTGATCACGTCGCCCACCTTGAGCCCAGCCTTGGCCGCCGGCGTTCCCGGCTCGACACGCTGCACGAGCACGCCAGCGTCCTTGGGCGCGCCGAAGTGGTCCCGCAGCTCTTCGGTCATGTCGGTCGCGTGCACGCCCAACCGGCCCTTGCCGCTCTTGAACGAGAAGCTCCACGACGACGCGGGCGGGGGCTTGGCAGGCGCAGCGGCCGGGGCCTTGGGTTTGGCTTTGGGCTGTGCGACCGCCGGCGCGGCGAACAGCGTCAGGGCCAAGATCAGCGGAACTCTCCCTCGCATGGCGCGGCAAGCCTAGCACCGCGCAAGGTCACGACCAGAGCGCGCTCGGTGCCTGCTGGGGCCAGGGCGTGGCGGCTTCGATGGCCGCCGCGACCTCGAGCAACAGCTGATCCTTGCCCTGCGCCGCGGCCAGCTGCACGCCAATGGGAGTACCACGGCCGTCCGTCTGGCTCGGCGAGGATCTCGCGTCAATCCTCGCCCCGTGGCACAACAGCGGCGTGCGGCGCTGGCTCGGGCTCTCGATCGTGGTGGTGGCGTGCCAGCCGGCGCGCGCCGAACAGCAAGCACCCAGCGCGACTGCCTCCGCTGCACCCAGCGTCGCCATGGCTCCGCCGCCGCCCGCGCCGCCGGCCCCACCGGCCCCAACTGGACCCTGCCCGCCCGAGATGACCCGCGTCGCCAAGGCGTGCGTCGATCGCTGGGAGGCGCACCTGGTTGTCGCCGGGGCGCCCGAGCGCGTGCACCCGCACAACCAGCGGCCCGAAGCCGGCGTGAGCTACGCGGCCCGGAGCGCCAGCGGCGTCTTTCCTCAGGCGTACGTGAGCCGCATCGAGGCGCGGGCGGCCTGCGAGGCTGCGGGCAAGCGCCTGTGCACGCTGGGCGAGTGGTACCGCGCCTGCCGCGGCGAGAAGGGCGCCACCTGGCCGTACGGCTGGCACGAGAAGCGCGGCGCGTGCAACGCGCAGAAGCCCCACCTGCTCGGCAAGCTGTTCGGCAACGATCCGCGCCGCTGGGACTACGTCAAGCACTTCAACGCGCCCGAGCTCAACGCCACGCCGGGCTTTCTGGCGAAGACCGGCGAGCACGCCGAGTGCGCGAGCCCCGCCGGCACCTTCGACATGGTGGGCAACGTCCACGAGTGGGTGAGCGACGTCGTCGACCGCACGCTGGAGCAGAAGCTACCGCTTCGCGACGACATCCAGAAGAAGCTCGACGTGAACACCGGTCACGGCATCTTCATGGGCGGCTTCTACTCCACCGGCGATGAGCACGGTAAAGGCTGCGGCTTCGTCACCATCGGCCACGAGCCGAAGTACCACGACTACTCGACGGGCTTTCGCTGCTGCAAGGACCCTACTTGAGCCCCGGGATCAACCCACCCAGCCCGCGGATGCCGGCCTGGATGGCCTGCGCCTGGGTGATCTCGCCCTTGACCGTGAAGGGCACGTCGAAGCTGAGCTTCGTGCTGCCGATCTTGGCGGTGCCGTCGAAGGTGTAGGGCACGGGCTTGCCGCTGGCGGCCAGCGGCGCCAGCGCGCCGAGCTGGGTCCACGGCACGTCCAGCGTCGCCGGCACCCGCGTGGTGGCCTT
Source organism: Polyangiaceae bacterium (assembly GCA_023150915.1). Taxonomy (GTDB): domain Bacteria; phylum Myxococcota_A; class Polyangia; order Polyangiales; family Polyangiaceae; genus JADJKB01. The sequence goes on from JAKLKA010000056.1 coordinate 38,480, forward strand.
GGCAGGCACGTTGCCCTTGGGCTCGGAGCGGGCGCGGCCGACCTCGACGCCCGCGCCGAGCTTCAGCGTGCCGCTGACCTCCTGCACGATCAGCGGGAAGGGGTTCCTGTTCTCCACGTCGAGCTCGAGCGCGAGCCCCACGCCCAGGGGCGTGACGCTCTGGACCCGCGCCGCGTGAGGCGTGATCTTCGGGGGCTCGGGCCTGGAACAGGCGACGGCGCACAGGGCCGCCGCCGCGAGGTACGCGCGCATGCGTGTCCTATACCTCAGCGCGCGCAGCCGAGCCGCGTGTTCATCCCGAATCGCGTGCTCATCCCCACGGTGTGGCCGGTGATTCGCCCCTCTTTGGACACGAAGTAGTTGGTGGGAAAGGCGCCGACCCGGTAGCTTCGCACCACCGCCGCGTCGGCCAGGAGCACGGGGTAACGGATGCCGGCCTCGGCGGCGTAGCGCCGGATGGCCTCGGGATCTTCGGAGTCGGCCACCACGCTGAGCAGCACCTCGTCTGGACCGAGCCCGGCGTGGACCGCGTTCAACGCGCCGTGCTCTTGCCGGCACACCCCGCACCAGGTGGCCCAGAAGTGGAGCAGCACGCGCTTGCCCTTCAGATCCGCCAGCGCCACCCGGCTGCCGTCCAGCGCGGTCAGCGTGAACGCGGGCGCGGCTTCACCTTGGCCCACGAGCTTCCGCCCTTGCCAGGCGCTGACGCCGACGTAGACGGCCACCACCAGCGCGATCTCCAGCGCGATGCGTGCGGCACGTTTGCGCCACGGGACGCGGGGCTTGTCTGCTTTCTGGGGGGTCAACCGAGCCTGTCGAGTAGGAGCTGGCTCACGAGCTTTGGATTCGCCTGGCCCCGAGTTTCTTTCAGCACCATGCCGGTCAGGGCGCCGAGCACGTTCTTGTTGCCCGCCTTGTAGCGCGCCACGATCGCCGCGTTTTCGGCCAGGATGCGATCGACCACCGGCGCGAGCGCCGCCGGATCGCCGATTTGCTTGAGCCCCAGGCGTTCGACGATGGCCTTGGGCGAGCCGCCGCCCTGCAGCATCTCGGCCAGCACCTTCTTGCCCAGCGCGCCGCTCAGCGTGCCGTCGTCGATCAGGCTCGACAGCTCGGCCAGCTCGCGGGCACTGAACGGCAGCGGTTTTCCGGCGCGCGCTTCGGGGGGCAGCTCGTTGACGATCCAGGCGGCGAGCCCGCGCGCGTTTCCATGGAACGCCAGCGCGGCATCGAACAGAGCGCGCAGCGGTCCGGGCTCGCCCAGCACCCGGGCGTCCTCCGGCGAGAGCCCATGCCTTTCGACCAGCGCCTGCGCCTCGGGCGAGAGCGCCTCGCGCGCGCTCGGCTTCTCGGGCGCCTTGGCCTTGGCTGCCCGCGGCTCGGCCTTGGGCTCGGCTTTGGCCGCGGCCTTGGCCCAGCTGTCCTTCAGGCTCACGGTGCGATTGAAGACCGGCGCCCCCGGCCGGCTCGCCAGCGGGTCGACGAAGAAGAAGCCCTCGCGCTCGAACTGGAAGCGATCGCCGGCGACCGCGGAACGAAGGCTCGGCTCGGCCTTGCAGCCCGTGCGCACCACCAGCGACCCGGGGTTGAGATCTGCCAGCGGGTCGCCGCCGCCGGCGCCGGGGATCTCCACCGAGAACAGGCGATCGTAGAGCCGCACCTCCACGTCCACCGCGTGCTCGGCGCTGACCCAGTGCAGGGTGCCCTTGATCTTGCGCCCGCCGGCGTCGCCGCCGCGCGTGCTCGGATCGTACGAGCAGATCAGCTGGGTGACGTTGCCCGCCGGATCCTTGACCACGCGATCGCAGCGGATCACGTAGGCGTGGCGCAGGCGCACCTCGCGGCCCGGCGCGAGACGGAAGAAGTCCTTGGGCGGGTTCTCGGAGAAGTCGCTCTGATCGATGAACAGCCGCCGGCCGAAGGGCAGCTTGCGGCTGCCCTCCTTGGGCACGTCGTGGGGCCAGAGCGCCGCGTCGAGCTCCTCGCTCTGCCCCTCGGGATAGTTCTCGATCACCACCTCGAGCGGGTCGAGCACGCACAGGACGCGCGGCGACCGCTCGTTCAAGTCCTCGCGCAGGGTGTGCTCGAACAGCGCCAGCTCCACCGTGCTGTTGTTCTTGGCCACCCCGACGCGCGTGGCGAAGGCGCGCAGCGCTTCGGGCGTGACCCCCCGGCGCCTGAGGCCCGCGATGGTGGGCATGCGAGGGTCGTCCCAGCCGCTGACCCGCTCCTCCTCGACCAGCTGGAGCAGCTTGCGCTTGCTCATCAGGGTGTACGTCAGGTTGAGCCGCGCGAACTCGTACTGCCGGGGGCGCGCCGGCAGGGTCAGGTGGTCCACCAGCCAGTCGTAGATGTCGCGGTTGTTCTCGAACTCCAGCGTGCAGATCGAGTGCGTGATGCCCTCGATGGCGTCCGAGAGGGGGTGGGCGAAGTCGTACAGCGGGTAGAGGCACCAGCGGTCGCCGGAGCGGTAATGGTGCGCGTGCTTGATGCGGTAGAGCAGGGGGTCGCGCAGCTTCATGTTGGCCGAAGCCATGTCGATCTTGGCGCGCAAGACCCGCGACCCATCGGGGTACTCACCTGCGCGCATGCTCCGAAAGAGCTGCAGGTTCTCCGCCACCGTGCGCTCCCGATGCGGGCTGGGGCGCCCGGCCTCGGTGATGCTGCCGCGGTAGGCGCTGATCTCGTCCTCGTTCAGATCGCAGACGTAGGCCAGGCCCTTCTCGATCAGCTCCTCGGCCAGCTGATAGAGCCGCTCGTAGTAGTCCGACGCGTAGAACAGCTTGTCGCCCCAGTCGAAGCCCAACCAGCGCACGTCGCGCATGATGGCCTCGGCGTACTCGGCGTCCTCGGTGGTGGGGTTGGTGTCGTCGAAGCGCAGGTGGCACACGCCGCCGTAGTCCCGGGCGATGCCGAAGTTCAGGCAGATACTCTTGGCATGCCCGATGTGAAGGTAGCCGTTGGGCTCGGGCGGGAACCGCGTCACGATCTTCTGGTGCCGGCCGGCGGCCAGATCGGCGTCGATGATCTCGCGGATGAAGTCCTTGGGGCGGTCGGCAGTCACGGCGGGCACCTCGGAAGCAAGGACCGCGGACTTTAGAGGCTAACGTCGGGGGCGTCCACGAGGCCGCAGGCCGCGACCGCGCCGGGCCTGGCGGCGCGCGCCCGCCGCGCACCGG
>JAKLKA010000057.1 GCA_023150915.1 Polyangiaceae bacterium
GCCGGCGCTTCCGCCCGCGGCCGAGCCTGCGGCCCCGCCCCCACCCCCGGTGCCGCCGCCGCCGCCGCTGCCTCCGGCGCCGCCGCTACCCCCCGTGCGCGGGCCGTAGGTCGGGGGCTCGGCGCCGAGCTCGTACGCGCCGAGATCGGGGGCCGTTCCCGCAAAGCCGTCGTTCACGTTGGCGAGCTTCTCGCCCTTGTCCACCGCTGCCGCGCCGCTCTTCAGCGCGAGATCGGGAGCCGTGACCGCGGGGAACGGGTTCCCCGGGAAGGTGATGGCCGCAGCGAAGACCGAGAGGTCGACCTGCACCGCATTCTTCTCGCTGGTCTTGCTCTTGAGCTCGGCCAAGCTCGAGAAGCTCTGCCCGCTGACCGTGCCGGTGAACTTGCTCGTTCCGATGGAGCCAAGGCCGTCGTGGTCGAAGCTGCAGGTGGGCGCGGCCGCCGAGAGGCTGAGCACGTCACCGTCACCATTGCCGTAGCCGCCGAAGGTGCCGCCCCCGGCGCCGCCGATGAACAGGTTGTTGCGGAACCAGGCGCGCGCCCAGGTGTCACTGGCATAGACCGCGAAAGCGTCGCCGCATTTGACCACGGTGTTGTGGAAGGCCACATCCCCGATGCTGCCGCGGTGGAGCTTGAACGGTGAGTAGATGATGTTGAACATCACGTTTCGGATGAAGTAGCTCGGGCCTCCCAGGCTGGGCTGCGAGCTCATGCCCACGAAGCTGTTCACCGCGCGGTTCCGGTACACGCGCGTGTTGCCCATGGTGAAATCGGCCTCGATCGCGTCGTCGGCGCACACCTCCAGATCGTTGCCGTAGACGTCGATCGAGGTCTGGTTGATGGCGCCGCCGTCTTCCAGCGTGCTGATGCAGTCGCGGAAGCCCTTCACCCTGTTGTGACAGATGACGTTTCCGGGCCCCGTCATGGCGATGCCCTCGCCCAGGTTGTTGCCGTTCGCACCCACGGCAGCGTTGTTCCAAGCCGTCGAGCCAGTCACCACGTTGTCGCAGAAATAGCCGTTCTTCGACCCCGGGCCGTAGGCGATGATGCCGTCGTCCTTCGTGTTCACCGTGCAGCCCTTGATCGCCACGCCCTCGGCGTCGTTGAACTTGATCTTGCCGTTGACGGTCAGGCCCTCGACGTAGACGTGACTGCGACCGTCCAGCCGCACGTCCCCGTCGACCACGGCCTTGCCGGGGTTGGCTGCGCGGATCACGATGGGCAGCGCCTCGGTGCCGTCGATCGCGAAGGTGAAGGTGGCGTAGTTGCCGTCGCCAAGCAGCAGCACGTCACCCGGCTTGGCACCGCTGGCGTCGGTGGCGAAGCTCGACGGAGTCACGTTCTTGGTCGTCGCGCCGGCGGCGGCGACGGGGACCTTGCGCGTGGTGACGGTCAGCGCCTTGGTGGCGTTGCCGCCGTCGGGATCGGTGAGCGTCAGCTCGACTTCGTAGCTGGTGCCGGGCAGAAGGCCGAACACGCTGCCGGCGTGCCGGTTCTGCCACGAGAACCCTTGGTTTGCGCCGGCCGGCACCCGCACCAGCGGAAGGCCGTCCAGCCAGGCGGTGGTGCCGGCCTTGCGGTAACGCACCTTCACCACGCCGTCGCTGTCCGCGTCCCCGGTGATGGCCCACTCGAGCGAGACGTTCTCGAGTGTCGGGTAGGGTGCCGAGGCGGTGCCTGCAGTGGTGGCGTTCTGCGCGAGCGCCGCCGACGAGATCAACGAGCCCAAGAGCGCACACGCGCCGATGCCCAACCTCATGCCGGCAGTCTAGCGCATCGGGGTGGTCGCGAGCGACCGGGCGCCCGCGGCGGAAATCAGGCTGCGCCCAGGGAGTGCGACTTCACTTCGTCGAGCACTGCCTGCAGCTCGGCGCCGGAGCCCTCGCTGCTCCGCGCGACCGAGCCGTTCTTCGAACGGTACCCGAGGTAGGCGGACTCCAGGCGGCGCATGGCGTCGGTCAGCGCGATGACTCGCGCCTTGTCCGCCACCGAGCCGCTGAAGATGCCGGTCGCCAGGCGATCGGCCGTTCCGAGGCGCGCGACGAGTCGCGAAGCGCTGTCCTTCAACGGCTCGGGCACCTGCTCGGCGGCGTCCCAGCTCGCGACTCTGAGCGTGGCATCGAGAGAGTCCACCAGCTCTTCGAGCGCTTTCCGGAAGACCAAGATACGCTTGTCTTTCATGTTCACGCTGTCCTCTAGCACCGATCGGGCCCGGCCCCTATTTGCGGTCTGGCGTCGTGCCAGGGCCCGTGTGTCACGCGAGCATGACGGCGCGTCGAGTTGCGGATCGCGCCTGGAGGGCCTATAACAAACCCGTCGAGAGTCCGGCTCGCCCCACACTCCGGAGCCTGAATGGAGCCCGTTGTGTCGAGCCGTGGACGAGATTGCGACCATTTGCTGCCCACGCGCCCGAGCACCGGCTGAGGAGCGCGCGATGCGAAACTCCCGACACGACGAGGCAGGGCGCGAAGCAGAGCAGACCGCGCGGATCACCTGCCAGTTCCGCGACCGTAACAACATGGTCTACGAGCTGGACTGTCGCGGGCGCCAGCTGTCGTTCACCATGTCCGGCGCCCCGCGCGAGGGTGGCTTGTGGCAAGCCGGCGCGAGCGTCAGGCACTCGGAAGCGTCCCCCGCGCTCAGCGGCTCGGGGGCCAGCCGCGGCGACGCGCTGGGCGCAGTGGCGGAAGAGTGGCAGCGACGCGGGGAACCCGCCGGCTACCCCATCCTGGATTGGGCCGCCATTCGCGCAGCGCTGGTCGCGGTGCGCGCCGTGTAGCCACCCCACGCCACGACTCAGTCTTGCATTCACACTCACGAACAGGAAACAGCATGGATCGCAAAGTCAGGATGACGAAGAGGGACCGCAAGGGGAACATCGTTGCGCTCTGCAACCCCGGGCAGCCGTGGTCGCCGCGCAAGACCGGTGACGTCATCAAGGACATCAACGGCAACAAGTCCAGCTACTACGTGAAGGCTTCGGAACGTCGGAAGTACGTCCGCGTCGTGTCCGGCAAGTCACTGGTCACGACCAGCGACGCCTCGAACGAGAATCACCTGGACAACCTGCCGACGGTCTGAGGGCAGGGTGCTCACCGGGCCTGCTGCGCAAACCACTGCGCCAGCGGGGACGGCGGTTTGCACGGCGCCACCACGGCATCCCACGGGCCCTCGAGTTGAGCGGCGTGTGAGAACACGACCCATGCGCCGCAGCGGTCGCAGTCCGCGTTGTTTCCATAGCAGCACTTCGGCGAGGAAAAGCCTCCCTTTTCCACGTACAGCGGGAGCACGGTGCGCAGCGCGGGGCATGCGGCGGTGACCAGGTGCGCGGTCGGCGGGCGCATCAGCTCGAGGGCGCGGCGCGAATTCCAGATGAAACTGGGATACTTCTCCTTGAGTGCAAGGGCCGCGTCGACGGCGCTCTCGCGCTCGACCACGTCGCGCCACGCCAGCTCGGACTGTTCGCCTTCGCTGGGCACGTGAAAGGTGAACGCCAGGCCATTCACCGGCGTGTCGATGAATGCGACCACCAGCTCTTCCAGTCGATGCTGGTTCAGCTTGGTGACCACGCACTGGATCTGGACGGTGGGCGAAAATCCGGGTGGAAGCCCCAGTAGGTTCTTCCGCACGCGCGAGAAGACGCCTTCGCCGCGCACGCTGTCGTTCAGGGCCTCTGGCCCATCCAGCGAGACGACGTAGGTGATCTCGGGTCCGAAGTCTCTGAGTGGCACGGTGCCATTGGTGGTGATGATGTTGCGCGAGAAGAGCTTCACCCCACGCTCGAGCAGTCGCCAGCGGATCATCGGCTCGCCGCCCATCCAGAGCATGGCGTACAGACCGTGCCGATCGCGGATCCGCTCGACCTCGCTCAGCAGTTGGTCGTCCGGAATGTCGTCGCCTGGATCGTTGGGGTTGCCGTCGGTGTAGACGAAGCAGTGCCGGCACTTCAGGTTGCAGCGATTGGTCACGTTGATCATCGCCGCGGGGAAGCGCGGGGGCGGCTCTCGGCTCAATCGGTCGTGGGCGCCGAGCACCGGCAGTCGCATGGGCGACAGTGTAGCGTTTGTGCCGGGCAGTGGCCGCGAACTGGCGCGTGGGCCCCGAGCCGTGCGATGGTGCGCCCATGGGTGAGCGGAAGAAGATGGGCGCGTCGCGTTCCCTGGTGGCAGTGCTGGCCGGGTTTCTGGCCCCCCTGGTGATGGCGGGCGGGTGCAACAAGTGCCAGAAAGAAGAGGCACCCCCGCCGTTGCCGACGGCCACCGCGGTCGAGACGAAGCCCGACGCGCAGCTGGTGCTCGAGGTCGAGGACGCTGCCGACGACGGCGATGCGGCTGACGGCGACGCCAAGAAAGTCGGCACCGGCAGCTCGGCGAGCATGAAGAAGTGCTGCCAGGCCGTGGCGCAGAACGCCGAGAGCGCGCCCGAGCCGACCAAGACGTACATGAAGCAGATGGCCGCAGCGTGTTTCGCGGCTGCCGGCGCCGGCAAGGGCTGGAGCGGCGGCGGCTTCAGCTGCAAGTGACGCCCTGACGGGGAAGCCCGCGGTGGTGCCGGGCGTATCAGGCCTCGCTCGGAGGACCTCGCCATGCGCTCGAATCGACGTCACGTGCTCGCTTGCCTGATCGCGGTGCTCTTCGCCTTGCTGGCGTGCAAGGGCAAGCCCGAGACCCGGGCCAGGGTGGGCGAGACCGTGACGTTCGAGGACAGCCAGTGGGAAGTGGTCGGTGCCAGCTTCATCGGCAACCAGATCCAGAGCTTTGGTACCGACAAGAAGACCGCCGGCAAATTCCTCAAAGTCGACTTCAAGGTCACCAATACCTCGAAGCAAGACGAGACCATCCTCGATCATCCCAAGGTGTTCGACGACCAGTCGCGCGAGTTCAAGGTGCTCGACGACCAGGCGATGTACGTGCACCAGCCCGAGCAGACGCTGACCCTCGAGAGCCTGCCGCCGTCGATGATGAAACGGTTCACTGCGATCTACGAGCTGCCGAAGGACGCCCAGGGCTTGTCGTTCGAGGCCCGCGCGCTCAGCGCCTTTGGCGAGCGGCGCAAGGTGAGCTTGGGGATCTGACGGCGAGGCCGCGCATGTTCGAGCCCAACGACCCACGGTGGCGCGAGCGCGCCGGCGAAATCTTCAGCCGCGCGCCCTTCGTGCGTGAGCTCGGCATACGCCTGGTCGACCTGGGGCCCGGCTGGGTCGAGTCCGAGCTGCTGGTCGAGGCGCGCCACATGCAGCAAGACGGCGTCGTCCACGCCGGCGTCCAGGCGACGCTGGCCGATCACAGCGCCGGCGCGGCTGCTGGCACGCTGGCGCCGGCCGGCCACGCCACACTGAGCGTCGAGCTCAAGATCCAGCTGCTGCGTCCAGCGCTGGGTGAACGCTTGCGCTGCCGCGCCCAGGTGATCAGGCCGGGGCGCACCATCGTGGCCACGGAAGCCTGGGTGTACGCCGTCGCCGCCGGGGAAGAGAAGCTCGTCTCGCAGCTCACCGCGACGATGACCTACGCGGCACCAAAGACCGGCTGAGCCACGCTCATGGAAGGTCCGTGGTTCCACGGCGCGGTTCGTGATAGCAGAGTCGAATGTCGCGGTCCGCGCTGCTCCTGGCCTGTGTTCTGCCCTGCTTGGTTCTTGGCGTCTCCTGCGGTGGCGACGATGACTCGTCGAGAGGCACCGGAGGCGTGGGGGGTACTTCGGGCAGTGGTGGGGCCGTCGCCGGCGGGGGCGCCGGTTCGGGCGGCGTCGGTGCCAGCGGCGGGACGGGAGCCACGGCGGGTAGCGGCGGCTCCACCGGTGGCAGTGCGGGTAGCGGGGGTGGTGGAACGGGCGGCGACGGCGGCCCCGGCGATGCGGGTGATGCTGGCGTCGTCGGTGTCTACGTGGACTGTCTGAAGGGCAGTGACACCACGGGCAATGGGACGCTGAGCGCTCCCTTCAAGACCATCGAGAAGGCGGCCGGCGTCGCGACGAAGGGTAACGTCGTGACCATTCTCGATGGCAAGTGCGACGAGACGACCGAGCCCAAGTTCGCCCAGGCCAACGGGACCATCGACATCCCGGACGGGGTCGGCGTGCAAGCGGCGAACGCGGGCAAGGTCACGCTGCAGGGCGCCGCCGCCCTCCGCTCGTCGGGCCTGAAGTTCCTCGGCTCGGGTAGCGTATCGGGGCTCGCCTTCGTGCGCTTCGGTCGGGCCATCTCGGCCTCGGCCGGAACCCTCACCGTGCAGGGCACCTCGTTCGACGACATCTGGCAGGGCAGACCCCTGGAGCTCAGCGGCAGCGTGGTCGCCACGCTCGCTCCCGGATCGCTGACCAACTACATTGGCACGAATCAACACGGCTTTGCCTTGCTGCAGGGCAGCGCCAAGCTGACCCTCAGCGGCGGCAGCATCGGCGGTGCGCTGGATTCCTCCGTCTCTGGCGACGCCCTGTTCCTGGTTCGCGATGCCTCTGAGCTGGTCCTGAGCGGCGTCACGCTCACCGACAACAAGCTGAGCGGGGTCGCTGCGCGGAACACCGCGAAGGTCCGCCTCACGAGCCAGACGTCGTTCAAGAACACCGCGTCGCTCGCGTGCTGCGGCCAATCGTCGGTTCGGCTGCAAGACGCGAGCTTGCTCGAAATGACGGACTCCAAGATCGAGGGTGCCTCTGCCCCCGCCATCCTCGTGGGCGACGCGACCGCAGGTGGGTCGGCGGCGCCCACGCTGAACCTGAAGAACGCCAGCCTCACCGGGAACTCCCATGGAATCTTGTCGCTGTCGACGATCACTGCCGTCCCGACCGTGACGCTGGACGGCGTGACCATCGGCAGCAACGGCGGGGGGATCAGCCTTCAGTCCGGCGGGCTCGTGGACATCAAGGCCAGCGCCATCAAGGACAACAAGACCCCCTGCGGCCCTGGCATCTACATCGGCAAGCCGTCGGTGGTGAGCTCGCTCAAGATGCGCTCGACCGAGGTGAAGAACAACTGCACCGCCGGCGTCCAGTTCCTCGGCGCGGCCGGCTCGACCCTCGACCTCGGGCGCGGGGACTCACTCGGCCAGAACACGCTCAGCGGCAACGGGGTCTCGGGCGTGGGTGGTCTGACGGTAGAGACCGCCGCGGCCATCACGGCGTACGCTGCCGGCAACACCTGGATCGCAAGCGTGCAGGGCGCCAGCGGCACCGGCACGTACGCGGTGCCGACAGGACAGAACAAGCTGGACGTGACGGGCGCCGTGATCGGCCAGAACTACGCCATCAAGGGCTCAGCTGCCGCGAGCATCGTGATCCGCCTCGCCGAGAATGCCTGCATCCCGCAGCAGACCTGCAACTGACCCCCCGCCCGAGGCTCTGCGCGACGCGAAAGCACGCCGCTTGCTGCACCGGATTTGGGGTATGAGCAGGGGGCATGACGCCACGGCGACCCCGCCCTTCGTTCGACGGCCGCGCGGCTCCCAGCTGGTGCGGGCTCACGGCCGCGGTCACCGTGCTCTCGTGCGGCGCGGCGCCAGGTGCGTCGCCAAGAGCGTGCTCGCGCTGAAATTCCCGTCTCGCCCGCGCATGGACGTCACGAAGACGACCTTCTGATCCCGGTACGGTGCCCCGAGACCCGCCGTGTCTCCCGCGGGCTGTTCTGGCCTGCTTGCGGGGCGTAAGCTCGGCCGGGCATGCCGATCGACATCCCCCTCCGCTGTCGCTGCGGCGCCGTGCGCGGCGTCGCTCGCGCCGTCTCACCAAAGACCGGTACGCGCGTCGTCTGCATGTGCATCGACTGCCAGACCTACGCTTGCTTCCTGGGCCGTGACGCAGACCTGCTCGACGAGCATGGGGGCACCGATATCTTCCAGCTCGCGCCGGGACAAGTCGAAATTCGGGAGGGCTCGGATCAGCTGCGGTGCGTTCGGCTGAGCCCAAAGGGCGCAATGCGGTGGTACACGGAGTGCTGCAAGACCCCAGTGGGCAACACGGCCCCGTCGCCGCGGGTTCCGTTCGTGGGCATACCTCACGCGTTCATGGACCACGGCGAGACCGCGGGTGGACGCGAGCGAGATCTCGGCCCGGTGTGCTATCGCGTGCAGGGCCAGGATGGCCACGGAGAGCTTCCGCCGGGATCCCATCCGGCCTTTCCGCGCCGCTTGCTCGCGCGCACGGCTTGGCTGCTGCTCCGCGCCACCCTCAAAGGCGTGGCGCGGCCGAGCCCGTTCTGGAGCGAGCGCGGGCGGCCGCGGGTCGAGCCCCAAGTGCTCTCGAAGGAAGAGCGGGCGCGCCTCCGGCAGCAGTGCGAGCGTTCGGTTGCTGCACACTGAGCGCGAACGGTCGCGTTCCCGCCGCTCGTGCGATTTGCCCGCGCGGCTGCTGAAGAATCTCTCCGTCCGGTTCTCCGCTGCGGCAGCTGCCGCCCGGGGAGCCGGGCTCGCGCTGGAACTTGGCAACCACGCTCTCACCGGACTTCGCCGAGTCCGGCGCAAACGTCGGCCCGCCAGCGCCCAAGTGCCGACCACGAACGTCGGCGTTCCCGCCGCCCCCGCCGATTTGCCTACGCCCCGTCCGCCCACCTGCTCTACCCTCCGCGGCCCTGGGGATGAGCCCGCTCACGAAGTACGTGATCGAAACCGTCGTGACGCTGCTCGCAGTGATCGCGCTGGCGGTGCTCGTGCTCTACGGAGCGCGGCGGCTGGGCGTGGGCAAGCCCGCGGGGCCCGTGTCGCTGGTCGGGCGGCTGCCCCTCGAGGGGCGGCGCGTCATCTATCTGGTGCGGGTCGCCGACAAGATCTACGTGATCGGCGGCAGCGAGGCGGGCCTGGCAAAGCTCGGCGAGATCGCCGATCCCGAGCACGCATTCGAGGCCGACTCGCACTCGTTCAAAGACGTGCTCTCGCGCGTGGTCCAGCGCCCGGCGAAGGCTGACGACGGGGAGGCCACATGATGCGCTGGTCCCTCGGGGCGCTGGTGTTCCTCGCGCCGGCGGTGGCAGTCGCGCAAGGCAAGGACGGTTCGCCCGACGACCTGCTCGGGCGCCCGCTGGCGCTGGTGGTCGCGCTGGCGCTGGTGTCGCTCTTGCCGTTCGCCTTCATGACGCTGACCGCGTTCGTGAAGATCTCGACCGTGTTGCAGATCGTCCGCGGGGCCATCGGCGCGCAGAACGTGCCGTCGAACACCGTGATCATGGCGCTGGCCGGCGCCCTCACCATCCTGGCGATGTCCCCGGTGGGCTCGCGCATCCACGATCGGGCCAAGCCGCTCATCGAGGGCGACAAGGTGGCCGACACCAGCGCCTTCGTGAAGGGCGCCCTCGAAGCCACGCGGGAACCGCTGCGGGACTTCTTGCGGGCCAACGCCTCGGAGCGCGAGCTGACGCGCTTTTACGAGATCGCCAAGGCGGCGCGGCCAGAGCCCGAGCGCAAGGACGTGGGCCGGCACGACATGGTGATCGTGATCCCGGCGTTCGTGGTCACCGAGCTGATCGAGGCCTTCGCCATCGGGTTCGCCATCTACTTGCCGTTTCTGATCATCGATCTGGTGGTGTCCAACGTGCTCTTGGCGCTCGGCATGCAGATGATGAACCCGACCCAGGTCAGCTTGCCTTTCAAGCTGCTGCTGTTCGTGGCCATCGACGGCTGGGGTCTCTTGGCGCAGGCGCTGGTGACCGGGTACCGCGTGAGCTGAGCGAGGCCGGGTCAGCGAGGGTCGACCCGGACCAGGCGGGGGTCGGATTGACAGCTCGACTGCGCGGAAGTGACGCGCGTCGGTGACTGAGGGCCCAGCCGGGAACCCGCGAGCCCGGGCCGCGTGGAACGCCAGCATGGGATCACGTTTCCTCGTCCTCGCCCTGAGCCTCTGGGCCCTCTCGGGCTGCGCGGCGGGCTTCCGCGCCGAGGCCCGGGGCAGGGTGGTGACCGCGGACGACGGTTATCCGCTCCGCGTCTACGAGATGGTCGAGAGCGGCACGCCTCGGGCGCCCGCCCGCGACGGGCTGGTGTTCTACCTCGACGGTTCGCGCCGCAGCTCGGTGCTGGAGCGCATGGGCGGTCGGAGCGCGCTGCCGTGCGCCGAGATCGACGTGGTGAGCTGGCTCGGACGGACTCGGGCCATATCCGCCGAAGACGCCCGGGTCTTTGCAGAGCGCACGCGGCAGGCTCATCCCGAACGGTTCGCCGGCGGGCGTGAGCGCTGCGCGCTGTAGCAACCACGGCGCACGGCCCAGTCCGGTGGTAGCCTTGGAGAGCCGTGGACCTTCTCACCCTCGATAATCTGGCTGACGCGCGGGCGACGAGCCCCGAAGAGAAGCTTCGGCAAGCACTGGAGCTCATGGCCGCCGGATTCCGGCTCGAGCGGTCAGCGCTCCGCGAGCGGCACCGCGATGCGAGCGAGGAGGAGATCGCCCGCCTCTTCGAGGAGTGGCTGGCAGCGGATGAGTGAGCTCTCGGCGCTCGAGAATGCACTGCGGGGCACCGTCGAAGAGCTGCGAGCACGCGGTCGCCGGTTCGCACTGGTGGGCGGCCTCGCTGTATCCGTGCGCGCGGAGGTGCGTTTCACTCGCGACGTCGACCTTGCCGTGGTCGTCCTCGACGATGCGGACACCGAAGGCCTGGTCTTCGAGCTTCGAAGCAAGGGCTATCGACCGCTGGCGAGCGTCGAGCACGAGACGCAGGGCCGGCTCGCGACGGTGCGCCTTCTTGCCCCACAGGGCGTCAAGGTCGATCTTCTGACCGCGAGCAGCGGCATCGAGCACGAGGTGGTGGAAGGCGCGACTCCCGTGACTCTCGAGGGTGTCGGTGCACTACCGGTTGCAAGCGCCGAAGACCTGCTGAGCCTGAAGGTGCTCTCGATGACCGATCGTCGCTTGCAGGACCGAATCGACGCGGACAGGCTCGTCGCCGTGAACCCCAACCTCGATCTGGGTCGCGTGCGACACAACCTCGAGCTCATCACCGCGCGCGGATTTCATCGAGATCAGGACTTGCTCGCGAAGCTGGAGGCTCTGATCGCGAATGGTGCTCGGGCCGGGTAGCGCCGCCGCCCCCAGGGCCCAGCACCGCCGGTCGACCCGGTAGAAATTCGCCGGCGGACCGGGAATACCCTGAGGTTTCGGCGGTTTTGGCCGTGCTCGGAAGGGCTCTTCCGGTTGGTTGACTTGGATCGCGCCGTCTGTAGGATGCCGCGGCCCGAGCCGGCCGGGTTCCCAGCCGAGCCTCGGCGTTTCTTTCCCCAGAGGGGTCCCCCCCTCGTTTCTTTGGAGCTCGGATGACAACCGACGTGATGATCTCTGCGAACGCGCTCAGCAAGCGCTTCGGGAGCACCCGCGCCCTGGACAAGGTGAGCTTCGAGGTCCGGCGTGGCGAAGTCGTGGGCTTTCTCGGTCCGAACGGGGCCGGCAAGTCGACGACGATGCGCATTCTGACCTGCTACATCTCGCCGAGCACGGGCACCGCCAAGGTCCATGGGCACGACGTGTTCGACGACCCGCTCGCGGTCCGCAAGACCCTGGGCTATCTGCCGCAGCGCGCGCCGCTCTACACGGACATGAACGTGTACGAGTACCTGCAGTTCGCCTCGCAGATCCGCGGCCTCGACGAGGGCACCTTCAAGAACCGCCTGAAGAAGGTGGTGGAGGTCTGCGGTCTGGCGCAGTCGCTGGGCAAGACCATCTCGACGCTGTCGCACGGCTATCGCCAGCGCGTGGGCCTCGGGCAGGCGCTGATTCACGACCCGCCGATCCTGATCCTGGACGAGCCCACCAGCGACCTCGACCCGAACGAGAAGGCCGAGGTCATCAAGTACATCAAAGAGATCGGCAAAGACCGCACGATCTTGCTGAGCACCCACAACCTGGGTGAGGTCGAAGAGGCATGCGCCCGGGCCATCATCGTGTCCAAGGGGCGCGTGGTGGCCGACGGCCAGCTCGACGACATTCGCGCCAAGACCGGCCGGGTTCGGTACGTGGTCACCATCGACGAGACCCGCGCCGAGGCCGGAAACAAGCCGCCGAAAGCGCTGGAGATCGAAGAGGCGCTGGGCCGGCTGGGTGGCGCCTCGGCGATCCGCGAGCTTCCCACCGACGAGACGGCGCACAAGTTCGAGCTGTCGGGAGCGCAGGACTCGGACCTCCGCGCCGAGATCTTCCGGCTGATCGTGGCCCGGAACTGGACCCTGCTCGAGCTTCGGCGCGACGCCCAGAGTCTGGACGCCGTGTTCCGCGATCTGACCCGCGGCGACGAGAAGCTCGATCGCGGCGGGGATTGGGAAGACGAAGACGAGTCGGACGACGATTCGGAAGAAGACGATTCGGAAGAAGACGATTCGGAAGAAGACGATTCGGAAGAAGAGTCGGATGACGACGATTCGGACGACGATTCGGACGAGGACGACGAGGACGACGAGGACGAGCCCTCGGAGAGGAAGAAGAAGTAGCCATGGCGGCAATGACGACGATTGCCCGGCGCGAGTTCCGGTCGTATTTCGACTCGCCCATCGCGTACGTGGTCATCTGTCTGAGCTTTCTCGCGCTCGGGCTGATGTTCTTCATGTATCGCGGCGGGTTCTGGCAGGTCGACCGCGCCAGCTTGCAGACCATGTTCGACTACGTGCCCTTCGGGCTCTCGTGCCTGGTGGTGCCGGTGGTGACCATGCGCCTGGTGGCGGAAGAGAAGCGCAGCGGCACGCTCGAGATGCTGATCACGCTGCCGGTCAAGGACAGCGACGTGATCCTCGGCAAGTACTTCGGCGCCCTGGGCCTGGTGCTGGTGCTGGTGCTCGCGACCCTGGCTTACCCGCTGGCGATGTTCAAGTTCCCCTGGGTGCTCGGCTCGCTCGATTACGGGCCGATCCTCACCGGATACCTCGGGCTGATCTTGTTCAGCGCCGCGGCCACGTCCATCGGCCTCTTGATCAGCGCGCTGACCGAGAGTCAGGCCGTGGCCTTCTTCATCACCTTCTTCGTGCTGGTGGTGCTCTGGTTCCTCGGCACCGCCGCAGAGACACAGCCGGGGACGCTGGGCACCGTGCTGGCCTATGTGAGCTTCCAGTCGCGGATGCAGGGCTTCAATCGCGGCGTCATCGACTCGCGGGACGTCGTCTTCTTCCTGTCGGTCACCATCATCGCGCTGGTGATCGCTTTCCGGGCGCTCGAGCGCCGCAAGTGGGCGTGACATGGCGACGCAAGATCAGAAGCGAAAAGCGGCTGCACAGACCGGCCTGTATCTGGCGGTGCTGCTGGCCATCGCCGTCGCGGCGAACGTGCTCAGCATGGGCATGAACAAGCGCTGGGACCGCACCAGCGCCAAGCGCTACACCCTGAGCGAGGGCAGCGGCCGGCTGGTGGCCGGGCTGAACAGCCCGATCCAGATCGAGGCGTACGTGACCAAGGGCCTGGCCCAGGTCGACACGTTCGTGCGCGACCTGACCGATCTGCTCAAAGAGTACGAGCGGTCGAGCAAGGGCAAGTTCAAGTTCACCATCGTCGAGGCCAAGAGCGACGAGCAGCGCGAGGCCGCCAAAGAGGCCGGGCTGCAAGAGATGGCGTTCGGCGAGGCCAGCGCCACCGGTGACGATCAAGCCAGCATTGCCCAGGGCTACATGGGGCTGGTGTTCAAGTACGGCAGCGAGAAGGGCGTGATCCCGCAGCTTGCGCCCAACCGCACCGAAGGCCTCGAGTTCTGGATCACCAACAAGATCCGCGAGGTTCGGGACAAGGCCGAGAACATCAAGCACAAGGTCGGCGTCATCACCAACAAGGACGAGTTGAAGATGACGGACCCCAACCTGGTGCCACGCCAGGGCAAGGGTGCGGCGCCCAGCATCCAGACCATCTTGGAGCAGGCCTTCCCGTTCTACGACCTCGAGACCGTCGACCTGAAGGACGGCGAGAGCGAGATCGACGCCAGCCTGGACGGCCTGATCATCACCCAGCCCCGCAAGGACTACACCGAGAAAGAGCTGCGCCGCGTCGATCAGTTCCTGATGCGCGGCAACAAGGCCCTGGTGGTCTACGCCTCGGCGGTGACGCTCAAGCCGCAAGATCCGAAGATGGAAGCGAGCCTGTCTTGGCACGGCCTCGACAAGCTGCTCGTGGGCTACGGCTTCAACGTCCAGAAGAACGCGGTGCTCGACTTCGGCGCGCAGTTCCGCCTGGGCGTGATGACCGCCACCGGGACGGTCAGCTCGATCCGCCACCCGGGCATCGCCCACGTGATCAACGACCCCCGCTTCGAGGGTGACGAGAAGTTGCTCGACACCGGGTTCGCCGGCTTCTTCCGCATGGATCAGGTGGCGATGCCGTTCCCCTCGAGCATCGAGCTGAAGCGCGATGCCCAGCCGGACGACGTGAAGCTCTATGCCGTGGCGCGCACCACCCCGGCGGCCAGCGTGATCACCGGCGAAAACGTGGACATGAAGCTCCGCGCCGAGTGGCAGCCGAAGCCGCCCTATGGGCAGCACGTCATCGCCGCCGTGGCCGAGGGCAAGCTCAAGAGCGCGCTGGGCTCGGCCGAGGGCATCACGGTGCCCGAGCGGTCGCCCGAGCCGTCGCGCGTGCTGCTGGTGGCCTCGGGTCTGTTCCTGACCAACCCCTTCGCCTACGCCGGCAACGGCCCGGATCTGGGTGGTCAGTTCGCGATGATGGGCGCCATTGGTGGCGACCAGCAGCTGCAGATGATCGCGCAGCCGTACGCCAAGGACTATCTCACCGGCACCATCCTCAGCGTGAAGAACACCCTCGACTGGATCAGCGGCGACGCCGATCTGCTCGCGGCCAGCGCCAAGCTGCTTCAGGAGCCCAACCTGACGTACTCGAGCGTGGCCAAACCCAAGATCGCCGCCGAGGACGACGAGGCTGCGATCAAGAAGAAGGACGAGGAGTACCGCACGGGCCGCAAGGCCGTGCAGCAGAAGGTCCAGTGGTCACTGACCCTGGGCGTTCCCGTGCTGTTCGCCCTGTTCGGCATCGGTCGCTGGCGCTACCGCGAGGGCAAGCGCGCGCAGAGGAAGATCTAGAAGGTCAGGGTCCATGGCTCTCAGTACCGAAAACAAGCTGATGGTCGCCGTCGGCGTGCTCGCCGTGCTCGGTGGCGCCGTCTGGTTCCAGAACAAGAAGCAGAAGGAAGAGGCGCAGACCTACACGGCCGAGGGCCGCAAGGCCGAGCTGCCCAAGCTGGAGATCAGCGAAGACCAGACCAAGGCCATCGACAAGATCGTCCTCTCGAAGCCGCCGGGCGACGCCGGCAAGGGCGTCGACGTGACGCTGACCAAGAAAGGCGAAACCTGGGAGGTCACGGCTCCGCTCACGGCGGCCGCCAACCAGACCAACGTGACCAGCCTGGTCGGGAACCTGAAGACCTTGAAGGTCACCGAGGAAATCGACCCCAGCGCGTCGGCCTACGACAAGTTCGGAGTGGGCGACGGCAAGGCGCTGCACGCGACCTTCTACAAGGGGGCCGACAAGGTGACCGAGCTCTGGTTCGGCGACAGCGGCTCGCGTGGGCAGATGACCCGGATCGCGGGTCGCGACGGCGTGTATTCGGTCAAGGGGTACTCGAGCTTTCTCTACGATCGCGAGCTGAAAGACTGGCGCGATCGCACGGTGTTCAAGTTCGAAGAAGACAAGGTCAAGGCCGTCGAGATCAGCAACGAGAACGGAACCTTCTCGTTCGCCATGTCGGGCAAGGCCGAAGGCGACGCCGGCGCGAAAGACGCGAAGTGGAGTGGGAAGATCAAGGGCGCCAAGGACCCGGCCGCGAAGGCTCTCGATCGCTTCGACGAGGCGAAGGTCAAAGACGCCATCCGAGCCTACAAGGGGCTCAACGCCGACAACTTCGCCGAGGGCAAGACCGACGCCGACACGGGCCTCGACAAGCCCGCCGCCACCATCACCTTCACGCTGGAGGACGGCGCAAAGAAGGTTCTGCACATCGGTAAGACCGCCGAAGGCTCGAGCCGCTGGGCCAAGGTCGAAGGTTCGAGCGAGACCATCAGCGTGGGCTCGTGGGCGGCCGATTGGGCGCTGGCCAAGGCCGAGAAGTTCCAGAAGCCCGACCCGAAGAAGGGCGACGCCGGGGCAGAGCCTGCCATGCCGCCGGGCATGGGCATGCCGCCGGGCATGGGCATGCCGCCGGGCATGGGCATGCCGCCAGGCATGGGCGACGACGGCCACGGGCACTGAGAGCGCGCTCGCTCCGGTGATCGTCGTGGCCCGGCGATCCGTGCGATGATGCGCGCCATGCTGAAGCGAGGGTTGGGCATGATCGCCGTCGGCTTCGCGCTCTTGGCCTGCGGCTCGTCGGACGATGACGGCGGTGGCTCGGCAAGCACCGGCGGCTCGGGCGGAGGCGGCGGCTCCGGGGCGCTGGGCGGAAGTGGCGGCTCCGGGGCGCTGGGCGGAAGTGGCGGCAGCGCTGGCAGTGGCGGCAGTGGTGCTCTGGGCGGGGCGGGCGGCGCCGCCGGCACCGGTGGCACGCCGGGTGTGCCCAGCGTGCGCTTCCTCGGTCGTACCGACGCCGGGCAGGCCGGCGCCACGCGCTTCGCCTGGTCCGGCAGCGGGGTCGCGTTCCGCTTCTCGGGAACCCAGGCGTCGGTAGAGATGGACGACCCCGCCCACTTCTTCACGCTCTTGGTCGATGGGAAGGTGCAGCCCACGCTGGCGACCACCAGCGGCCAGAAGAAATACGCCCTGGCGCAGGGGCTTGCCGCGGGTGAGCACGAGGTGAGGCTGTACCGTCGTACCGAGGCGTCCTACGGGCCGACTCGGTTCTACGGGGTGGATCTGGGCGGTGGCACGCTGCTGGCGCCGCCCGCGCCGGCCACGCGCAAGATCGAGGTGATCGGCGACTCGATCACCTGCGGGTACGGCAACGAGGGCGCGGATCAGAACTGCAACTTCAGCGCCGACACCGAGAACCACTACCTGACCTACGGCGCCATTGCGGCGCGCGATCTCGGGGCCGACCTGGTGACCGTGGCCTGGTCCGGCAAGGGCGTGATCTACAACTACGGCGACGACAAGCAGGACCCCTTGCCGTCGCTGTACGACCGCGCCATTCCCACCGACGCGGGCAGCACCTGGGACTTCTCGTGGCAGCCGGACGTGGTGGTCATCAACCTGGGGACCAACGATTTTTCCACGGGCGGCGATCCGAGCGACGCCGAGTTCACCGGCGCATACCAGAAGTTCTTGGCACACCTGCGTGACAAGTACCCAGCGGCTCGAATCGTGGCGCTGATCCCCACGCTGCTTTCGGGGGCGGATCTGACCACGGCCAAGACCTACATCGAGAAGGCCGTGGCTCTGCGCAAGACCGCCGGTGACGCCAAGGTCAGCGCGGTCGTGCTGTCGTTCACCCAGGACGGTTGGGGC
The DNA here is from genome assembly GCA_023150915.1 of Polyangiaceae bacterium. Taxonomy (GTDB): domain Bacteria; phylum Myxococcota_A; class Polyangia; order Polyangiales; family Polyangiaceae; genus JADJKB01. The sequence goes on from JAKLKA010000057.1 coordinate 17,335, forward strand.
TGTGACTGGCACCCGAGCCTCGCGACCCACGCCTCGATGGGGGCGGCGCTCGGGGGCGAGTTGAAGAAGCTGATGGGGTGGTAGTGCGCGCCGTCTGGCTCCTCGCCGCCGTCGCGCTCGGCTGCGCACGCCCGGTGCCTCAGTGCCCGCCGGTGCCTGCGTGCCCCTCGGCCGCAGCATCGACCCCGCCTGCACCGGCCGCAGTCGCGAGCGCGTCGGCCGCCGCTACCGAGCCCAAACCCAGGCCGGCGCCGCGCGAGAAGCCCCGTGCCCAGCTGTTCGACGCGGGCACGGCCGAGGCGGGCTTCTTCCCCCGCGGGGATGCCTTCGAGCTGGGGCTCGACGGCAAGGCGCTCGATCAGCTGCTGGGCGAGGCCGAAGCCACCAAGAGTGACGCGCTGATCGTGCTGAAGGACGGCAAGGTGATCGCCGAGCGCTACTTCGGGCAGAAGCGCGGTCCCATCGAGACGATGAGCGTCACCAAGAGCATCACCGCACTGGCCGTGGTCATGCTGGTCGAGAGCGGCAAGCTCGCCTCGCTGGACCAACCGATCTCCAAGTTCATCCCCGAGTTCGGCACCGGGAAGCGGAGCCAGGTGACGGTGCGCCACCTGCTCACGCAGAGCTCGGGGCTGGCGCACGGCAAAGACGCGAAGGCGTTGAACGCTCAGAAAGACCGCACGGCATTCTCGCGGCGCGCAAGCGTGGTCGACGAGCCGGGGAGCGTGTTTTCCTACAACAACGAGGCGACGCAGCTGCTCAGCGTGGTGGTCGAGAAGGCCGCTGGGAAGCCCATCGACGCGTACCTGGACGAGGCGCTGTTTCGTCCCTTGGGGATCCGCGGCTGGCAGTGGGATCGCGACCGCGGGAACAACGTCCAGACTTACTACGGGCTCGCGCTCGAGGCGCGGCACCTGGCCCGCATCGGGCAGCTCTTGCTCGACCAGGGCAGCTTCCAGGGCCGCCAGCTGATCAGCAAACAAGGCGTCGCCCAGCTGCACGCGCCCAGCGACAAGAGCCCGTACTATGGCCTCTTGTGGTGGATCCGCTACCAGCGCGTGGTGCACGAGCTGGACAGAGCGGCCAAGGTCGAGGGCGTCGAGCTCGGCCCGCTCTCGGACAAGGCCTTCGGCTCTGCCGAAGCCTTCTGGCTCGAGGCCGGCGCGCGGCTCGGTCCGGGGGAACGCGACGCGCTGGCGCGCTTCGTGGCGGGGGGAGGCAAGCTGACTCGCGAGCGTCCCGACCACCCCATTGGCTTCTACGCGGATGGGTCGCTGGGGCAGCGGCTCGCGATCTTTGCCGAGGACCAGCTGGTGGTCGTGCGCCAGCGGCGGCGGCGGCCGGCCGCCGAAGAGAACGAGAGCTTGTCGTTTCCCGGCTTGCTGAAGCTGGCGCAGGCGCTGGTCCCGCGCTGAGCCCGCGGCGACTCGGAGCACGCTCCCCCAAGCGTCGGCGCGCGCGAAGACCGCGTCAACGGCGGTCGTCCCGGTGGTATCGTGTGTTCCTTCATGTGCGAGCTCTTGGGCATGGAGTGCAACGTCCCGACGGACATCGTGTTCTCGTTCTCGGGGTTGCGACAGCGCGGCGGGCGCACAGCGGGCCACGCCGACGGCTGGGGCCTGGCGCTGTACGAAGGCAAGGCCGCCCGGGTGTTCCTCGAGCCCACGGCCGCGGCGCGGAGCCCGCTGGCCCGCTTCGTCGCGGACAACCCCATCAAGACCTTGCTCGCCATCGGACACATCCGGAAGAAAACCCGGGGGCCCGTCACCCTGGCCAACACCCACCCTTTCGTGCGCGAGCTGTGGGGGCGCGACTGGGTGTTTGCGCACAACGGCACCGTGCGCGCGGCACGCCAGCTGAAGCTGGGGCGATTCCGTCCCGTCGGAACCACGGACAGCGAGCACGCCTACTGTCACTTGCTCGAGGCGCTCCGCGCGGGATTTCGTGATTACCCCAAGCAGCCCGGCGAGCTCAGAGACGCCGTTGCCCAGGTGGCCGGTCGCATCGGTCGGCGTGGCAGCTTCAACTTCTTGCTCGGCGACGGCCAGCGCTTGTATGCGCGCTGCGCCACCAAGCTCTGCTACATCGTCCGCAAGGCACCCTTCGGCTTCGCGCGGCTGTCGGACGACGACGTCGCCGTCGACTTCTCGGAGGTGACCACGCCCCGGGATCGCGTTGCCATCGTGAGCACGGTGCCCCTCACCACCAACGAGGCCTGGACTCACGGCGAGCCCGGCACGCTCTGGGTGTTCGACAAAGGCCGGCTCGAGGCCACGCTGCCGTCGCGTTGAACGCCGACGCATGCTAGATCCCGGCCCCTGCCATGCTCGCGTCGTACTTCTGGATCAAGCAACTGCTCCCGGCTCTCCACGCCTCGGCGTCCGAGGTTGCATCCCGGCTCACCCGCGCCGGTCTCGAGGTCGAGGCGGTGCAAGAAGTCGGTCTTGGCCTCGACCCCATCGTGGTGGCAGAAGTGCGCGCCATCGAACCGCACCCCTCCAAGTCGGGGTTGCGCTTGGTCACGGTCGACCGCGGCGGTCAGACTCAGCGCGTGGTGTGCGGGGCGTCGAACGTCCCCGCGCCCGGTGGCCGCGTGCTCTTGGCGCCGCTCGGCACGGTGATTCCGGGCCTGGGCCCCCTCACCCCACGTGAGATCGGCGGCGTGTCGAGCGAGGGCATGCTGGTCAGCGAAGAAGAGCTGGGCCTGGCCAACGAGAGCGACGGCATCATCGTCCTGGACGCAAAGGTCGGCGCGCCCGGGTCCAAGCTGTTCGACGTGCTGCCCGAGGCACGGGACACCCTCTTCCACATCGGCGTGACGCCGAACCGTCCGGATGCCCTGGGCCATCTGGGCCTGGCGCGGGACGTCGCGGCGCTCTTCGGTATCGACTTCGTACCGCCGGGTCCCGGTGCCGTCGCACGCTGGTCGCGTGAAAGCCTCGACCAGCTGATCTCGGTCGAGAACCTCGACCTCGAACGCTGCCCTCACTACGGCGCTGCGGTGGTGCTCGACGTGAGCGTCGCCCCGTCGCCTGCCTGGTTGCGCTGGCGCTTGCACAAGCTGGGGGTGCGCCCGATCAGCAACGTGGTCGACATCACCAACCTGGTGCTGCTCGGCTTTGGGCAGCCGATGCACGCCTTCGATCTCGACCGCGTGCGCGGCGGGCGGATTGTCGTTCGTCGCGCGGGGCCCGGCGAGCCCTTCACCACCCTCGACGGCGTGGCGCGCAGCCTCGACGCGGACGATCTGGTGATCTGCGATGCAGAAGGCCCGACTGCGCTGGCCGGTGTGATGGGCGGGCAAGACAGCGAGATCCGGGACACCACCCGCCGGGTGCTGCTCGAGTGCGCGTACTTCACGCCGCGGGGCGTGCGTCGCACCGCGCGACGCCATGCCCTGGGCACCGAGTCGAGCTTCCGCTTCGAGCGCGGGGTCGACTGGGGGGCCGTGCCGCACGTGCTCGAGATCGCCCGTGCGCTCTTGTGCGAGCTGGCCGGGGGCGCTGCGGTGAAGGGCGCCATCCACGCCAAGGGTCCGGACCCGGCGCTGCCCGTGGTGCCGTTGCGAAGCCAGCGGCTGAACGCTCTGCTCGGCATCGACGTGCCGTTCGCCGAGGCCACCGCCGTGTTGCGGCGCCTCGGGCTCGAAGTGCTCCGCGACGGCAGCACCGAGGTCGAGGTGCGCGGCGCGAGCCACCGCCCCGACATCACGCGCGAGGCCGACTTGATCGAAGAGGTGGCTCGGGTGCGCGGCCTGGACCTGATCCCCAGCAAGATCCCGGCGATCTTGCCCCAGCCGCCGCGCACCAGCGGCAAGCTCGAGCGCGCCGCCGCCACCCACGCCACGACCCTGGGGTTGTCCGAGGCGTTGACCTATTCGTTCGTGTCCCCGCGCGAGCTCGAGGCCGTGTTCGCACCCGCCCCTCAGGTGCGCATCGTGAACCCGCTGAGCGAGGCCCGCACGGTGATGCGAACCAGCCTTCTGCCGGGGCTGCTCGAGGCGCTGGGGCGGGCCCGGCGACACGGTGAAGAGGCCGTGCGTCTGTTCGCGGTGGGCTCGCGCTTCCTGCCAGCGTCGGAAGAGACGCACAGCGTGGCGCGCCCGCGTCGCCCCGAAGACCCTCGCGACCTGCCGGGGGAGCGCCCGAGCTTTGCGGCGGTTCTCGCGGGGCCGCGCCCGACCCACCTGGCCGCCCCCGAGAAGGTCGACGTCTTCGATGCCAAGGGGATTGCGCTCGAGATGGTGGAGCGAATGACCCACCGGGGGGCCCGGGCTCGCCACGCGGCAGGCTCCGAGGGCACCCGGCACCTGCACCCGCGGGGCGCCGGCGAGGTGTTGATCGACGATCGGCGGGTCGGCGTGTTCGGTCCGCTGCATCCCGACGTGGCCGACGCCTTCGACCTGGGGGGTGAGGCGTTCGTGGTCGAGCTGGACCTGGCCGTCATCGAGAGCCTGGGCCAGCGCACGCCGCGCCATCGGGCGATGCCGCGCCTACCGCCGGTGACACGCGACGTGGCGGTGGTGGTGCACGACGACGTCACTGCCGAGCAGGTCGAAGGGGTGATCCGCGAGGCCGCTGGCGAGCTGTGCGAGTCGGTCACGCTGTTCGACGTGTTCCGGGGCGGCGCGGTGCCAGACGACCATCGCTCGCTGGCGTTCCACCTGATCTATCGCGATCCCAAGGCTGCGTCGGAGCCCGACAAGGCGCGAATGCTCACCGACCGCGAAGTCGATCAGCGCCACGCGCAGGTGCTCGCGGCGGCCGGTCAGCGCCTTGGGGGCCAGCTGCGCGCCTGAGCGTGCGCGCGCCGTCGAGTTCGGGTACGGTGGTGGCGATGCGTCGCTCGCTGGCGTGCCTGGCCGTCCTCGCCGTTGCAGCTCGCGCCGGGGCACAGGCAGCACCCCCTCGGGCGCCAGAGTCCGCGCCCCCCGCATCGGCCCAGCGAGGCGCCAAGGCGGATGACCTCGACGACGACGCCGAGCGCCCGGCCAGCAAGGCCGAGCCCGCGAAGCCTGCATCCGAGCGAACGCCGAAACCCCAACTGCTTCCTCCGCCCGCGGATCCCCGCGCCGACGAGCAAGAGCCGCGCCCGGTCCTCCGGCGGGGTTCGGAGCAGGCCGAGCGCCACCTCGAGATCGGTCCCGACTTCGGGATCTGGGCTCGGCCCGCGAAGGGCGACAAGGTCGAGTACAGCCCCGGTTTCGCCTGGGGCGGGCATGTGCGCGCCGAGCTGCTGCCGTTTCTGGGGTTTCGCGCCTACGTCAGCAACTCGACGCACACCGTCCGCGTGCCTCGCGGCGCGCTCGGCCTGGACGGCACGCAACTCAATCAGCCTGATCTACAGGTGTTCCAGCTCGGCGCACGGCTCGAGCCCACGTTCATGCCGGCGCCGACCGCGCGGCTGTGGGCCGGGCTGGGCGCGGCGTGGGCCCGCGCCACCGCGCCGGCGCCCTCGAGCAGCGGCGCCATGCAGGTCCGCTACGCGGATCGGTCTGGCGTGTTCCTCGAATACAGCGCGGCGCTCGGCGCGACCTGGGACTTCGTTCCGCGCTGGCTGACGGCTACGGTTTCTTTGTCGGGCGGGCTGGTCTCCGATCCGTCGGGCGACTTATTCCACGAGCATTCGGTCAGCGACGGCTCGGGTGGCACCGTGAAGATGGGAGGTTTCCCCGAGTTTTCCGCGAGCTATTGCGCGGCGCTCGGTGTCGGGATGATCTTGTGACGCGCGCCCGCCTGCTGGTCATCTCCCTGCTGCTCTCCGCTTGCGGTGGAGCGTCCCGCTCGGCCGAGCCCCCCAGCAAAGGGCCCGATGTCTTGATCCCCGAGGTCACCGACGACCAGTCCAAGACCGCTCGCGACGAGCCGACCCCGGCGACTGGTGCTCGGCAGAACCCCGTGGTCCCCGAAGAGCCCGTGGGGCCCGAGCCAGGCTCGTCGGACGACATGTGGGGCAGCTTTGGCGGGCCGGGGGCGGCGCGCGGCGGCGCCGACTGCGATCGCGCGGCCGACTGCTGCCTCAAGTTCTATCAGAAGAGCGGCGGCGACCCTTCGGTGCATCGGATCTGCGGGTCGATGAGGATTGCGCCGTCGTCGCTCTGCGCGCAGCTCTTGTCGAGCTTTCAATCCACGGCGCCGGGCATCGGCGTGCAGTGTCCCTGACCAACGCCGCGTTGCGACGGCCGATTGACTCCCGTCGCCGGCCGGGCGAAACCTCTCGCCGGCTGTCCTGACAGCCGAGGAGGCTTCGATGAAGAGAGCGCTTTTGGGCGTGTTGATGGTGACGTGGATCCCGCTCGGCTGTGCCGGCAGCACCGAGTCGGCTCCTCCGCCGACTGCGCCGCCCGCGCCCAGCCCGGCACCGCTGCCGCCGCCCGCGCCGGTGGCGCCGCCTGCACCGGTGGAGCCCGCCAAGCCGAGCATGCTCGACCAGCAGAAGGCGCACATGGCCGCCAACGTTGCTGCGTGGCAGGCTCACGACGCGAAGAAGCTCGCGGCACTCTACGCCGACGACGTGGTGCTCGGGTTCCCGTCGATGGAGGGCTGGCGCGAGACCCGCGGCCGCGCCGACCTCGAGAAGAACATGGCCGAGTTCTTCGCCGCGTTTTCCGACGCGAAGGTGACCACCCTGCGCGGCATTCACGCCGGCGACGTGCTGGTCCTCGAGTGGCTGCTGAGCGGCACGCACAGCGGTGACTTCATGGGTGCCAAGCCAACGGGCAAGCGCATCGGTTACCGCGGCGTCAGCGTGCTCTGGTTCGGCGACAAGGGCGTCAAGCGCGAGCACATGTACTTCGATCACGTCACCTTCATGGCGCAGATGGGCACCGCGCCGAAGGGCATGGTCGGTCGACCGTTGATGGAGGTGCCCGCCGGGCACGAGCCCGAGTGGGTGGTCGCGGCGAACAACGACGTCGAGAAGAAGAACGCCGAGGCAGCGACGGCGTTCTATGCGACGTGGGAGAAGAAGGACAGCAAGGCGTTCTTGGATTCGCTCACGGAAGATGCCCAGCACTTGGACTTCTCTCGTCCCGCGGACGGGCAGAAGGGCAAGGCCGCGGCCAAGAAGGACTTCGACGCGTTCATCAAGGCCTTCCCGGACATGAAGATGAACGTGAAGAACATGTGGGCGGCTGGCCCGTATGTGGTGCTCGAGTCGGAGGCGACCGGCACGTTCAAGGGTGCGCTGGGTCCGCTCAAACCCACTCAGAAGACCGGCACCCTGCACGGCTTGGACGTGATGAAGCTCGCTGACGGCAAGCTGGCGCTGGGTCACTCGTACGGCTCGGGCGCCGAGTTCGCCGGGGCGTTCGGGCTGATGCCCAAAGATGCGGGCAAACCGCCGGCGAAGCCCGCCGGCGGCGTGAAGGCGCCCAGCACGCCTCTGCCGCCGCCGGGTCTGCCGCCGGCCGGTGGGGCCAAGCCGGGCGGTGGCGCCAAGCCCACGCCGCCCCCCGCAGGCGGGCCCAAGCCGCCGCCGCCTCCCGGTGGCGCGAAGCCGCCCGCGCCTGGCGCCAAGCCGCCTGCGGCCGGGGCCAAGCCGCCCGCGCCGGTCGGCGCACCCAAACCGCCGGCGCCGCCGGCGGGTGCCAAGCCGCCTGCGCCCCCCGCACCGAAGCCTCCGGCCCCCAAGCCGTGAAGCGCGGCGCGTTCGTCGCGGCGGCGCTGATCGCGGGCTGTGGCTCTCCTGCTGCGCCCGCATCGCCGCCGCCGCACGTCGCGGCTGCGCCGGCGTCAGACGCGCCTGAGCCCGTGCCTGCGCCCGCAGCGAGCATCACGCCCCCGGCGGGGCCGGTGCGTGCGCCCGAGCCCAAAGGGCAGGCGTCCCTTGCGCTCCACGTCGAGCGCGGAAAACGCCAACCGCTCTCGCTGGTGGGGACGCTCGATGCGATCCGCCCGCCCTCCGGCGATCAAGGTCTCGACGCCTGGATCGAGCTCACGCTCAGCGTCGCCGGGAAGCCAGAGAAGCTCTACCTTCAGTCCTCGCCCCCGGCGTTGCCCCTGCCGCTCGAGACCGGCGCTCGCCTCTCCGTCGAGATCGACTGTCGGCGGGGAGGCTGGCATCGGGTCTGCGACGGGGTGTTTCGCGACGCGGCCCGCCGCACCCTGATGATCGTCGCGGGCAGCGGCGATGAAGCGGCCGCGCCCGGGTGGAAGGTCGCGCGGGGCGCGGTGGCCACCAGCGAGGTGCGTCCGTCGAAGGAGAGGTCCGTGCTTCATACCCACTCGCTCGAGTTCCAGTCCGACGGGGCCAGGGTCTCTGCCATGCCCCACGAGTGGAAGCGCATCGTGGTTCACGGCCGCAGCTTCCTGGTGACCGGCTACGAGGTGGTGTGGGAGGGGCAGCGCCCACCCGACGCGCGAGATCACCGGTCGTTTGCCATCGTGTTCGAGAAGCCCGCCGCCGGGCCTTGACCTCACTGGGTCAGAGAAGAACATTTTCGGCCAGGTGGACCGCGAGCCCAACATCGTCGAGCGCATCCGCCGCAGCGACGAGCGCGTGCACGTCGCCATTGGCGCGATCTGCAACAACAACTGCGTCTTCTGCATGGAAGAGGACCGCGACGGACGCTACGTGAACAACTCGGCGATGACCGCCGAGCGGGTGCGCTGGGTGCTCGAGTCGCACCGGGGGGCGGAAGAGGTGTGTTTCACCTCTGGCGAGCCGACCACGCGCGACGACCTGCCGGGCTTCATCGCGCTGGCGCGGGAGCTCGGCTACCCGCGGATCAGTCTGATGACCAACGGCCGGCGCCTTGGTCACTTGCCGTACGCCGCGGCCCTGGCGAAGCGCGGCCTCGGTCGCGTATACATCTCGATTCACGGGCACGAGCAGGCGTTGCACGAGGGCCTGACTCGTACCCCCCAGAGCTTCGAGCAGACCGTGGCGGGGCTGCGTTCGGTCGCCAAGCTGGCCGCGTTCGGTGTCGAGCTCCACACCTCGACCGTGGTCACCAAGCGGAACTTGCCGCACCTGGGCGCCATTTATCGGTTCTTGCGCGGGCTGGGCGTGCACCAGGTGGTGTTCAACGTGATGCAGGCGAATGGACGAGCGCACACTCACTTCGAACGGCTATTTCCCCGCTACACCGAGATCGCCGCCGAGGTTGCCGGCATGCTGGCCGGGCTGAACGAGGCGCAGCCGATGGCGTTCCTGGTCGACATTCCCCTGTGTACCACCGAAGCCGTCCCCGATCGCGCCCGCGGCTACGTCGAGAAGCATCGCCACTACGATCTGGATACCGGCACCGGGCCCGAAGAGCGGCGGGCGAGCGGAAAGGGCAGGGGGCTGGCGCTCTGGACGCGCGCCGACCTCGATCGCGCTCAGCGTGAGAAGCGCGACGAATGCCGCCGCTGTCGCTACGACGCCGTCTGCGAGGGCGTCTGGAAGAACTACTTGGCGCGCTACGGCTGGGACGAGATGGAACCCGTGCCTGGCGCTTCCGCCGCACAATGAGCCCGCTCAGATCGCGGTCGTCTCGCTGAACTTGTCGTAGTCCACCGCCAGGCGGCCATCTGGCAGGTCGCTGATCACGTCGACGAAGCGGTGCCCGAAGCGGATCTCTTCGGGGTAGTAGCTCTTGCGCGCGTAGGTCGTGGTCCCGTACGTGCCGTCGTGTCCCATCAGGGTGCAGACGATGCCGCGCACCTTGTCGTGGGCGTTCTCGGGCGTGATGTCTCGCATTGGGCTGTCGTCGCCCACCACGTGCATCACCAGCCACGAAAGGGTGAACAGCGGCTGGGTCGAGCGCTCGAGCGGTAGCTCGTACAGGCGCCGCAACTTGTGGCCCTCGGGCGTCACCTCGTCGCGCAGAACGGTGACCCGAATGCTGGCCTCGACCACGTCGTTCCCCCGGGCGTTGGCCACCCGAAACATCAACGTGGGCTTGCCCTGGCGCGGCTCGACGGTCATCACGTTGCTGAACAAGACACCCGAGCGCGGGCGGGCCAGCTTCGCGAAGATCAGGCCGGTGACCACCGCCACGCTGACCAGCGAGAGGGCCGCTTCGACCGTCACCAGCACGTTGGTGAAGGTGCTGGCCGGGTGCAGCGCGCCATAACCGATGGTGGCCATGGTCTGCACGCTGAAGAAATAAGCGTCCAAGAACGAGCGCGGCGCTGCGTTGGCGATACCACCCGGGTCGAGCAGGTAAAGTGACGCGAACACCAGATTGCCGAACGAGTAGGCAAAGGCGCAGGCGCCGAACAGCCGCCACCACGAGCCTTCCATGAAGTAGACGTAGAGGTCGCGCCGCAGCGCGCTGGGCGCGCCGCGCCGCACCGCGTCGCCAGGGTCCCAGCGCTTCGCCCCCGGGGCAGGCGCGGCGAGCTCAGGGGGCTCCGACGAGCGGGTGGTGACGTGGGCGTGGTGGTCGGCCTGGCGGGGCGATGTAGAGATGTCGAAGACCACCTGGGCCACGCAGACCACCGCGATCAGCCCCAGCCAGACGAAGGTGGGGACGAACCCGCCCACCACGCCGAGCGCGAGCACCAACACCGCCGAGACCAGCCGTGCGCTGACCCGAGCGCCGTCGGGCAGGTCCGACTCGCGCCGCTCGGTCAGGTGGTCGATGAAGCCCACGGCCGCCAGAGCCAGGGCCAGACTTCCGCAGAACAGCCAGCGGTACTTGGCCGAGCCGATGTCCGACAGGCCCATGGTCGCGGCCTTCTTCAGTGAAACGCCCACCGCCGTGACGGCCACGGCGAGCGGCAGGTGGCCGTAGACCCAGAGCACGCTGCCCAGACGGCGCGCCTTCAAGCGCGCCCCCGCCACGTCGTCGAAGTAGATCCACCAGATGGTGCACGTGACCAGCAGCCCCAGGGCCGACAACGTGCCGGTCTCGGGTGTGACGCCGCGCTCGGCGAGCTCGGAGAGCACCTTCACGAAACCCTCGCCCAGCACGATCAACACCAAGATGGCGTAGCGCTCCGAGACGTGACCGAAATCGATCGGGAAGCGCTCGATGATGCCGATGGCGTTCTTGCCGAGCGGCGTCGAGAGGTCCACGGCTTGTGCCACTGCCCAGAGGAAGAACGCCCAGGGGGGTGGGACGAACGCGCTGGCCAGCCACACCGCCGCGCCCAGGGCAAAACCGATCCCGTAGCGCCGGGTCATGCCGCGGGCCTCGGGCACCTGCGCGTGGGCGCGGGCATACATCGCCACCACCGCGAGCCGCGCGGCGCCATACGCGAGCGCAAAGGTCTGATGCTGCCCGTCCAGAACCTTCGGAACGCTGGCGGCCACGGCGCCGATGGCGAGCATCTGGCCGAACACCAGCAAGCGGTGAGCGGCGTCGTCGACCTGGAAGCGGTTGTTGTAGAAGGTGAACCCGGTCCAGGTGAACCAGAGCGGGATCATCAGCCCCGCAAAAGCCAGCGCGCCGAACCAGCTCACGTGCGACGCCAGCGCCGTGCCCAGCTGGATCAGTGCCGCGACGTACACCAAGTCGTAGAACAGCTCGAGCCACCCGACCTTGCGCTCGTGGCCCGGCCTGGGGGTCCAGAGCACCGCCTGGTGGAACCACCGACTCTGCACCACTCTCGTGTCGTACCCGTGAGCGCACGAGTCAAGGGGTAGCAGCCGCGAGCCCGTTGGCCTGCCATACTCGCGCCGGAGTGCGGAGCTTTGCGAGGTGAGGGGCGGCCTGTTCGGCGGCGATGGGCGCAGAGCGCACGAACCCGGCCTGCTCGAAGTAGCTGGCGATGGCCGCCCGGCTCGGGAAGTCTTCCCGCGCGCCGCGCCCGCGTGTGACGAGCCAGATCCCGGAACGGAGCAGCTTGGCTGCGGCCGCCACCGAGCGCCCACCCTCTTTCGACCTCAGATCGCACACGAAGCTGCCGCGACCGCCCAGCGCACGGGCCACCGCGCGGGCGACCCGCTCGCGCTCAGCTAGCTCGAAGTAGCCCAGCACGCCCTCCGAGACGACCAGCGGGCGGGACGCGCCGCCCAGGGTCTTCTCTAGCCAAGCTTCGAAGTTCGGGCCGGTGACGTCGACCGCCTCGTGGCGCAAGCGATCGCGCGCGCGCGACCGCACCGCTGCCGGGACTCGCTCCGCGATCATCTTTTGCTTCGCCTCGACCATGTGAGGCAGATCGATCTCGACGTAGTCGACGCCGCGATCGGCTGCCCAGGTCAAGCCGCGTCGCGACAGCCCCGCCCCGATCTCGACCACGCGGTCGGGGTTTGCCTGGTCGAGCGCGTGCTCGATGCAGCGGTGACGCAGCTCGAGGTACTGCAACATGGACGGAACCGTGGGGTGCACCACGGCAAGCCACTCGCCCGCGGCGCGAAACGACCAGAACAAGCGGCGACCCTTGGCCGTCACGAAGTGCTCGGCGTGCGGAAAACCCAGGCGGTGCCAGGCGTAGGCCGTGTAGTGAGCGGTGGGGGCGATTTCGGAGTGGGACATCTGAGGGCGGGGGGAAGGCAGGGCGCCCCGCGGGCGTAGCAGGACGCGAACGGTTCGTCAGCGACTCATGCAGGCCGTGTACGGTACGCCTACCTTTTCTGCCCCGGCAGACGCCGAGATTTCTGCGGCGACGCCCCCGCTGGTTGCGGTCGTCGCGGGCCGAGTCGTGCTCGCGCTCGGCGTATTCACGGTCCTGTATGGCGCCCAGTCGCTGGCGAACCTTCGCTTTTTCTCGTGGTACTGGCTCTTGCCGGCGCTGATCGTGCCCGTGGGTGCGTCCACCGCCGCCACCGGCTGGAAGCTCTCGCGGGCGCGTGGCTGGGCAGCGGTGACCGGGTTCGTGCTTTCGGCAGCCACCGCGCTGATCACGGCGGTGTTCACCCTCCTCTCCTTCACCTGGGGCTACTTCTCGCTCTTGTCGCCCATCGTGGGCATGGCTTCCGTGGTGGCAGGGCTCCTGGCAGCGCTGTCGATCGGCGCTTGCCAGCGTGCCGATCGTGCGCGAGCGGCCCTGGCCGGGCAAGGCTTCGAGCTCGGCGTCTGATTCAGGCGCGCCGGGCCCCTTGGATCACGACCGGCTCGATCGGCGCATCTTTGGTGAACGGCCCCGCGGCGCCGGTCTTCACCGCCTTGATCCGATCCACCACGTCCATGCCGGCGGTCACCTGTCCGAAGACGGTGTAGCCCCAGCCTGCGTCGCTCTTGCCCTTGTGATCGAGCGAGGCGTTGTCCTTCACGTTGATGAAGAACTGGGCTGTCGCCGAGTGGGGGTCGCTGGTACGCGCCATGGCCACCGTGCCGCGCAGGTTCTTCAGGCCGTTGTCGGCCTCGTTCTGCACCGGCGCCGAGGTCGGCTTGCGATCGTACGCCTGGTCGTAGCCGCCCCCTTGGGCCATGAAGCCGTCGATCACTCGATGGAAGATCGTTCCCTGGTAGTGCCCCGAGTCCACGTAAGACAAGAAGTTGGCGACGGTCTTGGGGGCGCGCTCGGCGTCGAGCGAAAGGGTGATGCTGCCGAAGTTGGTGTCGATGACGACCGTGGTCTGTGCCATGGGGCGGACTCTAGCCCAGACAGAACTCGCTGATCAGCTGGGCCGTGGCTTCGGGTTGCTCGGTGGGGAAATCGTGCCCGGCACCGGGCAGAACGGCCAGGCGAGCCCCGGGAATGGCTTGCGCCAGCCGTGCCGAGTTCTCGGCGTCGATCAGCCGGTCGGCGTCGCCCGTGATCACCAAAGTCGGCATGCGGATGCGAGCCAGACGGTCCCCGGCTTCGTGGCGCGCGGCCGCCAGCAACTGGTACAAGACGCCGCGGCGGCTGGGGGGAACCTGGCGCGCGATCTCGACCCACTCGTCGACCACCTCGGGCTCGCGTGCCAGAAAGCTCTCGGACAAGATCAGGCGCGCGGTCTCTCGAATGGCACGCTCGGGCGGAAGGCGCATGGGCGCCACCAGCTCGAGCACGCGGCCCGGTCGCACCCCTTTGCCCGAGCGGCGCCCAGGGGTGGTGCAGCCCAAGATCAGACGGCTGACGCGGTCACCGTGACCCAGGGCCAGCTCTTGAGCGATCATCCCCCCGAGCGAGATGCCCAGCACGCATGCGCGTGCGACGCCGAGTGTGTCGAGCACCCACGCGGCGTCGTCGGCCATGTCGCGCGTGGTGAACGGAACGAGCGGAACGCCGCTTCGCCCGACCCCGCGGTTGTCGAGCAAGACGAGCCGGAAGGTTCTTTCCAGCTCGTGCACGATGCGGCCCCAGTGGCGGCTGGTGCGGCCGAGGCCGCGTATCATCAGCAGCGGCGGCAAGCCTTCGCCGCCGCGCAGCGAGAACGCAATGCGGTGCCGTCCCCGCTGCGCGTACTGCACTCGCCACGTGCTCACGGTTTCTCGAACCACTTGGCCATGTAGCGCCCGCGGAACTGTTCGAAGCCGTCCTTCAGCAAGCTGTCGTAGACCGCGGCCTCCAGCGCGCCGGCCGACGGCTGGTCCGAGTGCCGTGCGATCAGCTCGTGGGACACGTTCTCGCCAGCGGTGTACTTGCTCTTGAGCGGGGTCGGGTCGCCAGGCACCACGAAGGCGGTCTTGAAGAACAGCAGAATCCCGATGAACACCCCGCGGGGCTTGTCCCGAGCCACGGCGCCACCCGACCACTCGAGCCGGTGGCTGATGAACAGAGTCGGCGCGGTCACCTCGGGCGGATCTTCCGAGTCACCCGGTACCGGCGGCCCCACCACGAAGGTCAGGATCTCGGGCTCGAACACCTGGGCGAATCGCTCCGCGATGGCGGTCGCCGTCGCGGCCTCGGTCGGTTCGAGCCGCTTCGGCTCGAAATATTGGGCGGGATAGCTGGCCGCCCCGTTGAACATGGGGTTCTTGCGGATCGCCGCGTCGGCGCGCCCCAGGGTCTTGGAGGCCAGGCGCTGAAAGCGGATCTCGACGGCTGGCCCGCGATGCCCCGCGTCCGTCTTCTTCGCCCCAGCCTTCTCGGCATGGGCGATCAAGCGGTCGATCAAAGCCGCGTGATCTTCGGCGCCCGCGGGCATGGCCTTGCGATAGCGCGCCTTGGCCCGCGCGAAGAGCGCCCGCCGCGCTTCGCCGAAGGCCTCACCCAGCCCGTGGTCCGGGTGCTGCTCGGCGAAGTCCAGCAGTGCGGCCAGCGTGCCTTTGCCCTTCGCGCGCTCGAGCTCGGCGGCCATGGCGTTCTTGCGCGCGGCGCTCACCTCGGCCTCGATCCCGGTCTTGGGGAAGGTCTGGATGAACTGATCGATGGCCGCCACGGTGCCGACCTCGATTGCGCCCCGCAGCACGGCCCGGGGCAAGAGCACGCTCGAGACGATCTCGCGGTGGCGCTTGCCTCGCCCCAGATACGCCCGATATGCGGCCACGTCGTTCTTGGCCTGGGCGGCGGCCAGCATGCGGTTTTCGCTGGAGGTATTGCGCAACCAGAAGAGCGCCGCGCCCAGCAGGCACCCCAGCACGATGCCCACTGCCCAGCGCTGTTTTTCCCAGACCGGGGCGCTGCGCGCATGGGGCGCGGTCGGGGCGAGCGGGCTCACCACCGCCGGGGGCTGGAGCGGATCGATCTCGAAGCGCCCCTTCTCGTCCAAGATGGCCAGTCGGTTCTTGGCCGATTCGATCAGCTGCACGGCCTCGTCGGCGCGCGCCGGATCAGCCAGCGGAAACGAGAACTGCTCGGCACCGAAGACCAGGGTGACCGTGGCCCCCGGGCCCTTGGCAACGCGCGTCAGCCCATCGAGCGGGTGCACGCGGAAGCGGCTGTCGCGGGCATCGAGCAGCGATGCTCCGAACAGGTAGAGCCCCGGGCGGAACGGGAGATCGCCGAGCCGCGACTTGATCTCGAGGGCCGACAGCAGCCCCACGCCCACCGCGGCCAGCAGCAGCGCGTGCACGGCGACCATCGGCAGCGGATGCAACGCGAGCGCGCTGTCGACGTTGCCCAGGCCGACCACCGCGACCACAGCCACCGCCAGCGCAGCGCCAGCTGCTACCGCGAGCCAGCGCAGGGCCGCGCTTCGTGCGCCCAGCTGGTGCAACAACGGGCGCGGCTCGAATTGCCCGCTCAGGGATTCGAGAAGCCGGTCCTGCACGGGCCGGGGCAAGCCGTAGAAGTCGACCTGGTTCATGCGGGCCGCCCCCCCCGAGAACCCAGGGCGGGCCCGGAAGGAGGCTCAATGGAGCTACCCGACCTGGCGCGTGCCGGGAAGCGGGCCGTCTTCGCAGCCCATCCGGGCTCGGTTGCGCGTCGGAGCGTTCCGTGGCCCACTCTCCGGGCGGCTGGTTTTCGTTCCTTGCCCTCTGGGGTGGCCCATGCGCTGGCTCGTCGTCGTCCTCTTTCCGGTTTTGCTGCTCTCGGGCTGCGATCTGAATCCGCAGCCCGAGGTGCCGGGCTCCGACGAGCCGGGTGCGGGCGGAAGTGCCGGCGCTGCCGGGGCGCCCGGCGCGGTCGCCACCTCGGCGCGAGAGCCGGGCGAGCGCGAGCCGGCGCCGGAGGTTGGCGCCGACGATCAGGGCGGCGGGCCGTGGGCAGGCAAGGCAAGCGGACGGGATGCCGGTCCGGTCCGCGAGGCCCTGGACGCTGGCGCAGACTCTGCACCGGCACCGCCCGTCGTGGTGGTGCAGTAACGCCGGAGTTCGACTAGCGTCCCGCGGCCATGACGCTTCGCACTCCTCTCACCCTTCTGGCCGTACTGTCGCTTGCTGCGTGTGGGGGCTCGCCGCCGCCCGCGCAATCCCCCGAAGGCGGTCACCCGCACGGGTCTGGGCACGGTCCGGGTCACGGTCACGGCCACGGCCACGGTCACGGTCACGGCCACGGCCACGAGCACGGGAAAGAGCACGGCAAGGAGCACCATGACCACGACAAGCTCGCGCCGCCGCTGAAAGAGTTCCACGCGGTGCTCTCGCCGCTGTGGCACGCCGACAAGGGGCCGGCGAGGAACGACCAGATCTGCGCCCAGGCCAAGACGCTGGAAGACAAAGCCGCGGCGACGAAGGACGAAGAGCTTTCGAAGGCCACCCACGCCGTCAGCGAGGCGTGTGCAAAAGAAGGCCGCCCGAAGCTCGAAGAGCTGTTCGTGGTCGTGCACGAGCGCTTTCACGTGCTCGCGAAGTGACCCCCTACAGCGCGCCGTGCGTGCGCGCCCAGTACAGCCCGTAGGCCGTCAGGGCGATGGCGAGCACCAGCACCGCAGCGGTGGCCACGAGCCAGCCCGTGCTCTTTCCCTCGAGCGCGGGGGCCGGGGCCGCCGGGGGCAGGGTCGACGGCATCGGCGCGGGCTCGGGCGCTGCCATCACCGTGGTGGGCACGAAAGAAGTGCGGTCGCCCTCGGCCCGCGGCGCTCGGGAAATCAGCGGCGACGCCGAGAGTCGATCGTAGACCCGCTCCAGCGCGCCGAGCATCTCATTCGCCGTGGAGTAGCGCTTCTCGAGGGATTTCTCCGTGGCCCGCGCGATCACCGGCCAGAGGCGCGAGCCTTCGAGGAAGGCGGGCAGCGGAATGCGCCGGTCGTCCAGCTGCGCGAGGCACGCTTCCGCCACCGAACACTTGAGGGTCGGCTCGCCGCTCAGCATCTCGGCCATCATCATGCCCGTGGCGTACAGATCCATGGCCGGGATGGGCGTCTCGCCCCGGATCTGCTCCGGCGGCATGTAGCGCGGCGTTCCGACCAAGATACCGGCGGCGGTCACCTGGGCCTCGAGCCCGTCCACGCTCTTCGCGATGCCGAAGTCGAGCACCTTCACCGCGCCCAGTCGCGACTCGTTGCTGCAGACGAACACGTTCCCGGGCTTGATGTCGCGATGCACGATGCCGACCTCGTGCGCTTCCATCAGGCTGCGCAGCACCTGCATGGCGATGGCGGCGGTGCGCATCTCCGAGAGCGGCCCTTCTCGGTCCATGACGTGCTTCAGCGACTCGCCCTCGAGCAGCTCGTACACGATGAACGGCAGGGGCCGGCCTCTCAGATTGAAGCCGATCAGACGGATGGTGTTCGGGTGCGTCAGGCGCGTGGCCAGCTCGGCTTCGCGGCGGAAGCGCTCGAGACCCGCGGCATCGATGCTCTCGGCGGCGAGCAGCTTCATGGCGACCCCGCTGCCGTCCTTCAAATCCGTGGCGCGGTACACCTGACTGAACGCGCCCTCGCCGACCAGCTCTTCCAGCCGGTAGCGGTCCGAGACGACCATTCCAGGGTGCGGGTCGGCGAATTCCACGCGACCCCATCATTGCCCGGAGCGGGGGCCGATGGCGAGCGTCCGTTCGGGTCAGTTACAGCTGGCTTCGCCGCAGTAAAACCAGCAGGCGTCCTTGTTCCCCGCCTTGCAGTCCTTGGCGGCGGCGTCGCTCGAAGCCTTGAGCGCGGCCAGATCGGCATCGTCGCCGCCTTCCCCGGGCTTGGCCTTCATGGCCTGGCCACCGCCCTTGCCATAGCCGGCGCCCCAGTCCGAGCCGTCGCACGGCGGGCCGTGACCCAGCGCGATGTTCTTGGGCTTGTCCGTCGAGGGCGGCCAGCTCACGAACAGCGACGCGCGGTCGTTCTCGCGGCAGATGCGGATCTTCTGGTTTTCGCCCTTCTTCAGCCGGATCACCAGCGAGGCGTACTTTCCGTCGACGAACTTCTCGTAGTAGTCGCTGCCCAGCTCACCGAAGTCCTCTTTCTTCTCGTATCCGACGACCTTGCCCGAGCAATAGATGCGCAGCCACTCGCGCAGCACGTGCATGCTGCATCGCTTGGCGCGCGCGTTGGCGCCCTGCGTGTTCACGGCCACACCCTGATCCCACTCCGCGCCTTGGGGCGGGTTCGACTTGCCGCTGGGGATGTCGGGCACGTCCGAGATCTTGAAGCTCGGCGCCTTGGCCGTGGGCGTGTCCGCGGCGGGGGCTGCCGGCGGCGCCGCTGGCCCTGCCGGGGTCGTCGGCTTGGCCGCCTCCGAGGCCGCCGGCGCGGGGGCGCCTTCTTTCTTGCAGGCGAGCAGCGCGAGCGCGAGGGCGCCGCCGATGGCGAAGGTGGTGCGTGCGTCGGGTCGCATGGTGTTTCCTTCCGAGCGCAGCATATCGAAGTGACGGCGGCCCCGCGAGCGCGCTATTGAATCGGAGTGCATCGCGAGTTCTCTTTCGAGGAATGGCGAGCGCGGGCGAAGCCGCATCTTCGCCCCGGGGACCTGTGGCGCCTCGGGCCGGGTGGGCTGATCAGCGCGGCTGTGGGTCTGGCCACCGGTCGCGAGCGACACGCCGCCAGCGCAGAGGGGCTGGACGCGCGTGATCCCGAGCTGGTCGAGCTGCTGCTCGACCTCTCGCGCTTCGTGGGTGAACGCTACTTCCGCTGGAAGGTGCAGGGGGTGGAGCACGTTCCCGCCGCGGGCCCCGCGCTGCTCGTGGGCAACCACAACGGCGGTCTGCAGACCTTCGACAGCCTGCTGACGCTGGTGGCCATCCACGACCACTTCGGAGCGGACCGGGTCGTTCACCCGCTGGCGCACGACCTCTTGTTCCACGAACCTCGGCTGGGCGAGCTCGCGGTGAAGCTCGGCACCTTGCGGGCCGACCACGAGGCCGCCGCGCTGGCGCTCAGGCGCGGTCGGTTGGTGCTGGTCTACCCGGGTTCCGACCTGGACTCGACCCGGCGCTTCGCCGACCGCCATCGCATCGAGCTCGGCGGGCGCACCGGTTTCTTGAAGCTCGCCTTGCGCGAGCGCGTGCCCGTGGTGCCGGTGGTCAGCGTCGGCACGCACGAGCAGTTCATCGTGCTCTCGCGCGGGGACGGCCTGGCGCGGGCGCTGGGGCTGAAGCGCTGGCTCCGAGCAGAGGTGTTCCCCATCGTGCTCAGCCTGCCGTGGGGGCTCACCAGCGGGTTTCTGCCCTATGTTCCCCTGCCGGCACAGACCTCGCTTCGCTTCGGTAAGCCGATTCGATTCGACGGTCTCGACCCCGACGACCCGGCCGCGATTGCCCATGCGTACGAGCAAGTGCGCGAGCAGATGCAGGCCGAGCTCGACGTGCTGGCCGAGGGCCGCGTGCCGTTTCTGGGTGACCTGGGCGCATTGCTTGCAGGCCGCTGAGCCGGACGCCCCCGGGAATTTCCGCTAAGATCGACGCGCCCCTTGCTCCCCGTCGTCTTCGTCGACCTGTTCGATCACGCCGAGCTCATCGGTCTGGTCCAAGCCGCTCTGAACGGCGAGGTCGCGCTCGTGCCGGTCGGGGAGCAACAGGTGCGGCGGCGCCCCAATGCCTTCGAGCTGCGGGTTCCGGGGCTTCGCCCGGTGGTGCTGCTGGGCGAGCCCGACGGCGAGCCGAGCGCCGGCATGATGCCGGTGCGACTGCGCCCGTTCGACGACGCCCACGCCGGGCAGCTCTTGGTGCTCGCCTGCTCGGCTTCGGACGATCCCAACACCGGGGTCGCCGAGAAGTACGCGCCCGGCCGCTGGGAGATGCTGTCGGTCGTCGATCGGCTCGAGGTCGACGGGACGAGCGGGCTCGAGATCGACATGCCGCCACCCTCGCAGCAGCCGTATCGGAAGCTGTCGACGGTGCCGCACGTGAACGGCATGGGTGAGGCGCTCTCGTCGCCGCCTCGCCTCGACAGTCACGACCCGTTGGTCGGTCGCTCCGTCGCCGGCGGCAAGTACATCATCGAGGTGGCGCTGGGCGCCGGGGCCACGGGCATCGTCTATCGCGCGCAGCAGGTTGCGCTGCGTCGCGCCGTGGCCATCAAGGTGATGCACGCCCACTTCCGCGCCGCGCCGGGCTTCGCCCAGCGGTTCCACGCCGAGGCGCTGGCCGCCAGCAAGCTCGACCACCCCAACGTGCTGCGCGTGCTCGACTTCGGAGAAGAGCCGGACGGCTTGCTCTACTTGGTGATGGAGCTGGTCACCGGGAAAGAGCTGCGAGCGCTCTTGAACGAGCGCAGCCTGGGCCGCGATCGCGAGCTCGAGGTGATGATTCAGGTCTGCTCGGCGCTGGCCGCTGCACACGAGCGCGGTATCGTGCATCGCGACATCAAGCCCGAGAACGTGATCATCGCGACCGGTGCCGACGAGGACGGTCGGGTGGTAGACGTGGTCAAGGTGTGTGATTTCGGCCTGGCAACCGTGGAGTCGCCACGCGCTGGCAAAGACGACGGCTCGCTGGCGGCGTCGGCCGTGAACCTGGTGGCCGGCACCCCGCACTACATGGCCCCCGAGCAGATCCGCGGCGAGCGGCTGGACGGCCGTGCCGACCTGTATGCGGTGGGCGTGATGCTGTTCGAGATCGGGACTCGCCGGCTGCCGTTCGACGGCGAGAGCGCGATGGATGTGGTGCAGATGCAGCTCTACACCGAGCCGCCGCGTCCGCGCACCCTCGACCCGCGCGTCGACCCAAGGCTCGAGAAGATCACCTTGCGCGCGCTGGCGAAGAACCGCGACAGCCGCTACCCGAACGCGCGCGATCTGCGCGCCGATCTGCGGGCGCTGATCGATGCCCGGTCCGAGACGCGCGACGTGCAGCGCACCAGCGTGCCGCTCGACAGCCCCGAGTCCGGGTTCCTGGAGCTGTTCATCGCGCTCACCGCGGGCCTCGCGCCGGCGGGGGTCCGTGACGACGTCGAGCGCGAGCGCACGCTGGACCGCTTGGCCACCGCCACGCGCACCGCCATCGGCGGAAGGGGCGAAGTTCGCTTCTTGACGCGCGCCATCGACGGGCGCGACCTGCGCGTGCAGAGCGGCACCGGGGAGACCTACGACATCCGTGCGCTCGTGGGGCAGACGGTCGAGCCCTATGTGCGGCGCTTGATTGACGTGTTCGCGCAGCACGACGTGGCCTGCCTGGCCATCAAAGAGGGCGTCGGCCGTCCCGAGCTGGCGGATCTGATCTGGGCCTTCGAGACCGGGTTCTCGCCGCGCGAGGTGATCACCCGGCTCCGCGAGCGCACCGGTCGCGGGGTGGTGGTGATCGCGGCCACCGACCTGGTCGGCGCCCATCAGCCGCACATCCCTCGCAGCGTGGATCTGGCCCTGACCCGCATCGCCTTCGACCTCAGTGGCGCCGCGGGCGCCGCCCTCGCCGGTCGCGACTCCGCGCCTTTCCGGGCCTCGGTGCTCGACGTGAGCGCGGGGCTCTCGGCGCCCGAGCTGCGGAGCTTGGTGATGAATCTGGACTACGTGCGCGCGTCGCTCTCGGGCCTGTCGCACCTGGCCAAGGTGGACGTGCGAAATGCAGTGCTGCAGTCGCTTTCGACCGACGACATTGCAGACGTGTCCCAGTTGGTTCTCGACGAGCTGCGCAGCCGCGCGGGGATTTCCGCCGACTTCGAGGGCGGCATCGCGCGATCGCTGGCCGAGATTTTGGTGGCTCGGGACGACTCCGATTCGTACGACCTGCTCCGGAGCTTCTACGAGGCATCGGTCTTGCAGCTGAACGAGCTTCCCATCGCGCTGCGTGAATGGGCCGACGCCGAGCTGCTCGCCTTCGACCTGTCCCGGGACGCCGTGCACGTGCTCGCGCGGCTGCAGGCCATTCCCGAGCTTCCGGCGCTGGCAGCCGAGCTCGAGCGGGTGCGCCGCGCGATGCGCGTGCTGGCGCGCCGCGAGGACAACCCGGGGCTGTGGGCTACTGCCGCGCGCCTGCGCGAGTTGTCCGGGGGGGTCGAACCGGGGGAGGGCAGCCACGAGGCTCTGGCCGCCCGCGCGGCCGAGACGATTCGCGAGCCCGACGTGCTCGCGGCCATCGCCGAGGCGCTGCTGCGCGGAACCGGGGATCAACGCAACGCCGGTATCGGCATCTTGCGTTTTGCCGGCTCCGCCGGCGCCCGGTCGCTGATCACCGCCCGCGAGCGCGTGGGGGACGACCAGGCCGTTCGCGGGCGGTTCATCACCGCCCTCAAGGCGGTCGGCGATACCGGCGTGGCCGTGGTGGCCGAGCAGCTGGCGCAGCTGGCGGCCCAGGGGCCGCGCTCGAACCCTCACGATGCCGAGGACTTGCTGCGAGCGCTGCCCGAGCGGCCGTTTCCCAAGCTCGGGCCGATCATCTCCGAGTTCTTGCACCACGAAGCCCCGGCGGTGCGCCGCGCCGCCACCCACCTGATGGCCACCGCGCTCGGGCCGCTGGCCCGGGACGCGCTGGTCAGCGCGCTCAACGACACCGACGACGGCGTGCGCATCGCGGGCCTTGCCGGCCTGCGCCAGGCGGGGCTGATCGACGGGCTGGCTGTCTCGCGCATCGACCGCATCTTGAACGCGAGCACCGGCGCCAGTGAAGAGCTGCGTGCGGCCGCCGCGGGCGCCCTCGGCGCCGTCACCGTCGATGCGCGCGTGGCAGCGGTCGACGTCCTGCGTCGTGCGCTTCGGCCCGTGCGCATGTCGTTCATGGCAATGCTCAAAGACGCCACCGGCAGCCCCGGCGAGAGCGTGCTGGTGCTGACCACCATTGGCCGCGTGCTGATCGGATTGGCTGGGCCGCTGGGCAAGAGCGACGTCGAGGCTCGGGCACGCGTCAGCCGTGGCGAGGTCAAGAAGGCGCTCTATGCCGTGATCGGCGTCACGCCCTGAGCGCCGGGAACCGTCATCGGCGAGCGCCGCGAACGCGGAGATGATTTCCGTCAGGCGTCGCGGCGCTGGGGCGACCAGGTACTTCCACGGACGGTCGCCGGGTGCTACAGAAGAAATACGGAGGTGCACATGGCGGTGGGCGCAGCGGCACGATTTTGGCCATATTTCCTGAGCGTGACGGGCGCAGTGGCCGTGGCTTGCTCCTTCTCTGATGCCGCCTCCACGATCCGCTTCGTCAACCTACTGCAGTGCAGCGGCTGCTCTGACGTCACGCCGTACGAGGCGATCCTCTCCGCGCTTCACCACGCCAACGACACGTTCAAAGCGGCGGGGATCCAGTTCGCGCTCCGGTCGGTTGAGCGCTACTACCTGGCCGACTTCGTCGATCTGCGGCCGGACGACCCATGCGGCGGGCCTGGAGACGACGACCGCGAATGGCAGGCCGTGAAGGACCAGCTCCGAGCGGTGTTCCCCGCCGCGCCTTCGAACGCGTGGGGTGACACGGAGAACAAGACCATCCGGACGTGGCTCCGTGCCGTCGAAACCCTCTATGGCAAGCCCGAAGAGCTGGTTGTCTTTCTCGCCGAGAACACATCCTGCGGGAACGGTAGCTGGGGGGCGTTCCCGTGGGAGGGTCGAAACGTCGTGCTGCACGCCACCGCTCCGCTCAGCAGTTCGCCGTACAAGATGGCACACGAGCTCGGGCACCACTTCGGCCTGGTCCACACCTTCAACAATGACACGTCCCGCGACCCCGAAACCAATGCGGCGCGCACGAATGCTGACTCGTGGGACTTGGTCTACAAGCCGGGCACTAGCTCCGCGAACCCCCACCAGTTCTTCAGCAACTGGAGCGCGGCGAACGCGCAGCTCCCAAGCCTTCGCCGGATCGACCAGCGCGCTACATACGACGCGGGGCCTGACGGCTCGAACGTCGTCTACAGCACGTGCAGCCAGGATGGCGGGACGGTCACTTGCACGCTGGGCTCTGGCCCGCCCGGGCCCGACGGCGGCGTACCCGGGTACAAGGAAACCTACTCTACCGGCGCGCAGCAACTCAAGGGGACGGCGTTCACGTTCGCGTCAGGACAGGGGTCGAACGCCATGTCGTACATGGGGCCGTACAACGCAGCGTTTTCTGACGCCCAGATCGGGCTGATCCGAAAGCACATCCGCTGGGACTACCAGCTGGACCAGGCCAAGTCCGACGAAATCAAGCCGGGAGCCACGATCAGCGGCCGGCGCCCCCAGCTCGGGGCATGGGACATCAAGGCCCCAGAGGCCAATCTCGACTTCGATGGGGACTACCGCCGGGACATCGGCGTCTGGATCCCACCGACGAACATGGTCGACCTCGGGCGGTTCATCGTCCTGCTGAGCAGCATGGGGTTCTCGACGAGCGCCGGCACGACCATCGACGTGGAGTTCGGCAAGCTCGGCGATATCCCCGTTCCAGCGGACTACGACGGCGACGGGCGAACGGACGTTGCGGTGTTCCAGCCCGGCGGCGGCGTGGGGCGCGGCAACGTGCTAGAGAGCACCGGGTACTGGCGGTGGTGCACTACTTGGTCCATTCCCAACAGCACCGTATGCGGGCACGACGGCACGTCCCCATCACCGATCGCCTGGGGGTATCGCGACACAGTGCCCCAGCCCGGATTGAACTTCACTGATCAGCCCGGCTACACGCTCGCGTACTACGCCCCAGTCAATGGAGAGTGGGGGTGGATGACCTCCGCTGGCTCTCAGACTCGCCAGCTGGGCTCGGCCGGCTCAGTTCCGCTGCCGGGGCTCTACGACGGCGACTACAAGACTGACCTCGCGGTGTATGGGCCTGCCGACGCGACCTTCCGCCTGCTGCGGTCCGAGCAGAACTGGGGCCCGGTGACGGCGCGCGCGTTCGACTCGAAGTTCATCCCGCAGCCGAGCGGGACGTCAGTCCAGCGGGGGATGGCGCTCCCGATGGCGGGCATGACCCACGGGTACTGGCTGGGATGGTCGTGGGTCCGCCGTCGCTCGTTCTCGCTCTGGTTCCCCCCCGATGGGACCTGGACAACGTTGTGGGACCCCATCAACAGCAGCACGCCGAGCCCGTCGTGCCAGTGGGGGTGGGGCGCCATGGACGTGCCCCTACCAGGGATCGATCGCAACGGCGACGGGCTGTCCGAGATGGCGGTGTTTCGCGCGCCGGACTACAGCTATGTCCCGGGCGTCTTCATGAAGGCGTCTCGGTCCAACGACTGCGCCGGGCAGCAGTACTCCAACCTCTGGTACGCCGGCCTGAAGCGGACGCGCACGCGGTCCTTCGTCGTCGCTGACATGACCGGCGACGGGCTGGCAGAGATCGTGTTCATCCAGCCGGACACGATGACGATCACGCGCGCGACGAGCGAGTCTGGCTACAGCTCGACCTATACGGTGCAAATCGGGAACCAACGGGCCATTTTCTTGTGAGGAGGAGCGATGACGACCATGAGCTTGTGCAGACCCATCGTGCTGGCCGCGCTTACGGCATCGCTCGCCTGGGCGTGTACGGAGAAGGACACGTCGATTGGACCCGAGCCCGGGACCGGCGGCGGCGGCGGGGTTGCGGAGGGCGGCAACGACTCCGGGCCAGCCACCGCTTGCCCGGAAGGCTTGCCTGGGCCCAAGCTGATCGCGGTGCCGGCCGCGAACGGGCAGACCTACTGCATCGATCAGCGCGAAGTGGTCAACTCGGAGTACCAGACGTTCTTGGGGGCGCTCAAAGGCAAGGCGGCAGTGCAGCCTGCCGAGTGTGCGTGGAACAAGGCGCTCGAGCCGGAGCTGTATGACCCGACGGATCCGGACGACGACGGCATCAATTCCGGGAAGTGCTCGAACCAGACGTGGAACGCCGATCCGAGCTTCGCCGTCGTGTGCGTGGACTTCTGCGATGCGTGGGCGTACTGCGCGTGGGCCGGAAAGCGGCTGTGCGGGGTGGTCGGCGCGTCGGGCACCGTGGTGAATGTGATGACGGCCGAGCAGGCGCAAAGTGCCGGCACGTCGACCAAGAGCGAGTGGTACAGCGCGTGCAGCCAGGGAGGCACCACGAAGTTCCCCTACGGCGACAGCTACGTCGCCGGCCGCTGCGTGGATGCCGAGAAGGTGAAGACCGCCGGCAAGGAGCAGGCGCGCTCGACCCAGGACACGACGGACAGCTCGTGCCACGGTACCAAGGCGCCGTTCCGCGACGTGCACCACCTGAGCGGAAACGTTTCCGAGTGGCAGAACCTCTGCCACAAAGAGGGTTGCGCCAACCAGGGCGGTTCGCGCAAGAAGTCCACGGCAGCGACGCTGGGCTGCGGAAGCTACGGCACCGCAACGACCGGCAGCATCAGCCCGTACTACGGGTTCCGCTGCTGTGCCGACGCGGTCCCGCCGGGTACGACGCAAGGGAAATAGGAGGCCTGGTCGCCCGGCGCTGGTGACGACTGTCCGGTCCCCGACGCCCTGAGGTCGCGCATGCCGCGGGCGGCCGAAGCTTGCCCACCCCTCGACGCGCGGCGCCCCCAGGCGATATCCTCTGGGCTGCCATGAGGGGTCCCATCACAGTTGTGTGTTTCGCCATCGTTCTTGCCGCCTGCGGCGGTAGCCCGCCTCCTGCCCAGGCGCCCGAGCCCGCCCCGAGCGAGCCGACCCCCGAGCCCGCGGCCGAGCCCAGCGTCGAGCCGAAGGGCGACGACGACAGCGGTGAAGGAAAGGGCGGGGGCACGGGCGGCAGCGGCGAAGGCAAGCCCGCGGCAGGTGAGCCCAGCTTCAAGGAGGGCGGCTCGGTGGACGAAGCCATCAACGCGGTGCCGCAGGGCACGCCGCGGGTCAACGTGGAGCAAGACCACCTCGCCAAGCCGCTGATGGACGAGAACCTGTACAAGCCCTGCAAACTGTCACCGGCCCAGCACTTCAAGCTGAAGGTCGCGATCTGGGACGGCAAGGCCGTGGGGATCGATCTGAACGCGACTCCGAAGAACGACAAGGTCGTGGCCTGCATCAAGCAGCAGATCAACGGCATCACCTGGAAGGACAAGGTGAAGTCGCTGAACACCGTCGAGTACCAGTTCTGACGGCCCTGGCCGGTCACCCCCGCCGCTTCGGTTTCCGGAGCCTCCGCCGCGCCTCTGCGTAGGCCGCGACCACGTGTCGAAACGCCTCGGCGTCGCCCCCCCGATCGGGGTGTGTCTCGATGGCCTTCTTGCGATACGCCGTCTTCAGCTCCGCGTCGGTGACGTGGGCCGAGACGCCCAGCACCGACCAGATCGATGCGTTGTGTTCGTCACGCGCGGGTCCGTTGGGGCGCGCAGCCCGGGGCTCGCGGCTCGCCTTGCTTGGCCACGGTGGCTGCCCGCGCAACATGCGCTTCCAGGCCCTGGCCCACAGCCCGTCGATCTCGATCAGCGGAGAGCCGGCCCGCTGCTCGGCTGCCGCGCGCGCCGCTTGGCGGGTGGTCGCGGCCCCGCCCTCGGCGTCGGGCTTGCGGAACGGAACGTACGCGGGCGGGCTGCTCCACCACGCCGCCCAGAAGCAGCGGCCGCGACTCGTCCGGGTGATCGAGCAGACGGGCGCGAAGAGCGACGACACGGCGCCGAATCTAGCGCACTCGTGGTCAGGGCGCGGGGCCCGGCCCAGCAACCTGATTTGGCCGCGGCGCGCGGGTGACGCACTTTCCGCTGCGTGCTAGCGCTGCAGAATGTCGACCATTGCCCCGGAAGCTCGCCTGACGTGTCGCATCGATCTGGACGCCATCGTGTTCGACGGCGACCGCGACATGCGAAAGGCCTTGATGGCCGACGCCCAGTTTCGCGAGGTGGTCGAGATGGCCGAGGCCAACGCCTTCGTCGCCTCGGCCCGCCGCGACCTGCTGCTGCAATCCCTGAAACTGACGCCCAAGATCGCTCCCGAGTGCTTCGCTGCAATCGCGCGGGTCACGGCCCGGCTCGGCATCAGCATGCCGATCGAGGCGTATTGCGTGCCCGACCCGCTGATCAGCGCGTTCGTGAGCCCGCCCGAGAACGGGCGTCTGGTCTTGGGCGTCTCGTGCGCCACGCTCGAGCGGCTCGACGGCCCCGAGCTGACCTTCGTGCTTGGCCACGAGATCGCGCACGCGCTCTTCGACCACTTCTCGCTGACGCCCGAGGCGCTTCAGAGTGACGACCGACTCGCCCCGGAGGCGCTGGCCCGTTACTACGCGTGGATGCGCTATGCCGAGCTCAGCGCGGACCGTGTCGGCCTCTTGTGCTGCGAAGATCCGGACGCGGCCGTGCGCGCGTTCTTCAAGCTGACCAGCGGGCTCTCGGAGCCGCGCTTCTCGAGCCAGGCCTGCGAAAGCGCCCAGCAGTGGACCGAGATCAGCGGCGAAACCATGGAGAGCGCCGAGGCCGACTGGTTCAGCACTCACCCCTACAGCCCGCTTCGCCTCAAGGCCATCGACGTGTTCTCGCGCTCGCGCACCTATCACCAGCTGATCGGCCGGAGCGGTGGCGAGCTGGGCGAGGCCGAGCTCGAGCGTGAGGTCGCCGCCATCATGAAGCTGATGGACCCGACCTTCTTGGACGATCGCAGCGACGGCAGCGCCGAGGTGCGAGACTTCCTGGCGCTGGCCGGCGTAGCCGTGGCCACCGCCGACGGCACGGTCGTGGACGCCGAGCACGATCTGGTCGTCGGTCTGGTCGGGCCCGAGGGGAAGCTCTCGGACGGCGCGTCGATCGAAGAGCTGGGCGACGAAGAGTTCGAGCGGCGGATGATCGTCGCGGCCGAGAAGCTCTGCCTGAAGCTCTCGCCCGTGCGGCGCCAGAAGATCCTCGAAGATCTGGTGGCGATCGCGCTGGCGGACCAAGAGCTGGCCCACGAAGAGGTCGAGGTGCTGGGGACCGCGGCGGTCTGGCTGGGGGTGGATCCCTCGTTCGTCGAAGAGGCCATCGCCCGCTACGCCGCGGCGCTGGACTGAGGGTCAGCTGGGCGCTTCGCCCAGTGACAGCCCGCCCAGCTTGCGCGAGGTGATGTCCGACAGCGCCATGATGGTGGCCTGCGGGTTCACTGCGCTGGGGCTGGGGAACACGCTGGCGTCGCACACGTACAGGCCTTCGAGCCCGCGGAGCTTGCCGTTCGGGTCCACCGGGCCGCGGTCGTCGGCCGTCATGCGGCACGAGCCGAAGGTGTGATTCATGGTCATGGCCAGGTGCTTGGCCTTCACTCGTGGGGACAGCATGCTCTCGGTGTCGTTCGGGGTTCGCATTTCGTCCACCACGCTCACGATGCCGGTGTGCACGTAGCGCGCGCCCAGTGTCAAGAGCGCGTCAGCGGCGCGTTTCATCCCGCGCATCACCGGCGCCACGTTGTGCTCGGGGATCCAGAGGCGCATGTCCGGGTCGCCGCTGCGGCTGGCCTTCACCGTGCCGTGCACGTCCCCACGATAGACGCAGGCGATCACCGCGGCGCGTTTGACCTCGTCCAGCCGCTCGACGAAGCGCCGTCCGACGTCGCCCCAGCGCACCATCAGCGCCGCCGGTGAGGCCCACAGCCCCTCGTACTTGAGTCCGCGGATCTCTCGAGAGATGGCGCCCCAGCCCTGAGTCGCGCCGACCCACGGGTCGACCACCTCGTCCATGATGCCCACCAGCCCGCCGCCGATGTGGCAGAACAGCGTCGCGCCCACCAGGCCCCGGGGGTTGATGCCGCTCTTCTGCAAGATCACCGGTGTGTGCATGGTTCCCGCGGCCATCACCACGTGCTGCGCGTTCACGCGAAAGCGGCCGCGCTTCTGCCATCCGGGCACCTCGACCACCTGCCCCTCGACGCCCACTGCCCGGCTGCCCCGCACCAGCACGCGATCGACCTGGCAGAAGGTGAAGACCTCGGCCCCGTCTGCCTCGGCCGCCGGCAAGTAGACGCGGTCCATCGACTGTTTCCGGCCCGACGCGCAACCGGTGAGGCAGTCCGAGCTGCCTTCGCAGTCGTGCACGGCGCGGGGCAGCCCGCCGCCTTCCTCGCCCAGCACCCCCTGCACCGCATCGCGCACCAGGCGATTGCGCCGCCCCCACACCGTCGTCGGCGTCGGGGCAACGCGGCACCGTGCGAACACCCGGGCGTAGGCCGCGTCGAGCTCCGGGCCGTCGAAGTGCGCGACGCCGCTCTCGGCCCTCCACTCTTGCCGCACCCAGGCCGGCAGCGGCAACATGATGGCCGAATTGACCACGCTGCCACCGCCCAGGCAGCGCGCGTGCATGGTGGGGCTGGGCGCCGTCCCCAGGATGATGCGGAGCCCGCCCTCCCAGAAGTAGCGCGCAAGAAAGCGCGGCGTGTCGCGCAGCATGTCTTCGGGCCGGACCTCTGGCCCCGCCTCGACCACCACCACCTTCATGCCGGCGCGCGCCAGGTTCGCCGCAGCCACCGCCCCGCCCGGTCCCGAGCCGACCACCACCACGTCGGCCTCGATGTCGAAGCCCGCCGCCACGTCGTCGAAGCCGTGCCTCACGACCGACCCTCGCTCGGTGCCGCAAGCGCCGCCGGGCGCACGGCGATCTTGACCGGATCCAGCGGACGATCGCACACGCGATATTCGCCGATCCATTCGATCGCGAGCGGATGCGACATGTACATCATGGTGGCGGTCGCCTTCAGCGCGTCGCCCAGCACGCGCAGCAGCATGAGCTCAGAGCGGCGGAAGCAGTGGATGGCCCAGGTGCGGTGGCGCGCCGGCAGCCGCGAGAAGCGTGAAAGCCGCCAGCTCAGCAGCCCGGCCGCGAGCTCGGTGAACACGAACAGCAGCACCAGCAGCCGCCGCTGGCGGGGCGGCAGCTCGTCGAAGTACTCGAGCGTGCGCTCGACCATCGCCGTGGACTTCCAGTCCGGAGCGCCGAGGTCGTTCTCCGGGAACGTGGCCTCGCTGGTCGCGGCGATCCCCGCCATCGCGAGGCGCATCCAGAAGCCCGGCTTGGTCACCGCTCTCTCGTTTAGCACGGCCCCGCTGGCTCTCGGGTAGCCCTGATGCGCAGCCGTGCCAGCGTGTGCCACACTGCCAGGCATGCGTCTTGCTGGCACGGGTTCGTGCTCTGGAGGAGTCCAATGCGAAAGCTGATCGGGGCGGGAATGCTGGCCGTGGCGGCGTGCGGCGGCCACGCGACCAATGATTCCGGCAGCGGAGGAGGCGGCACGGGTGCGAGCGGCGGCCAGGCGGCGAGCGGCGGGGTTGGCGCCACCGGAGGCGGCGGGCTGGGCGCCACTGGAGGGTATGGATGCTTCGAAGCGGGAACGCTGATCGCGACGCCTTTCGGCAGCACCCCCATCGAGAGACTGCGGGTCGGTGACTGGGTGCTCGCGTACGACGCGAAGCTCCATCGCACGGTTCCACGACCAGTGACCGCGACCATGATTCATCTGGGCGAGCGCGTCGGCGAGTTGCCGATTGGCGACGGGCGGACCTTGCACGTGACGCCGAACCATCCGATCTACTTGCCCGACGATGACCGGTACGCGCGCGCGGACGCGATGGTCGAACAACGGCGCGTCTTGGTGCTCCAGAACAATCGTGCTGTGGCGAGCGCGGTGAGCAATCCGTTCGCGCTTTCAGCGGTGGAACGGACTGCGACCGTCTACAACATCGAGGTTGCCGAAGAGCACAACTACTTTGCTGACGGAGTGTTGGTTCACAACAAGTCAGGCGGGATGCCGAATTGCATTCCGACCGACGGCGCGTCGGGCGGCCCGGGGGGCGAGTGTCACGCCACCGAGCCTTGCCTGGACCCCAATCCCGCGACTTGGCCGAGCGCCGAAACCGGAAGCGCCGGCGCCTATGAAGAACGAGCGCTCTGCTCGCCGGCCGATCCGGCTGCGACGTATCTCGTCGCGATGGACGCGTTCAGTGAGTCGCCTTTCGCGCGCTTCGACGTCCAGTCGGGCGATCAAGCGTGCGAAGGGGCGATGGTGGGCGCCCTCGCGCTGCCGCTTCAGGCGGCGGCCTGGTCGACGCACTGCTTTGCTCTGCCGGGGGACAAGCTCGACCTCTTCCTGGCGGTGGGCGCAGACCCGGCGTGGTCGGGCAATACCAAGCTGAAGAACCTGCGCTTCGTCAGCGAATGCGCCTGCAAGCGCAAGTTGTTCGCGGCTGGGCAGTGTTACCCCATCCACACTAGCGATTGCGAATGACAAACGCGCTGGCTCCGCTTTCGATCCTCGACAGGAACGAAGGCCCATGCGGCGTGCGGCGGCCACGCTGTCCGCGACACCGACGTGCAGGCGGTCGCGCACGCCGATTTCGAATCGAAGTACTCGTGCCCGCCCCGGCGCGCTAAGCTCATGCGCAGGGTCCGTGGTCACGCCGGGCACTTCCCCAATGCGCACACCGACTCCCTTCGAGCTGTCCGAACGTTACGTCGACGAGAGCGCCGAGCTCGATCCGGTCCACTCTACCTCGCTGGGGCTCGAGGGGCGCGATCACCTCTGGGGCAAGGCGTTCGGGCTCGAAGGTCACGCCGCTCGCATGGACCTGGTGCGCCGGTATCGCAGCGCGTTCGCCCAGCACCTGACGCACGCCGATCAGAACGAGCAGCTGGCAGCTCGCGTGATGCTCGGCTCCCTCGACGAAGAGCTCGCGGCGAACGAGGCCGGCGAGCATCTTCGCGATCTGTCCCACATGGTCTCCAGCTTCCAGCGCATCTGGTCCACCTTCGACCTGATGAAGACCGACTCGCTCGACGCGTGGCAGGCGGTGTGCGCGCGCCTCGAGACCATCGATCAGCCCTATGCGCAGCTGCGCGAGCGATTGAGCGTGGGGCGTCAGCAGGGCCACCACGTGGCGGCGCGGCAGGTCGCCTCCGTGTCCCGGCAGGCGCGCCGGCTCGGCGCGGACGACTCTGCCTTCGATCGGTTGGCGCAG
Source organism: Polyangiaceae bacterium (assembly GCA_023150915.1). Taxonomy (GTDB): domain Bacteria; phylum Myxococcota_A; class Polyangia; order Polyangiales; family Polyangiaceae; genus JADJKB01. Next base: position 50,670 of record JAKLKA010000057.1, read on the forward strand.
CAGGGGGCGCAAGCGTTCCCCGCCATCGCGGAGCGGCTGGTCGCCGCGGCCGCTCACGCCCGGGCGACGGTTGCGGGCTTTGGCGAGCACCTGGAGCGCGACGTGCTGCCCAGCGCCCCCGCCACGGACGGCCTCGGGGCCGAGCGCTACCGTCCCGCGCTCGACCGCCTGATGGGGCTCGACGTCGATCCGGCCGAGGCCCATGCCTGGGGCTGGGAAGAGATCGCGCGGCTGCGTTCCGAGATGAGCCGCATCGGTCGGCAGATCTTGCCCGGCGCCTCGCTCGAACAGGTCACCCATCTGCTCGAGACCGACCCCGCGCGATCGCTGACCACGACGGCGGCGTTCCTCGACTTCATCGCGGCGCGGCTGACGGCGGCGCGCGAGCAGCTGGCCTCCGTCCACTTCGACGTCGACCCGCGCATCGCGCCGCTGAGTGTGGAGCTGGCACCCGTGGGGAGTCCGCTCGGGGCGTATTACCAGCCGCCGTCGGAAGACTTCTCGCGCCCCGGCGGTATTCGCTACGCCGTCGGAGATCAGACGGTGTTCCCGCTCTACCACCAGGTGTCGACGGCGTACCACGAAGGCTTCCCCGGCCATCACCTGCAGATCGGCACCGCAATGACGCGGGCCGAGCGCCTGAGCCGCGCTCACCGGCTGACCGTCTGGTACCCCGGGTACGGCGAAGGCTGGGCGATGTACACCGAGCGGCTGATGGGGGAGCTGGGGTTCTTCGAGAAGCCCGATTACGAGCTGGGGATGCTGGCCAAGCAGCTGTACCGGGCGGCGCGCGTCGTGGTCGACATCGGCCTGCACCTCGGGCTCAGCATCGATCGCGCATCACTCGTGGCGCCGGGCGAGCCGTGGACGTACGAGCGCGCCGTCGAGTTCATGCGCGTGTACGGCCACCGCACGCCTGCGCAGGCCGAGGGCGAGGTGATGCGCTACCTGGGCTGGCCGGGGCAGGCCGCCACCTACAAGCTGGGCGAGCGCGAGATCGGCCGGCTGCGCGACGAGGCGCGGGCGCGGGCGGGCAGCGCGTTCACCCTCGCGGGCTTTCACGAGAAGGTGATCGGGAACGGCGCGATGCGGCTGGATCTGTTGAGGGAGATCGTGCTCGCAGCGTGACTGGCCGCTCGAGCGGGTGCGCCGTCCGTTCCGGGTCACACGCGCTCGTCGCATGTGCCGAGGTGCCCTGAAGTACCGGCCGGGCTCGAGCCGTGGGGGGCCCAGGCAGAGCGTGACCGCGCGGGCGGGCTGCTCGGCGGCGCAGGCGCCCTCGCCGGCTGACTCACTCCGCCGGATCGAGGGGATCGAAGGCCGCGGCCTCGCCGCGCACCACCTGATCCGAGGTCCGGCCGAAGCGCCGCTCTTTGCGGGAGAAGAGCTCCACCGACTCGAGCAGCGTGGTCGGTTTGAAGTCGGGCCACATGATGGGCAAGAAGACCAGCTCGGCGTAGGCCGCTTCGTACAACAAGAAGTCGGAGAGGCGGCTCTCGCCCCCGGTGCGAATCAGCAGATCCACGTCGGGCAGCGTGCGGGTGGTCATCTCGCGGTGGAAGAAGCTCTCGTCGATCTCTTCGGGCAGCACCAGGCCCGCGCGGGCGCGCACCGCCAGCGCGCGGGCCGCCTCGACGATGTCTTGCCGACCGCCGTATGACAGGGCGAGAGTCAGGGTCATCTTTTCGCCGTCGGCCGTGTAGCGGATCAGATCTTCGACCGCGTGGCGCGTGCCCGTCGGAAGGTCTTCGAGCGCGCCGATCACGTTCACGCGAATGCCCAGCGAGCGCAGCTCGGAGCGCTCTTTCTTGGCGAAGTCGACCAGCAGCCGCATCAGCGCTTCGACTTCACCCCGCGGGCGGGCCCAGTTCGCGACGCTGAAGGCGTAAAGGGTCAGATATTCGACCCCGATGCGCGCCGCCGTCTCGACCGCGTCGCGCACCGCGCGCGCGCCCTCGGCGTGACCTTCGACCCGCGCGAGCCCGCGCTCTCGGGCCCAGCGGCCGTTGCCGTCCATGATGATCGCGACGTGACGTGGGACCCTGACTTTTTCGTTCTCAGACACGACTACCGTTTCCGTTCTCGAAAGCCGAAAGCAAGCTGGCCTTCTCGGGGAGCAAGGTGGCAGACAAAAGCGCGGGCTCTCGGGGCCCTGTGTGGAGGTTTGATGGAATCGCCGGTGCGGCTTCGATAAGCCCAGCGATTACCTGCTGTTACTCCGCTTCGTCGGGCGCGTCGTGGCGCGGCCGCGAGCGCCGTTCCAGGGCGTCGCGGGCCTCGCCGGCCGCCTCTTTGAGCTGCTCGCTGGCCCGCCGCCGCGCCGGCGGGAAGACCAGCCGGAGCACCACTCGCGGCGGCCCCGCCTCGGCCAGCTCGGCTCGCCCACCGTGCGCTTCGGCCACCGCGCGCACGATCGAGAGCCCCAGGCCCGTCCCGCCCTTGTCCGAGCGGGTGGTGACGAACCGACGGAACAGACGCTCGCGCACGTGCTTGGGCACGGCGCCGGCGTTGGCGACCTCGAGCACCACGCCGTCCTCTTCGCGACGCAGCGCGAGATCGATCGCACCCCCATCCGTCGCGTGGATCAGCGCGTTCTCGAGCAAGTTCCCGACTGCGCGCACCAGCCAGGTCTCGTCGCCGCGGATGCGTGTGTCGCCCGCAGTGACGAAGGCGATGCGGCTGGCGTCATCGCCCAGTGCATCGATGGCGACCCGTGCCGCGTCGCAGAGGTCGACCGTCTCCAGATCTTCAGCGCCGCGGGCTTCGATCCGCGCCAGGCTGAGCAGGTCCCCGAGCAAGCGCTCGATGCGCTCGGTCGACTCGCGGATGCGCGTGACGAAACGGCGCGCCTCTTCCGGCTCGTCGATCGCGCCCTCTTCCAGCACCTCGGCGCTGGCCCGGATTGCCGCCACGGGGTTCTTCAGCTCGTGAGACAGATCGGCGGCAAAGGCCTCGACGAACGGGCGGCCCTGGAGCTGTCGACGCATCGAGTCGATGGAACGGTTGAGCCGGGTGACCTCGCGCCCCGCCGGCTCGAGCGGCGCGGCGACCCGCTCGCCGGCGCTCACCTTCTCGGCAAACGCGCTCAGATTCTCGATGGGGCGGGCGATGGCCCGGCCGATCAGCGCTGCCGCCGCGGCGGCCACCGCGCCCAGCACCAGGCTGATCACCAGCACCGTGGGCGCGAAATCTTCGAGCAAGCGCCGCATCACCACCGTGGGCTTCACCACCCGCGCCGAACCGGCCACCTGCCCCTGGCTCATGATGGGCGAATCCACGCTGACGGTGCCCGCTTCGCCCTTCTTGCTGGGCGCACCCCGCGGAAAGAGCATGCGACCCTGACGGTCCAGAAGCTCGAACGAAAGCTCGGCCCCGCGCTGTCGTTCGGTCTCGAGGCGCACGGCAATCTCCTCGATGCGCAGGTTGCCGCGGTCCATTTCGGCGCCGAAGATCCCAGCCACCACGGCGCTCTCGTCCAGCGCTGCCTGGTTGGCCAGGCGCACGGCTCGCGCCTCGATGCGGTCGATCACCATGATGCCCAGGCCGAAGGCGAAGGCGCCGACGATCAGCGCCAAGGCCACGAACACCTGCATGCGGATCGACAGCCCGCGGGTGCGGGTGGCCAGCAAGCGCGCCACGACGAACGCCGCGAACAGGATCAGGCCAATGGCGGCCGCGGCGACGACGATCAGGCGTGTCACGGCTTCTCGGCAGGGGGCCGTGGTTGATCGGCGATGCGATAGCCGACCCCGCGCACGGTCTCGATCAGGCCGGGGTCCCCGCCCGCGTCAGCCACCTTCTTGCGCAGGCTCTTGACGTGAGAGTCGATGGTTCGATCCGTGATCGCGAAGCCGTCACCCCAGACCTTGTCGATGATCTGCGCGCGGGTGTACACCCGGCCCGGGCTCTCGAGCATGCTCGAGAGCAGATCGAACTCGACGCGGGTGAGCTCGAGGGCCTTGCCATCGACCTGGGCGCGACGGGTCGCTTCGTCCACGCTGAGCGGGCTCAGCTCGCTGGCACCCGGCGAGCTTCGGCCCGGCCCCACCCGGCGCAGCACCGCCCGCACCCGCGCCACCACCTCGCGCGGCGAGAACGGCTTCATCACGTAGTCGTCGGCGCCGGTCTCGAGGGCGGCCACGCGATCGGCCTCGCCGTCGCGGCTCGAGAGCACGATGATCGGCGTGAGCCTGCCCGCGCGTCGCCAGGCTCCGATCAGATCGAAGCCGCTGCCGTCCGGCAGCATCAGGTCGAGCACGATCAGGTCGGCGTCACCGGCGCTGGTCGCTGCGGCACACGTGCCGGCGGTCTCCACCGTGAAGCCATCGCGGCGCAGCGCGTACGCGACGGACTCCGCGATGGCGGGCTCGTCTTCGACGACCAGGATCTTCTGCGCCATCGCGAGCTGACGGTAGCACTCCCCGGCCGCGTGCACAGGTCGGGTCAGCCGCGCGTGAGCTCTTTCACCAAGGGGCCCACGGCCTGGACCAGGCGGTCGAGGTGAGCGGGGATGGGCTGCGTACCGGCGAAGTGAACGACCAACCCACCGGGCCGGATCTCGACGTGCCCCGCGAACTTCCACGAAGCGAACAACGCCCGGGCCCCCTTGGGGAATGCCGCTGCGGCCTCGGAAGGTGACGCGGCCAGCGTGAGCATGTGCTGGTCCCAGACCGGGTCGCCGACCTTCACGGTGGGCATCGGAGGGTTCTCGAGGTAGCTGACGCGGGTGTTGAAGTGCTCGCCGCCGCGCGCGGCGGCCCGCCGCACGAACCCGGGATGGGTCACGAACAAGAGCGCGGTGCGATCGACCGGCTCACTGTCGAGGGGCGCGTGCCAGGGCTCGGCGATGGTGGCGCTGCCCGGGGGCACCGACCACGACGCGGCGTTGAACCAGGCCTCGGCCCCGACCATGGTGTCGAAGGGCTCCCAGGCGGAAAACCAGGACTGATCGGGCCACGGCTCCAGCTTCATGCGCCGGGCGCGTGCCCAGGCGGCAACCTCGGCAGAGCCTTCGGGGAGCGCAGGTGAGGGCGTCGGCACGGACACTCATTAGATCGACTCCGGGCCCGATGGAACCGCTCGGTCTTGACGGCGACCGCGGCTCGGCGGAAGCATCGCCCGCGTGAAACGCTCGATTTCGAAATCTGGGATGGTTGTGCTCGCTTTTCTGGCTGGCCTCGGCGCGGTGGCGTGTGGTGGGGGTGCGCCCGGGCCCGAGTCCCCCGCGGGCTCGAGCCGCGACGAAGAGCGTGCGACCAACCTGCTCGACAAGGCACGGGCCGAGAAGAAGACCGAGACCTACCGGCGATTGGTGTCGCGCTTCCCCGACAGCAAGGCGGCGGGTGAGGGCCGCGACGAGCTGGCGAAGCTCTTGGTGGACGAAGCGAAGGCGCTCTTGAAGAGCGCCGACTTCGCCACCGCCGACGAACGCGCGGAAGAGGCCACGCTCTACGCTGGGGTCGAGCTGACGCAGGCTGCTCGCGACGTACAGAAGGGAGTCGACGAAGCCCGCGCCGATCGCGCGGCCAAGCGCGCGCTCGAGAGCGCGACAGCGGGCAAGTGTGCCAGTGCCCTGAAGGCCGTTGCCGATCCCGTCCGGGCGAAGGCTCGCGCGCACTTCAAGACCGCCCTGATGGCCAAGACCAAGGCTGCGCTTCTGACGTGCTTGGAGCAGAAGCTGGCGGAAGAGGTCAAAGCGGGCAACGTCGAGGCCGCGCGGTCGCTGCTCACGGCCCCCGACACCACCGCGGCGCTGGACAAAGAGAGCTACAAGGCTGCCGAAGCGTTGCTGCAGAAGCAGCTGATCGAGCAGGGCCTCGGGGTGCTGAAGCCCCTGCTCGACGCGCAGAAGTGGCAAGAGGCCTTCGCCAAGCTGGACGAGCTCGAGAAGGCCGGCAAGCTGAGCGCCGCCGAGCGCAGCATCGCCAACGGCGTGGTCCGCGACGCGGTGAAGAAGCACGTGCAAGGCGTGGTCAAGACCGCGCTGGGCGCGAAGAAGCCCGGCGACGTGCAGAAGCAGATCGACGACGCAGTGAAGGTGGCAGGCTGGGACACCGTGCCCGAAGAGATCGAGATGGCCCGCTGGCGCCTGTCGATTGCGGTCGAGTGCGAGCGCTTGCGCTGCAAGCTGGGAAAGCCGGCGGCGGCGTGGGCGTGGGGTGCGGTCGGGCTGCGGCCGGCAGAAAGCTCGGGCGGCGCCGAGTCGGGCAAGCTGAGCCACGGGCAGAAGACGTGGATCTTGGGCAAGAGCGCGGCGTTCGCGCTGATCGCCAAAGACGACCCTGGCGCGGTCGAAGGTCCGGCCCTGTTCGAGAAGGCGAGCGCATGGGCACCTGCAAAGAGCCTGATGACCGCCGACACCGCTGGCTGGCTGCCGCCGAACGACCAGCTCGGCGGCGTGGTGGTCTGGGCACCGCTCCGGGCGCCCGCCAAGGACTACCACCTGGGCACCGTGAAGAAGGTCGACGGCCGCAAGGTCACCGTCGTGCGGATGGCCGACAAGGCAGACGTGGTGGTCGACCTCGCCACGCTGCGCGCCGGCGCGATTGGCAGCGGGCTCAAGGTGATGGCCTTCTGCAACGATCAGGTCCACACCGAGACGGCGAAGGTCGACAGCATCGTGAGCACCGACGAGGGCGTGCCGAAAGTGAAGATCAAGTGCGACAAGGGCGACATCACCCGCGTCGAAATCGGGACCGCGCTCGTGACCAAGGCCGAGTGGCTGCCCGCCAAGAAACCCTGAGATGAAGACGCTGCTCTTGATGCGTCACGCCAAGTCCGACTGGGACGACGCGGGCGTCTCGGACCACGACCGCCCGCTGAACGGTCGCGGCCAGCGAGCTGCGCCGCAGATGGCCGCGCTCTTGATCGCGGAGAAGCTCACGCCCGATCTCATCCTCAGCTCGACGGCGCTGCGCGCCCGCACCACGGCGCTGGCGGTGGCCGAGGCCGCCGGCTGGAAGCCCGAGGTCCGCCTGCGGCACGCGCTGTACCTGGCCGACCCTGCGCGCATCGTCCACGAGATCGTGCGCATCCCGAGGGACGTGGGTTGCCTGCTGGTCGTCGGGCACAACCCGGGTATGGAAGACCTGGTGAGCGATCTCTCGATGATGCGTCAGGCCATGCCCACCGCGGCCATTGCGCGCTTCGCGTTTCCGATCGGCAGCTGGGACGAGTTGCCCGCAGCCCGCGCCGAGCAGGTGCACGTCTGGCGGCCCCGCGACGGAGCGTGAGCAGCGCAGGTGCGCCCTTGGCCTGATCGGGTGAGCACGACTTTTTCGGAAACTCGGCGCGCGAGCGACCCGAGGCGGAGGCATGACCTCGATCCGAGAACTGCTCACTGGTTTCTGCTGGCTCTGGCTCGCAGCCTGCGCGGGGGAGCCCTTCCGGGCCATCCCCGAGGCAGACGCGGGTGACCCGAGGGTGACTCTTCCCGTGGACCACGTGGCCGGTCCCGCGCTGAGCGTGCCCCCTCGCCCCACCGAGCGCGCGTTCGCGCGCAAGGGCCCAAGTCAGCTTGCCGAGATCGACGCGCGGACCGGGCGTGTGCTTTCGACCACCGTCGCCGGGGACGTATTTCGCGATCTGATCCGAGACGGTGACCGCCTCGCTCTGGCCATTTCTGGCACCGATCTCGACTCGACGACGGTTCGTGCGCTGCGCGTTGCCGACGGGGCGATCGCGCCGGCCGGTGAGAGCGATCCGCTCGGTGCCGGCGGCCGGCTGTTCACCTTTCCACCGTTCACGCTGGTGCTGACCGAAGACATGGCCGTGACCTGGTCGCTGCTCGACGGCGATCTGCGGCTCGTGCCCGGAAGTAAGGCGGCGGCTCGACCCGCCAGCTTGCTCCTAGCGAGTGAGCCGTCGCAGCTGCTCGCCCTCAGCCCCACCGGATACGACGCAGGTGAGTACTGGGACACGCTGGTGGTCGCGCGCTTCGACGCGACCTGGACGCTCGAGTTCCAGTCCATCCCCGCGCCCGGTCGTCCCAGCTCGCGCCTGGCTGGCGCGCCCGACCGCGACGAGGCGTATCTGGTGCGCAAGCACGCCAGCGCCTACGATTTCGAGCTGGCCGAGATCTCTCGTGTCACTCCGACCGCACCCTCTGGCTTCCGGACGGTGAGCATTCCCGGCGCACTGGGAGAGATCGAAGACGTCGTGGTGGCCGCCGACCGAGACGCCCTGCTGGTGCTGCTCTCGCGCGGGGCATCGACCGGAGCGCTGGCGCTCGTTCCATTGCGCGACGGCGTGACGCCTCAGCTCGTCCCGCTCTCGGCGCCCGTAGAGTCGTCGCCTTGGTTTCAGCGTGCGCTCGCGCTCTTGCCCTCGGGGCGGGTGCTCGCTGCCACGACCTTTCGCGTCGAGGCCTTCGACTTGATCGACGGCCCCGCGCTGGCGTTCGTCGACGGCTTCGACGGCGCGGGGCTGGCAGCCCCGCTGGTCGCCTGGGAATGAGGCCTTCCCGAGCCCGCTTGACAGCGCCGGAGGCCCCTGTTAAACACTCGTTTAGAACGGTTGTTTAGCGATGGATTCCAGCACGATTCCTGCGGCAATTAGCGATGGCGTGCGAGAGCGCATCCTCTCGGCGGCTCGTGCGGAATTCGCCCAGTGCGGGTTCGGGGCGGCCTCGGTTCGGACCATCGCGCAGCGGGCCGAGACCACCGCGGCGATGATCAACTACTACTTCGGCGGCAAGCAGGCGCTGTACGACACGGTCGTCGCCGACGCGCAGGGCCGCCTCTTCGCTCGGCTGGCGGCGGCGATTGCTGCCGGGGGCAGGGAAGGGCTGCCGGTGCGGTTGGCGCTGGCGCACTTCGACTTCTTGGTCGAAGAGCGCGAGCTGCAGCGGCTCTTGCTTCGGCAGATGCTCGACCAGGGCGGTGCCGTGCGCGAGCGCTCCGAGGCCCTGGTGGGCCCGCTCACCCGGCTGATGCACGAGCACTTCGGCGATCGCGACGCGGCGCGCGAGCTCGCCGTCAGCATGTTCGGCGCCATCTCTGGCTACTTCATCTACGAGCCGGTGCTCGGTGCGTTTCTCGGCCAAGACCCGCTGTCGCCCGAGCGACTGGCTGCCCGTCGGCGTCACATCGCCGAGCTCACCATGCTTCTCGAAAGGTCCACGCAATGAATCACAGAGTCGACTTCCTCGAACTGGCCCGCGGTATCGCCGGTGCTCGCCTGGGCCTTCAGCACCCCATCTATCTGGTGCACGCGCTCACCGCGCGCTGCAACGCGCGCTGCGGCTTCTGCGCCTGGAACCCGGACTTTTACGACCCGAAGCAGCAGCTCTCGACGCCCGCCATCAAGCAGCTGTACACCGACGCGCGGCGCGCCGGCTTCGTGGGGCTCTCGATCTGGGGCGGCGAGCCGCTGGTGCACGCCGACTTCGAAGAGTGCGTGTCGCACGCCCGCCAGCTGGGCCTGTTCACCAACATGGTGACCAACGGCTTCCTCTTGCGAAAGAAGCTGGCGGCGGTCGCGGACAACATCGACAAGCTCAGCATCTCGCTCGACCACCCGTCGGCAAAGCACGACGAAATGCGCGGGATCCGCGGGCTGTTCGACGAGATCGTTGCCGGCACCAAGGCGCTTCGCGCGCGCGAACCCAAGAAGACCGTGCTCTTCGTGTGCACGCTGCAGAAGGCCAACGTGGATCGGCCCACGCTGCGCGGGCTGGCCGAGCTGTGCGCGGAGCTGGGCGTCCTGGGCGTGTTCAACGGGCTGCGCGAAGAGGCAGCCACCGAGGGCGGAGACGCCGGCCTCTCGCGGTATGCGCCCTCGCAGGACGAGCTGGCGGAGGCCTTCGGCTTCCTGCAGCAGCTGAAGCGACAGGGTTACCCCATTCTCAACTCGAACACCCACCTGAACATGATGCAGAAGGGCCCGCCCGAGTACCACTGCCACTGGCCGAAGTTCATGCTGCCGATCGAGGCCAATGGCGATGTGGTCGACTGCATGCACTGGGGCACGCGCCCCATCGCCAACCTGAAAGAGACGACGCTGGACGAGGTGCTGCGCCACCCGCGGGTGCGTGCGCTGGCCGGCCGTGAGGGCGAGAGCTGTCACAAGTGCGTCTCGATCCATCGCGTCGAGATCTCGGAGGTGTGCGGGGGCAATCTCGAGCCGGTGGTGTCGTGGGCCAAGCTCAAGGCGCCCAGGCGCCTGCCCGTGCTGGGGGCGCGCGCGGCCGTGGTGGGGTGAGTCATGGGCAAGTTCACCGACCGTGCCGAGTTCGAGCGGGTGATGGCGCGCCTGTTCGAGCGCCTGATGGCGACGCCGGACGTCGCCGACCCCCTCACCAGCACCGCGCTCGTGGTGCGCTTTCGCTATCCGGATCTGGGCTCGGTGCTCACTTTCGATCTGAAGCACCGCCCGGCCGAGTTCTCGACCACCGAGCGGGTCGCCGCCGACGTCGAGATGGTGCAGTCGTCGGACACCGCCCACGAGTTCTGGCTGGGCGAGCTGAACCCGGTGCGCGCCATCGCCACCGGGCGCGTGCGCGCGCGCGGGGACGTGGCGGGCGCGCTCAAGCTGCTACCGGCGATTCGTCCGGCGTTTCGCATCTACCCCGACGTGCTCCGAGAGCTGGGGCTGGCGGACGTGAGCGCCCCGAGCGCGAAGCGTCAGCGTCTCGACTGGAAGCGCTTCTTGACTCGCTTCCGTCGCCCCGGCGTGAAGGCGCTTCGTGGCCCCGAGGACACGCGTCCGCCGACGCAGGCCGAGCCCGTGGTGCCGGCGACCCAGGCGAGCGCCCTGCCCGAAGACGAGCAGCTGCTACGCGTGGAGATGCTGCGGCGCATGCTGCTGATCCGCGAGCTCGAAGAGCGGCTGGCGTCCGAGTGGCACGCCGGCGCGCTCCCCACGGCTGCCATTCACCTGAGCACCGGGCAAGAGGCGGTCGCGGTGGGGGTGTGCTTCGCGCTGCGCCGCGAGGACGTGATCGCCACCACGCACCGCGGGCACGGGCACATGCTGGCCAAGGGGGCGCCCGCCGATCGCATGATGGCCGAGATCTTCGGCAAAGAGACCGGGCTGTGCGCGGGCAAGGGTGGCAGCATGCACGTGACCGACGCCAGCGTGGGCGCCATCGGCGCCAACGGCATCGTGGGCGCGTCGCCGCTGATGGCGCTGGGGGCTGCACTGGCGTTCTCGCACCAAGAGCGCAACGCCGTGGCGGTGGCGTTCATGGGGGACGGCGCCACCAACCAGGGCATGTTCCACGAGGCGTTGAACCTGGCGTCGGTGTGGAAGCTGCCGGTGCTGTTCGTGATCGAGAACAACGGCTACGGCGAGTTCACGCCCCAGGCGGGCTCGACCCAGCTGGCTCGGCTCTCGGAGCGCGCTCTGAGTTACGGCATGCCGGGGGTCACCGTCGACGGCAACGACGTCGGCGAGGTGCACCGGGCGGCGCGCGATCTGGTGGCGCGCGCCCGCGCGGGCCAGGGGCCGGCGCTGCTCGAGTGCGTGACCTACCGCTGGCGCGGCCACATGGAGGGCGACGCCCAGAGCTATCGCAGCCCGGCCGAGCTCGAAGCCTGGAAGGCCAAGGACCCGTGTGCTCAGCTGAGGGCTCGCCTTGTCGCCGAGCAGGTGGTCGACGAGCCGAAGGCGCACGCGCTTTCCGAAGAAGCGCGCCTGGCCGTCGATGCAGCGATCGAGTTCGCTCGCCGTTCGCCCGAGCCCAAGCCGTCGGCGCTGATCACCCACGTGTTCTCGCCCGAGCCGAAGGGCGCGGAGGCAGCGCCAGCGGGGGCTTACGAGACGGTCACCGCCTCGGCGGCCATCAACCGCGCGCTGCGCGAAGAGATGCAGCGCGACCCGCGCGTGCTCTTGCTGGGCGAGGACATCACCTTGGGCGGGTACCTGGCGGTGACGAAGGGCCTGGTCGAGGACTTCGGCAAGCGGCGCGTGCGCGACACACCCATCAGCGAGAACGCCATCGTCGGCGGGGCCGTGGGAGCAGCCATGAACGGTCTCAGGCCCGTGGCCGAGATCCTGTTCTCGGACTTCTTGACGGTGTGTGCCGACCCACTGGTCAACCAGGCGGCCAAGCTGCGCTACATGTCCGGCGGGCAGTACTCGGTGCCAATGGTGGTGCGCACGCCGGGCGGCGCCGGGCTGGGCATGGCCGCGCAGCACTCGCAGTCGCTCGAGTCCTGGTTCATGAACATCCCGGGCCTGATCATCGCCGCACCGGGCACGGTGCGGGACTGCCGCGCGCTGCTCAAGGCGGCGATTCGCTCGGACAATCCCGTGCTGTTCTTCGAGCACAAGCTGCTCTACCTGACCGAGGGCGCGATCCCCGTCGCCGACGACGTGGCCCCGCTCGGCGTCGCCAAGGTCGTGCGCTCGGGCGGCGACGTCACGCTGGTGGCGCTCTCGTACATGGTGCAGGTTGCCCTCGAGGCCGCGACAGCGCTCGCCAAGGAGGGCATCGAGGTCGAGGTCATCGATCCGCGCACCGTGGTGCCCCTGGACACCGAGACCATCCTCACCTCGGTGGAGAAGACCCGGCGGCTGATCACGCTGGAAGAGAGCCCGGTGCGCGGCGGCTTCGGGGCCGAGGTGGTGGCACGGGTGGCGACACGGGCGCACGGCCTGCTCGCGTCGGCTCCGGTTCGCATCGGTGCCGGCGACCACCCCATCGCCTACAACAAGGCCCTCGAGTGCCTGAGCGTGCCGGACGTCGCACGGGTGGTGGCCGCGGTGAAGGGTGCGCTGTAGTCAGCTGAGCACGCCTGGCGCCAAGAGGAACAACAGCCCAAAGCTCACCAGCAGCACGCCGCTCACCGCTTTCAGCAGCTTGGCGCCGCGCTCACTCAGCGTGAGCCGGTGCAGCGTGAGCGCATAGGCGGCCACGATCACCGCCAGCGGGATCACGTACGCCACGTTGTACAAGACCAGGTAGCCAAAGCGCGCAACGCCGGACAAGTCGCTCCGGAGCGTGAGGATCCGCGTGAACACCGCCGGCAGACCCAGCGTGCAGCCGAGCTCGATCAAGTTCACCAGGAAGGCGAGCACGCTGATGCCCAGGAACGCAGCAGGCAAGCTGGCAGAGGCGGCGATGGCGCGCATGCGACGAAACAGGGTCGGCTTGGCCTTGTCCGGGATCATCAGGGACACGCCTTGCTTGAACCAGAACAGCTCTTTCAGGTTGATCAGACCCATGCCGAGCACCACCAGCCCCAGCACGAGGGTGACCGGGCGCGACAGGCCGACCAGCGAGAACACGCCGATCCACGCGGTCATGAACACGAAGTACACGACCCCCGAGGCGAGCACGAAGGTTCCGCCGAACAGCAGCAGCCGCCGGCGCGACTTCACGTGCACCAAGATGCTGAGCAGCACCAGCAGCACCCACATTGCGCATGGGTTCACGCCATCGACCAGGCCGATCAAGAGCGTGAAGGTCGGCAGCGAGATCGCAGTCGGATCGACGTCCCCGAGCAGTGGGAGCGTGACCGGCCGGACACGGCTTTCGGTCGGGGGCGCTCCGCCGCGTGCGATCGCCGCTCGCACCTCGGCCTCCGTGGACGCGCCGCCATAGCCGACCACGTAGGCACGCCCGACGACGAAGGTCGGGACCCCCGCCGCTCCGGCGCCCAGCTCGCTCATCGTCTGGATGAAGCGCGTGCGGCCCGCGGCGTCTTGCCGCACCTCTACGCGCTCGACATCCAGGGTCGCGTCCCGCGCAAGGGCGTCGACGAAGGGCTTCGCCGCTTCGCAGTGTGGACAGCCGACCCCCCAGAAGAACACCAGGCGCTGCTTCGAAGCGGCTGGGGGCGTCGCCGCTGGGGCGGGAGCGCTGGCGTCGGGCGCGTCGTCGAGATCCGACAGGTCGATGGGGCAGGTGCCCACCTCTTTGACGCAGTCTTCGTCGGCGTCCTCTATCGAACCATCGGTGGGGGCGGCGCGCACCACCGTGGCCCACAACACGACCAGCGGGAGTAGCACGAGCAGCCACCCACGCTTCACCGTGCCCCCTTGCACTGCGCGATCATCTTCCGAACGCATTTCTCGGTCTCACCCGGCACCCAGCCCATCACGTGCGTGTTGCCGCAGACGAAGAGCGGCACGCCGGGTTCGCGGATCTTCAGTCGCTTCACCTCGGCGACGAAGCGCCGGCGCCCTTCAGGGTCCTTCTTCACTTCCCACGACTCGAAGCGCAGGTCGCGGTGCTGCTTCTCGAGCTTCGCGACGAAGGGTTTGGCCTTGTGGCAGTGCGGGCAATCGAACGCGTAGAAGAACGAGAACAGCGGCCGCTCGTCCGCGCTCAGCGCCGAGGGCCAACCCAAGAGCGCGAGCCCAATCAAGAGGCGTCGGGATGGGTCGAACATGTCGCCTCCTTCCCGGGGGGCTGCATCGGCTGTGCCAGCGCGCGGTCCCGATCGCGCCGCCACCGCCCCGGCACGGGCTGCGTGCCGGGGCGCGCTGCGTGCAAGCCGTGCGCGGGCAACGGGGTCGGCACGAAAGCAGCGGGCGCCGCGCCGCCGGCGCCTAGACTGTGGCGGGCTGCGTCGGCACGCTGGCTTGCGACCTCGCCGAGGCGACCTTCCCCTGCCGGAACCAGGTCGACCAGGCGGGCGGTCCCAAGTCCGCGGCGGCAGACAAGTACCGCCGCTCCAACGCGGCCGCGGCGTACCTGGGTTGCAAGGCTGCCTGCGTCAAGCCGTGACCCTCACGGACACTTGGTCAGCGAGGTGATGGGCGAGAATGGGCCGCCGGCGGGTTTCACCGTGTCGTCGTAGGTCTTGAGCGCGCTGACCAGCGCGGCGCGGTACTCGGCGTAGGTCTGGTTCAGCTTGTCGGCAGTCGTGGCCTCGGCCGCGCACAGGAACTTGTCGACCCCGCAGAGCGGCAGCGCCTCGCAACCCGGGGTGGCCGGGCCTGCCGCCTCGAGCGCCTTGTCGCCGTACAGCACGCGGCCGTCGACCATGGTCACGCGCACGGTGCTGGGGGTGGCGGCCAGGACCGCGTCGTAGGCGTTGCTCACGTTGCCCGGCACCACGAACAAGTCGGCCCGCTTCCCGACCTCGAGCGAGCCGACGTACTTCTCGACCCCCAGCACGCGCGCCCCTTCGATGCTGCCCATCTCGACGATCTTCTTCGGGGTCAGCTTGTTGCCCCACTTCGAGTCGTCGTAACCGTCGGCGAAGCGCAGCTCGTCGAGCATGTTCACGCTGCCGCCCAGCGCCCAGTCCGGCCCGAGCGCGATCTTCTTCACGCCCGCCGCCATCGCCGCGGGAATGTCGGTGGTCGAGCCGTACAAGAACACGTTGGACTTGGGTGACCAGACCAGGCCCATGTCCGCCGTGGCCATGGTCTGAAACTGCGTGGTTTGCAGGGCCGTGCCGTGCACGAGAGTGACGCGACTATTGATCAGGCAGCCGCTGGCGGCGTTGGTGAGCGAGCTGAACTCGTTCAACGCCGGCCCGTCGGTGCCCTCGGCAACGTGCACCACGAACGTGTCGCCGGCCTTGACCGCGTTGCACACGGTGGTGGCGTCACTGCCCGAGGGCACGGCAATCGCGGTGCGAACCGGATCGATGTTCGGCGTCTCGAGATCGTTGTACGCGGTGTCGATGGTGCGCACCAACGACGCGAAGCACTTGCGCTCGCCCGCGGCGACCAAGAACGACGTGGTGCCCGCGATCAGCGCCTTGGTCTCGGCGAACTTGTTCATCTCGCACGCAACGTTGGGGCCCGAGGCCGACTCGAGCGCCTGCTTCGCGTCGACCGTCTGGGTGTAACGCGGCTCCTTCGCGGGGTCCGTCCAGTGGTTGTGGTTCGTGTACAGCTTCTGCGGGGTCCAGTCGGTCTCGTCGAACAGGTTGAACAGGCCGTGATTGTGGGGATCGATCAGCCCGGGCACGATCACGCCGTGGGTCTCGATCACGGTGGCGCCGGTGGCGCCCGACTGGGCGCTGCACGAGGCCGCCACGCAGGTGATGTTCTTGCTCTCGACCAGCACTTCGCCGGCGATGGCGCCCGTGGGCGTGATCACCGCGCCCTTGAGCAAGAAGCGATCGGGCGCGCCTTTCGTGAGCGTGGCGGGTGGGGTGGTAATCCCGCCGGTCCCGCCGGTCCCCCCGGTGCTTCCGCCACTGCCGCCGCTGCCGCCGGTGCTGCCCCCGCTGCCGGCCGCTCCGCCGCTGCCCGCCGTGCCGCCGCCTCCGGCCAGGCCGCCGCTTCCGGCCACGGCGCCGCCGCTGCCGCCGGCGCCGCCCCCGCCCACGGCGCCCAGGTTACCGGTGCCGCCAGCGTTGCTCCCGCCCCCGCCGCTGCCCTCCCCGCCGCAGCTGGTCGCGGTCAGAACCCAGGGAAGCGCGACGAGGGACCAGAGAATTGGGCGCATTGTCCAACGATAACAGGCCTCGGGCCGCCCGGCAGCCCGTGCCGAGCGGCGGCCGAAAACAGCCGTCACGCTGGCATTGTCGCACGCACGAGGGTATTTGCTTCGGCCGATGGGCACCGACGAGCAGCGCCTTCCCGCGAAGAAAGACGTCGTGCTCGCTCTGCTCGAGCAGAGCGACGTCTTCGTTCACCTCGACCCGCGACCGGAAGAGGTGCACGTTCCGCAGTGGTTCAAGAAGCAGGCGCATCTGGTGCTGCAGATCGGCCTGAACATGCCGGTGCCGATTCGTGATCTGGAAGTGAACGACGACAGCATCTCGTGCACGCTCAGCTTCAACCGCTCACCGTTCTTCTGCCTCTTGCCGTGGAAGGCCGTCTACGCCCTGGTCGGCTCGGACGGCCGCGCGATGGTGTGGCCCGACGACATCCCGCCCGAGGTCGCGGCCCAGGCCGCAAAGGCCGCCGCTGCGGTGGAAGAGAAGGCGGCGAAGCGCGCCCATCTGCGCGCCGTTTCCGTGGACGGGGCGCCGGCGCCCGCCGAACCCGCGCCGGCGAAGACCCCCATTCCGGCGCTCGCCGAGGTCGCCAGCGATCCCGCGCCGGCGCCCATCGCCGCCGGCGAAGGGATCAGCGAAGACGCTCCGCGCGCCTCCACCACTCCGGATGCCAGCTCGCCGCGCGCAGCGCCGTCCGATCCGCCTGCGGCCAAGGGCAAGAAGCCACTGCCCCCTTGGTTGCGTGTGGTGAAGTGAGCTCCGCTCAGTCGCTCGCCGCGTCGCTGGCGTCCGACGCCGCGTCGGTGGTGGCGTCGGAGCCGCCGTCGTCGCCCGCGCTGCCGTCGCCGGCGTCAGTCCCCGCGGTGCCTCCGGTGCCTCCGGTGCCGCCGGTGCCGCCAGTGCCGCCGGTGCCGCCGGTTCCGGCCTCTGCGTCCGCGCCTGCGTCGCTGCTACCGGACACGCACGCCCACGTGCCTTGGTCGACGACGCACGTGTATCCAGTCACGCAGCCGTGAAAGGAGCAGTCCCCGGTCTTGCACACGCCCTTCGAGCTGCAGGTCTGGTTGAAGCCGCAATCCTTCGGGGCGTCGCAGGTCTTCCCTGTCGCGCCGCCGGTGCCGCCCACCACCCGGCAGTAGCCGGTGTCGCCGTCACACGCGTATCCCGCGGGGCAATCGAGGTTGGTCTCGCAGAAGAGACGTTCTTCCGGGTAGATCGGGCAACCCGACAGCAGCGCCGCTGACAAGAGCGACAAACCGATGAGCAGCGCACGTTTCATGATCGAGCCTCTTTCGAGCCGAATCGCGTGCCCAGCGTAGCAAGCGGCGCGGCCGGGACAAGCGGCTGATGGGAGCGGCGGCACCTGCGCCTCCCGAAAGTCCCCCGAACCCCGGCCCCCATGCTAAGTTTTTTGCCGCTTTTCCGAGGCACTTCGATGGACGTCCGCTGCGGTCGTTGCGGAACCGAATACGAGTTCGACGACGCGCTGGTCTCAGATCGTGGGACCACGGTGAAGTGCACCAATTGTGGTTTCCAGTTCAAGGTGCACCCATCGCGCGAGCAAGCCGTCCCCGAGCGCTGGGTGGTGAGGACGGCGAGCGGGCGCGAGCTGGTGTACACGTCGCTGCGTGAGCTGCAGCGGGGCATTGCCCAGCGGCAGGTCGGCCCCGAAGATCTGCTCGCGCGCGGCAGCCAGTCTCCACGCCCGCTGGGAGCCATCGCCGAGCTCGAGCCGTTCTTTCACGGTCGCGCCGGCGCCAGCTTGCGCGCACCGCCCCAGGCTCGCACCCTCGCCGGCGTCGCGCCCCCCGCCGCCGGGTCGTACGCGGGCCCCCTACCCGGCGGGCCCCTGCCACCGCCGCCGGTCTTGCCACCGAACATTCCCGATACCAACGCGCCCACGCAGACGTCGAGCGAGCCTGCGCGCCGCGTGGATGCCCTGGCCAAGACCGACCCCTCGGCGGATGTCGAGCCGCCGACCCTGCCGCGCAACCCATTGCCCGCCGAGGTCGCGCCGCCCGCGGTCCCGAAGAACGTCACGATTCGCGAGTCGGTTCCCGACCTCGACTATTCGCCCACACCCAGCGAGGCCCGGGTGGGCAGCTACCGCCCCGAGCAGGCGTCGCTCTACATGCCCGAGCCGCACTCGCGCCGACTGCGGACTCGCTGGATCGCCGGCCTGGTGATCGCTGGCGTGGCCGTGCTCTTGGCAGCGACCGTGGGGCGCCGCTACCTCGAGCAATATCGCCAGGCCACGCCCGCGCCAGCGGGGAGCGCGGACGCGCGGGTCGCCGGTTTCCTGACCGAAGCCGAGAAGAAGCTCGACGACGGCGACTACGAAGGTGCGCGGGGCGAGCTCGACAAGGCGTCGGTCTTGGC
Source organism: Polyangiaceae bacterium (assembly GCA_023150915.1). GTDB lineage: Bacteria > Myxococcota_A > Polyangia > Polyangiales > Polyangiaceae > JADJKB01. The sequence continues at coordinate 69,398 of JAKLKA010000057.1, forward strand.
CGACAAGGAGCCCTCGGTGCTGGCCGCGCTGGCGCGCCTCGAAGCCGTGCGCGCCGATACCCTGTGGCTCAAGTTGCGGCTGCTCGATCCGGCCGACAAGGCCACCATCCAGACCACCCATCGTCAGCTCGGCGCCCGAGTCGGCAAGGCCAAAGAGGCGCTGGACCGCGCCGTGGCCGTTGCGCCGGACAACCCCGCGGTTGTCCGCGCGCGGGTCGACATCTCGCGGCTCGCCGGCGATCTGAAAGAGGCACGCGCGCACGTCACGCCGCTCGCGTCGAGCCCCACGGGCGAGAACGCGTACGTGCTGGCGGTGCTCGATCTGGCCGAGGCTCAGCCGGTCTGGAGCAGCGTGGTCGATCGTCTGCGCAGCGCTGCCCAGGGCGAGCGCGCACTGGGGCGGGCGCGGGCCGCGCTGGTGTACGCGCTGGTGCGTGCGGGCCAGGTCGACCAGGCGCAGAGCGAGCTCGAGAAGCACCAGGCGCGTGCCGAGGGGCACCCGCTGTACGACGACCTGGCGGCGTTCGTGAAGCGCCACGCGACCACGGCCGATGCCGGTGCCGACGCCGCGCGCGAGGTCGTTGCCGTCGACCCCACGTCGCTGCCGCTGCTCGACACTTCGGGCAAGGGCGTCATCTTGGACGACGAAGGCCCGAAGGGCGGCCCCAACGACTTCCGGGTCAAGCTGCAGCAGGCCGCCGCCGCCCACAAGGCCGGCAATTATGACAAGGCCGAGCAGCTGTACAACGAGGTCTTGGCCAAAGACTCGGGCAACACCGAGGCGATGGCGGGTCTGGCCGACGTGGCCAAGGCCAAGAAAGACCCTGAAGCCGCGGCCAAGATGTACGACAAGGTTCTCAAAGAGAACCCGACCTACTTGCCGGCGCTGGTGGCACGGGCCGATCAGAAGTGGGACTCGGGTGATCGCAAGGGCGCGTTGGTGCTCTACCGGCGCGTGCTGGACCAGGCAGGCTCGTCATCGAGCTACGGTCAGCATGCCGCGCAGCGCATCAGTCAGGGCGAAGCGGCGCCCACGCCGCCGCCCGCGGCCTCGGACAAGCCCCCCGAGAAGCCGCCGGAGAAGCCCCCCGAGCCCAAGGCCCCCGAGAAGAAGGAAGACAAGCCAGAGATCGACACCACCGATCTGCCGGAGACCAAGAAGTGAAGCGCGCTGCCCTGGCGCTGGTGCTGGGCGCGTGGGTCTCACTTGCCTGCGAGGGGCGCCCCCGCACGTGGACGGGTACCCCTGGCAAGTCGCCGGCGACGTCGCTGTTCGGAAAGGCGGCGGGCAAGGTCGTCGAGCTCGATCTGTCGCACGGCGTGCCCGAGTCCACCGAGGGTGGGTTCTTCCCGTTGCCCGCGGCGCGGACGTACACCGGGCTCGTGCGGTCGCTCGAGCGCGTGCGCGACGATCAGGACGCCAAGGGGGTTTTCGTCCGGCTGGGCGAGCGCGCGGTGGGGTTCGCGCGGGCCCAAGAGATCGCCACACTGCTCGGCGGGCTCCGCCAGAAGGGCAAGCCCGTGGTCTGCCACGCGCACGGCCTCGACAACGCAACGGCCTGGGTGGCGCTGGCGGGGTGCGATCGGCTGTGGCTGTCGCCCGCGGGCGAGGTGGCCTCGGTGGGGATCGCCGGCCAGATGGTCTACTTCAAGCCTGCGCTCGACAAGCTCAAGGTCAGCGCCGACTTCTTGCACGCGGGGAAGTTCAAGAGCGGCCCCGAGCCGCTGACCCGCGAGGGGCCCAGCGACGAGGCCAAGCTGGCGCTCACCGAGACGCTGGCGTCGATCCGCCAGAGCTGGCTCGACGGCGTGGACGCGTCGAGGAAGGGGCGCTCGGCCCGCGCCGACATGGAGAATGGGCCTTGGTCGCCGCGCGAGGCGAAAGAGCGCGGGCTGGTCGACGAGATCGGTTACGAAGCCGAGGCCCTGGAAGATGCCAAGAAGCGCGCGGGCGTGGACCGCGTGAGCTCGGTCTTCGGCAGCAAGAGCCAGCCCTCCGAGGGTCCGGACATCGGCGAGCTGATCCGGATCCTGTCGGGCGCCGACGAAGGCGCGGCGGGGCGGCCGCACATTGCCGTGGTGCCGGCCGAGGGTTCGATCAGCATGGCTCCCGGCGGCATGCTCGACAGCGGAGGCATCACCGCCAAGGCGCTGTCGAAGACGCTGCGGAAGCTGGCCAAAGACGACGCGGTCAAGGTCGTGGTGCTGCGCATCGACTCGCCGGGCGGCTCGGCGCTTGCGAGCGACCTGTTGTGGTACGAGCTGCGCGAGCTGAAGAAGAAGAAGCCGATCGTGGCTTCGGTCGGCGAAATGGCCGCGAGCGGTGGCTACTACATGGCGTGCGCTGCCGATCGCATCGTGGCCGAGCCCACCAGCATCGTGGGCAGCATCGGGGTCTTCGGAGGCAAGCTGGTGCTCAGCGAGGCGCTGGCCGAGCACGGCGTGAATACGGTGACCTTCCCCGCGAGCCCGGAACCCGGAGCGGCGTCCCGCGCGGCTTACCTGTCGGCGCTGAGCAAGTGGGACGACCCGACGCGCCAGCGCGTGCAAAAGCAGATGGAAGAGGTGTACCAGCTATTCCTCGAACGGGTCGCCGAGAGCCGAGGCCTGCCCCTCGACACCGTACGCGCCGCGGCCGAGGGACGCATCTGGAGCGGCAAGCAGGGCCTGGAGAAGAAGCTGATCGACGAGCTGGGCGGGCTGTCCCGCTCTCTGGAGATCGCGCGCGACCTGGGCGAGCTCGACGCGCGGGCGCCGGTGGTGGTCGTGGGCCGAGACGAGAGCCTGATCGAGACCCTGCTGGTCGGCGAGGGTGCCGATGCCAAAGCCGTCGAGCAGGCCGCCCTGCGCGTCGTGCGGGCGCGTGCGCCATTTCTGACGGCAGCGCCCAGCGAGGTGCGGCCGTTCTTGTCGGCCCTCGCTCCGCTCATGGCCGGCGAGACGGCGCTGGCCGCGTTGCCGTTCGCGCTCGTCGTGCGCTGAGCGCTACGGGCAGTTGCCGCTCTTCACGATCTGGCCGGTGTCCGGCACGTGATCGCCGCCCACATCGACGAATTTCAGCGGGATCGACTGGCACGAGTACTGCCCACAATCGTCCATGCGCATCACGTGGGCGTGGGGCCCCGTCGAGTAGCCGGTCGAGCCCGAGAGCCCGATCACGCTGCCGCGCTTCACCTTCTGGCCCAGCGCGACCTTCACGTGATTCAGGTGCTTGTAGGTGGTGAGCTTCCCGTCGCCGTGCTTCAACACCACGTAGTTCGCGTAGGGATAGCACGACGAGCCGCCACCGTTGTAGCAAGGGTCGCCCGGCCCGGTCTTGTCGTACAGGTACTTCACCACGCCGTCGGCCATGGCCACCATCGGCGTGTTCAGCCCAATCGAGAAGTCGTAGGCGTAGTACGCCTTGCCCTGGTGGCTGAAGCCGCCGTTGTTGCCCTGTGCGATCTTCGCGGAGGTACCGCAGGTGAGCGGCAGGTAGTACCCGTCGGGTGCCGTCACCACCGGCGGCTGCTTCAGCGTGCAGGTGGCGAACGCCGCCGAGATGTAGCCCTTGGGCGTCGGGATCTGGAACCAGAGGCTGTTGCCGCTCACGGCCTCGCCTTGGACCTGCGCCAGCACGTCGACGATGGCGCCGTTCGGCAGCGTTCCGACGGCGGCCCCGGCGGTCGCGGGTGTGGGGCGCACGTTCAGCGTGGCGCCCGCCGCCACGCTCACCTCGACCCGCGGGCAGTCGTTGGTCTTGGCGCCGCCCGCACCGCCCGTGCCGCCGCTGCCGCCGGCCCCCGGGCTTCCGCCGGTGGCGACGGACCCGCCGCTGCCGCCGGTGCCGGTGTCTCCCGCCGCGCCGCCGGCGCCCGCCACGCCCGCCGCGCCCGCCGCGC